>NZ_JAMQOP010000002.1:336081-672163 GCF_031624495.1 Halogeometricum sp. S1BR25-6 | reverse complement strand
GCCGGGTTCGCGTACTTCGGTCCCGGGGGCGCCGGCCTCTCGTCGCTGGTCGGTATCGTCTTCCTGTTCCTGACGGTGCCGACCGGCGCACACATGATCTCCCGGGCGGCGGAGCGGACCGGCGTCTCGTTCCTGGGGTCGGTGACGTGGCCCGGCAAGACCGACGACGAGTAGGCCGTTCCGATTGCGTTCGTACTCGGTTCTGACTGCGGCGCTCGCGACTCGCTCTCGTCCGAACGGACCTCGCCGAAACGGTCTCCGTTTATTGTTACCGCGAGTAACGGTACCAATTCTGATACCCTACGGGAATAAAATAGCCTAACTTAATACTCCGCAGTTATTACCGTGGGGCACACGTGCCTTCCTTGAACCTCGAACCGCTGACGTACGAGGACATCCCGGCGGACCGGCGGCCGAGCCTCCTGCAGGCGCTGGTTCCCGTCCTCGGAATCGTTCTGTTCCTCGGCGTCGGGTCCGGATACCTGAAGTTGGCCCCGCACGGCCCGCTGCTCTGGAGTATCGTTTTGACCGGTGCGGTGGGGACGTACTGGCTCGGCTACTCGTGGGACGACCTCTACGAGGGCCTCGCGGACAGCCTGTTGATGGGCTTGCAGGCCATCCTCATCCTGTTCGTCATCTACGCGCTCATCGCCACCTGGATTAGCGCCGGGACGATTCCCGGACTCATGTACTACGGGCTCGCGGTGTTGACGCCGGACGTCTTCCTGCCGGCGACGGCGCTGCTCGCGATGGCCGTGGCTTTCGCCATCGGGTCGTCGTGGACGACGGCCGGAACGCTCGGCGTCGCGTTCATCGGCATCGGCGCGGGTCTCGGCGTCCCCGAACCGATGACCGCCGGCGCCGTCCTCTCGGGCGCCTACGCGGGCGACAAGCAGTCGCCGCTGTCGGACACGACGAACCTCGCGGCAGCCGTGACGAACGTCGACCTCTACGACCACATCCGCGCGATGCGCAACGGGACGGTTCTGGCCTTCGGCCTCTCGGTCCTGCTCTACGCGGTTCTGGGGCTGCGCTCCGGCGGCGCGATTCCCGCCGGCCGCGTCGCCGAGATTCAGGGCGCGCTGGCCGGCACCTACGACCTCTCTGCGCTGGTCCTCCTTCCGCTCGTCGTCACCTTCGGACTGGCGCTCTACGGCGTCTCCGCGCTCCCGACGCTCGTCGCCGGCGTCTTCGCCGGCACCTTCGCGACGATTCTCGTCCAGGGTCGCTCGTTCACCGCCGCCTGGGGGGTCTTCCTTGACGGGACGGCCCCCGAAACGGGCGTGACGCTCGTGAACGACCTGCTGGCCAGCGGCGGTCTCTCCGGGTCGGCCTGGACCATCTCCATTGTCGTCGCGGCGCTTGCGCTCGGCGGACTCCTCGAACGGACCGGCGTCCTCGCGGTGCTCGCTCACTCGTTCGCGTCGGCCGTCCGCGGTCCGCGCAGTCTGGTCATCGGGACCGGCGCCTCGGCCATCCTCGTCAACGCGTTCTCCGCCCAGCAGTACATGAGCATCGTCGTTCCCGGACTCACCCTCCGGAACCTCTACGACGAGTACGGACTGGCGGGCGAGGACCTCTCGCGGGCCATCGAGTCCGCGGGCACCCCGACGGGCGCGCTCTTCCCGTGGCACGCCGGCGCCGTCTACATGTCCGCCGTCTTCGGCGTGGGAACGCTCGCGTACGCCCCGTACTACTTCTTCGCGTTCCTCTCGCCGCTCGTCCTGTTCGCGACGACGCTCCTCGGCGGGCGGAACGAGGGGACGGCCGGGTCCGGTCGTCAGTCGCCGGCGACGACCGACGACTGACCGTCGGAGTCGATTTCGGGGTCTCGGTCCGGTCGCGAGTACGTCCGCACAAGCTCTGTCGAAATCCTTGAGTCGTGACAGAAACGCGTGCTGAGTACAGAGCGTGTATTCAGCAGACGGACACAGCGGTATCGGCTCGCTTCTGGACCGAACGTGACTGCGCTGCTCATTACAGGTTACCGCTCGTGGGAGTAACTTTGCGTCGATAGGAAGGCTGTGTCTCGTCGGGTGAGAGAGTCTCAGCGGGTAACTACAATTCACCTCGGAGTCTCGGTACAGTCGACGAAGCGGGCGGGTACACCGTCCTAACGCGGCCCCTGCGTTCCCCCTCGTCAGAGAATACGATGTCGAACTACACTCCCGAACCCGATAGCCGAACCGAATCAGAACACTACCACGTCCTCGGTGCGACCCTGTCCATCACCGCGGACGCCGAGACAACGAACGGTGAGTACCTCGTGCTCGACATGCTGGTCCCGCCGATGTTCGAGAACGGGCTTCACACCCACGAACCGAGCGAAGTCTTCCACGTCATCGAGGGCGAGGCGCGACTCCACGTCGATGGGCGCGACCGGATGCTCGGCCCGGGAGCGTCCGGCTACGTCCCCGGCGGCGAGGTCCACGGCTTCGCCAACGAGGGCGACGAAGTCTGTCGTGTCATCGCCGTCATGACACCCGGCGGTGCAGAGGACTTCTTCAGGGAGGTCGGGCAACCGACCGAGGACCGGTCGCTCCCCGAACCCGTCGAGCCCACAGAGGAGATACTCCAGTCGGTGTTCGCTATCGGCGAGCGATACGGCTTCGAGTTTCTGGGTCCACTTCCCGAGCGGGTGGCATGAGTTCGGGTGGTTCGCTGGTCACTCACCACCATCGGTCGCCACCGTTCCGATGTCGATAGCGCTCGGTGTGAGCTGCTCGGCTCCGGCGTGGTAGGCGGTGACTGTCTCTTCGGCCCACGTCCGAACCACGTCGTTGTCGGTCACAATCAGCCCCCGGGGACTCCCACTCTCGTCGACGGCTCCGATGATGACCCACTCGTCGGCGATGGTCAAGATGAGGGGTACGGGTTGGGAGGCAATGGCGATGCGGGCCCCTCGGGTGAGGAGGTCTCGAAGGTGAGTCCTCGATGCCGGGTCGTTGAGGAGCGAGCGGACGAGTGTCGAATCCAAGACTCCCTCGAAGTGCTGTCCCTCGTCAACGAAGCACTGTCTGGCAGCCGGGTCGCCCTCGGGCAGGAACGTGTACGTGAGCATACGGATGTGGTCGGCCCCGTGGATGGTCTGTAACATCCGTCTGGTCGGCGCGAACGGGTCGTTCGGACGTGGTAGCGCTATTTCTGCGTCTCCGAGCCTGTCGAACTCGAAGCCGAACTCCGCGAGTGGAAGCCACGGGGTGACGTGGCTCAGTGCCGAGACCGTATCCATAGCATCGAACGTCCGGGCGAACTCGGCAGCTGCGAGCTCACCGACTGGCGTGAGGCTGAAGGTTCC
Source organism: Halogeometricum sp. S1BR25-6 (assembly GCF_031624495.1). NCBI lineage: Archaea > Methanobacteriati > Methanobacteriota > Halobacteria > Halobacteriales > Haloferacaceae > Halogeometricum > Halogeometricum salsisoli. The sequence goes on along the minus strand of NZ_JAMQOP010000002.1, from coordinate 668,865 downwards.
GTTCTGTTTCGCCACCAGCCCACTGTCCCTGAGTGCTCGAAGCTGGCGGTGGATCGTTGGCCGCGAAACGCCGACTGCTTCCTGAAGCTCTCGCCTGTCGAGTGGGCCGTCTCGCAACCCGTCGAGAACCGGCCACCGCCGGGTAAGGCCAACGAAGTCGTCTATTTCCATAATCGATTTAAAAGGTAGCAGACAGTATGAAGATTGTCGTCCGAACGTTCGACTGGTCTGGAGACGAGTTCCTGTGCGTTCTGTGGCGCGGTATCGGACGTTATGTCTCCAGAACAGGTCGTCTCCTACAGCGGTGGCTCACGGTCGACGAGTCATCGAGATTCACGGGTGAGCCACGGAACTCGTCAGATGGACTCGCGTCCAGGCCGACTCGCGCTCTGTATTCAGCACGCTCTTGACAAACTGTGACCAGCAGAGGATTCAACAAGGGCCTCCGCACGGAAAGTCGGCCTCGGCACTCATAGGGTTCGTCACCGTCGGGTGCCACCCCGACTCGGAACGGTGGCCTCGTCATCGGCCGTGCGGCGATATCGGACCCACCGGCAAGAGCGTTCCGAGAGGCCGTCGGTGCGTGGGGAACCAGACGGCTACGGCATCGCCTCGTTCTCCGCGTCCGCGAGGTTGCGGAGGCGGTCCCTGTCGCTCCCGTCGAACTGCCGTTGACAGCGGGCGACCCACGAGGCGGCGTCGTCGGTCGTCTCCGGCGTCGCGTCGGCGGACGCGGGGTCGGCCGAACGGGCGTCCGTCGGCGTCGGTCGGGTGGCGGTCGTCTGCGATTCGGTCGTCGTGCGGGTGTTCGTGCTCACGTGTTCGGGAGGTGTCGCGGGTCGGTCGTCCGTCTGTTCGCCCTTCGAGGAGAGTTACGCGCGTACGGGTACGACCGACATGAGTTACCTCTCATCTCTTCGGGATAGATAATAAAAGTTCGTGAAGTACGTTCGCGCGGTTCCGCTGCGCGGGACGTTCACTCCGGTGTGACCACCCGGTTTCGGAGCGTCCCGATTCCCTCGTACCACATCTCTACGTCGTCGCCGGGTTCCACGTCGCCGGGGTTCGCCGGACTCCCGAAGGCTATCACGTCGCCCGGGCGGAACGTGTACCGCTCGGAGAGAAACGAGACGATTTCGCGCGGGCCGAACAGCATCTCGCCCGTGTTCGCCTCCTGCCGCAGTTCCCCGCCGACGTGCGTCGTCATGTCGAGGTCGGTCGGGTCGACGTCCGTCTCTATCCACGGCCCGAGCGGTGCGGACCCGTCGAACGCCTTTCTGGCCGTCCGCTTCGGTTGGTCGATGGCGTCGAGGTCGTTCAGTATCGTGTAGCCGCGGACCGCCTCGTCTACCTCCCCGACCGACAGGTCGTGACACGTCTCGTCCACGACGGCGGCCAACTCGCCGGCGTACGTCAGTCGGTCGCACCACGAGGGGTAGACGACGTCGGCGCCGGGGTCGAGAAGCGATGTCGGCGGTTTGATGAACCAGTCGGGTTCGTCGGGCACCTCGTAGTTCATCTGGTCGACCGTCGCCGCGTAGTTCCGGCCGACGCAGTAGAACGCCGACGGCTCGCAGGGCGCGAGCAGCGTCGCCTCGGCAGCGGTCTCTCCCGTTCTCTCGCGGTCTCCGTTCGCCTCGTAGTCGACGGAATACGTGTCGCCGTCGACGGTGACGACGCCGTCCTCGTACTCGCCCGTCTCGATGCTCCCGTCGGCCGTTCGGATGCGCGCTACTCGCATACGCGTTCAGCGAACGACCGGGAACGTATAGTTTCGGTCGCCCCCGGCGCCCTCACCCGAGAACGTACCTGAGCCAGCGGTTGTTCTGCACGAACTCGGTCCGTTCGAGGAAGGCGTCGACGCCGAGGATGCGACCCGCACCCCACGCGCCGAGGCCGAACAACAGGAGGGCGTAGACGAGGTGGTCGTCGACGACCCACCCGTGTGCGACGGGCAGTCCCTGCATCGGCCCGCCGGTCAGCGCGGCGGCCCAGTAGAACAGCATCATCACCGCGCCCCAGAACGCCGACCACCTGACGGCGGCGCCCAGCATCAGCGCCAGTCCCGTCAGCGTCAGTCCCCACGCGTTCAGCGGGTCGATGACGCCGATGTACTGGTTCGCCAACATCGCCCAGAACCCGCCGAGCGGGTTCCCCTCGGGGACGCCGTTCAACAGGAATCCGGCGGCGGTCCACGAGGGGTCGAGCACCTTCACGATACCGCCCTGGAACAGCACCCACCCCATCGCCAACCGAAGCGTGAGGATGGAGTAGGCGACCCATCCCTCGGAGTAGTCGAACGACACGTCTCTGCCCAGCACCTCCGCCCTTAGTGCGTTTCTTGTTGACATGGCACTCGGATGTTTCGCGTCACACCAAATAGATGTTTTTCAGCGAACGGTACTGGTCCCCCGGCGGGCGGTCCCGCGCTTTCGGGGGCGACAGCGTCTTGCCCGCGCCGACCGAACGTGGCCGAACACGATGCACGTACTCCTAGCCGGTGCTCACGGGCAGGTCGGACAGCACGCCTCGGAACTCCTCGGCGAGAGCGACCACAACGGCGTCGGGATGGTTCGCGCGGAGGACCAGATGTCCGACATCGAGGACCTCGGTATCGAAGCGGCCCACGCGGACCTCACCGACCCCGAAGACGTCTCCCGCGCCGTCGAAGGCGTCGACGCCGTTATCTTCGCTGCGGGGTCCGGCGGCGACGACGTGTGGGGCGTCGACCGCGACGGCGCGGTGAACCTGATGGAGGCGTGCGAGTCGGCCGGCGTCGACCGGTTCGTCATGCTCAGCGCGATGAACGCCGACGCGCCCGAGGACTCCCCGGAGGCGCTCAGAGAGTACCTGCGGGCGAAGGCCGAGGCGGACGAACGCCTCCGCGAGAGCGACCTGACGTATACCATCGTCCGGCCGGGCGCCCTGACCAACGAGGAGGGAACCGGCCGGATTCGGACGGGCGAGAGCATCGACCGGCGGGACGGCGACGTGCCCCGCGTCGACGTGGCGCGGACGCTCCTCGCCGCCCTCGAAGAGGAGGCCACCCACGGCGTCACCTTCGAGATGCTCTCCGGCGACGTCGACATCGAAGAAGCGTTAGCGGACCCGCTGAACGAGGACGAGGACTGAGCGGCCGCCTCCGACCGTTCAGCCGCAGAACCGAACCGCCGCATCGGCCACGATGTCGGCCACTTCGACCACCTCGTCGGTGTAGACGAACTCGCCCGCCCCGTGGATGTTCTCGCCGTCGGGGCCGAGAATGACGGTCGGCAGGTCCGCGCGGTCCCCGAGGTAGTTGAAGTCGCCGACGCTGGAGAAGTAGCCGTAGGCGGGGTCGACGCCGCAGACGGACCGCGCCGCCTCCGACAGCGAGGTCACCAGCGGGTGGTCCTCGTCGGTGACGTACGGCCCGTAGACGATACCCGGGTCGGGCGCCTCTCTGAATCCGATACCCACCTCGCTCTCTAACTCCAGTTCGTCGACGACGCGTTCGGCGTCCGCGCGGGCCGTCTCCTTCGTCTCCCCGACGACGACGTGTCGGTCGACCATCAGGCGGGCGCGCTCGGGCACCGACAGCGTCTGGCTCCCGCCCTCGATTTTCAGCGGACAGACCGACCCCGACCCGAGTTTCGGGTGGTCGCCCGTCTCCAAGTCGTCTAAGGCGGCGGCGAGTCGCCCGGCGTCGACGACGGCGTTGACGCCCTTCTCGGGTTGAGAGCCGTGGGCCGCTTTCCCGCGAACCTCGATGTCGTAGAACACCCGCCCGCGCGCGCCGAGGAGGAGCGCGGGGTTCTCTATCTCCGACTGCGCGAGGATGGGGCCGGGTTCGGTGACGACGGCGGCGTCGCAGTCGTCGGTGTAGCCGTCCCGAATCAGTCTGTCCGTGCCGAGGCCGTACGGCCCCTCCTCGTCGACGACGGCGGTGAGGAGCACGTCGCCCGCGAGTTCGCGTTTGGAGAGGGCGTCGAACGCCGTCATCACCGCCGCGAGGCCGCCCTTCATGTCGCAGGCGCCCTGCCCGTACAGTTTGCCATCCTCGACGCGCCCCGAGCAGGGGTCCTCCTCCCAGTCTTCGACGAGTTTCACCGTGTCCACGTGAGCGTTGAGGAGGAGCGTCGGCGCCTCCGGGTCCGACCCCTCCAGACGCGCGAGGACGTTGTCGCCCTCGTACTCGGTGATGTCCGGTTCGGAGACGTGGTGGTACTCGGGGCCGTGGCCGCGTTCGGCCAACCAGTCGTAGACGAACTCCGTTATCTCGGCCTCCTCGAAGTAGGGGCTCGGGATGCGCACGAGTTCCTGTAGCAGGTCGATTGTCTCGTCGGGGTCGACCGTCGGCGCGGGGTCGTTCCCGGCGTTCGAGTCAGTCATCGCCGGTCCTCCGAATCGCCGGGTCGTACTCGTCGGACGGCACGCCCGGAAGCGTCGCGAGGATGGCCTCCACGTCCACCTCCTTTTGCTGTCCGCGGTACCAGTAGACGGCGAAGATGACGATGCCGACCAGAATCCAGGGGACGTAGATGGACAGCGACCCCTGATACGCCTGCGTGAGGAGGCCGCCCGCGCCGAGGGCGCCGACGAGGCCCGTGGCGCCGAGGAGGACGGGGCGGGTGAACCCCGCCTCGTCCGCGAGCGACGACCCCGTGAAGAGGACGTACAGCACCGTCACCGAGACGGCGGCATAGGCGATGAGGTAGCTGAACGTGGCGATACCGATGGCTTGACTCAGACCGGTACTCCAGAACGTCAGCCCGGAGGCGACGAGGTAGAGGGTGAGAAGCGACCAGTGGGGCGTGCCGAAGCGGTCGGACACCTCCGAGAACTTCTTGGGGAACACCTCGTCCCACGCCCACGAGTAGGGCATCTTGATGCCAGCCGCCATCACCGCGTGGACGGAGGAGGCGGTGGCCAGCAGACCACCGATAGCGACGATGGTCGTGCCGGTGTCGCCGAGGAACGCCTCCGCCGCAGTGGCGAGGGGGCGGGCCGAGTCCGCGAGCACGGTGTAGTCGGAGACGACGCCGTAGATGACCACCGAGGTCAGCACGTACAGGACGATGAGGATGGCCGTCCCGCCGGCCATCGCGAGGGGGAGGTTGCGCGAGGGGTTCTTCACCTCCGCGCCCATCTGCCCGGCGACGGCGATGCCGATGTAGGCGTAGAACAGGGGTACCGCCGCGGCGATGAAGCCGTCGAAGCCCCCGGTGAAGAACGGCCGGTAGTTGGCCGTATCGACGTTCGCCAGTCCGGGGACGACGAGGACGAGGATGGAGAGGATGAGGAACCCGAAGATGATGTTCTGCGAGACGCTGTACCCCTTCGAGCCGACGAGGTTCACGAGAAAGAGCACCGTCAGCAGCCCGAATCCGGCGAGGGCTGGGTCGACGGAGGGGTAGAACACCTGCAAGTAGCTCCCGAACCCGAGCGCCAACACGGCGTCGGCGGCCATGTACCCCAGCCACTTCGACCACGTGACGAGAAAGCCGGGGAGGCGGCTGTCGAACGTTCGCGAGACGTAGGCGTACGACCCGGCGGCCGCCGGGAATATCGTCGCCATCCAGCCGTAGTTCAGCGCGATGCACATCGCGAGCAGGCCGGAGGCGACGACGACGAGGATGACACTCGGCCCCGTCGTCGAACTCGCCGTCCCCAGCGTGACGAACAGTCCCGCGCCGAGCGTTCCCGCGACGACCGTGCTCACGGCCCCCAACAGACCGATGTCGCGCGAGAGGCTCCGCCCGTCGTTTACGTCCACCGATGACATATGTTCGCATGGGACTCTCACCCGGTAAATGCCCCCTCCCTCTCATGAGAGGGTCCCTCCGCGACCCGAGTCAGTCGCCGCCGAGCAGTTTCGACTCGGCCTTCCGCAGGTGTTCGAGCAGCGTCGCCTTCGAGACGCCGACCTCCGCGGCGAGTTCGGCCGCGCTGGTCTCTCTGGGCCACGCGTAGTAGCCCCGCCGGCGGGCCAACTCGTACACCTCGCGTTGGCGCTCGGAGAGGGCGTCCGTCCGGAACAGCCCGGTACCGCCCTTCGGCGCGGTGATGAGTTCGACGCGGACGTCGGCGCCCTTCTCGGCTCGAATCGCCTCCAACCGCTCGTGGACCGTGTTGCGCGACTCGTGGACGAGCACCGTCCACTGCTCGCGGCCGTCCTGCATCCGCACCGGTTCGTCGGGGATGAACCCCCGAGAGACGAGGGCGTCGTTGATGGAGTTGTTCAGGTCGTACCGGACGACGATGCCGCGCGTCGCGCTTCCCGGCACCGCCTCGTCGTCGAACTCGCCCGTCTCCCACACCGACTCGGTCAGCGGGGAACTGCGGACGGCGTCGACCAGTTCGTCGAGTTCCTCGGTCGAATCGGCGTAGGCGGTGAACCGCCCGTTCGCCAACCCGTCTATCTCGTGGACGCCGTGGCCGAGGAGGCCGCCGTTCGCCTTTTCGGTCACCTCCAGCGTCCAGCAGTCGGGGTGCCAGATGTCCAGACGTACTCTCACCCCTGCCTCCTCGTTCGTCATACTCGACCCGTCATACCCGAAGAGAGGGTCGTGAGCGCGCAAAAAGCTGTGCGTCCGCAGATTCGACCGAAGAGTCGCTCTCGACGGACTCGGCGTTCGCGTCGACGTTCGGGCGACCGGCTTCGTCGCCGCTCAGACCTTCCGGGCGAACGCCAGCGTGCCGCTGGTCCGTTCGATGAGCGCGCGGACGGTATCGCCCTCGCGCGCGCCGGTGACGAAGATGGTGTACTTGCCCTTCTCGGCGACGCCGTCGCCCTTGCGACCGGTGCCGGTGATTTCGAGTTCGTACGTCCCGCCCTCCTCGATGGCGGGGCCCGTGTTCGTCTGCGTCTGCGCCGCGCGTTTCTGGACGGGGCGGAACGCACCGCAGGCCTCACAGCGGAGCATGTCCACGCCGTCCTCGGTGACGAGGCGCGTGTCGGGCAGACCGCACTCCGTACAGGTGACGTACTCGGCGACGTACTCGTCGATGGCCGCCTCGAAGTCGGCGACGGTGAACGACCCGTTGTAGCGCGCGCGGTCGCCGTCGAACTGGCCGTTCGTCCCCAGTTCGCGCTGGATGTTTCGGTGGAGGTGCTGGGCCTCACGCCCGAGGGCGTCGGCGATGTTCCCGAGGTTGGTCAGTCGGGTGAACGCGCCGTCCGTCTCGCCCTCCGGGTCGGGGACGTTGAGACGCGACTCCTCGTAGTTCCGCTCCGGAAGCGTGTCGAACGCTCTGTCGAGAGAATCTGCGTAGTCCATACCGGTCGGAGTGGACCCGGACCTAAAGCCGTTCCGTGTCCCGTGGTGGACCGGCTCTCAGGAGATGCACGGACGGGACGAACCCGTTCGCCGCCCTACTCGTGGCCGCTCACGGGGACGGGTTCGTACGGCTCTTCGAGGTACTCCACGTCCGAGTCCGAGAGGTCGATGTCCAGCGCTTCGACGGCGTCTTCGAGGTGTTCGACGCTGGAGGTGCCGAGGATGGGCGTCGTCACCCACAACTTCTCGAACTGCCACGCCATCGCAATCTGCGCCATCTTCACGCCCTTCTCCGTCGCGAGTTCCTCCACGCGCTCGTTTATCTCCGGGCCGCCGCCCCGCGTGTACCCGCGGTCGTGCTCCGATTCGTGTTCGCCGCGCGTCGTCGCGTCGAACTCCTCGTGCGGCCGGGTGAGGAAGCCGGCGCCCAGCGGCGACCACGGCATGACGGCGATATCTTCCTTCTCGCAGAGCGGCAACATCTCTCGCTCTTCTTCCCGATAGGCGAGGTTGTAGAGGTTCTGCATCGAGACGAAGCGGTCCAGCCCCAGTCGGTCGGCGGTGTGTAACGCCTCGGCGAACTGGTGGGCCCACATCGAACTCGCGCCGAGCGAGCGCACCTTGCCCCGCCGCACGGCGTCGTCCAGCGCTCGCATCGTCCCCTCGATGGGCGTGTCGTAGTCCCAGCGGTGAATCTGATAGAGGTCGACGGTATCCATGCCGAGTCGGTCCAGCGAGTTGTCCAACTCCTGCTCGATGGTCTTCCGCGAGAGTCCGCCGGAGTTCGGGTCCTCCTCGTCCATCTGGCCGTACACCTTCGTGGCGACGACGAACTCGTCGCGGTCGTACTCCGCCAGCACGTCCCCGAGAATCTCCTCGCTCTCCCCGTAGGAGTAGACGTTCGCCGTGTCGAAGAAGTTGATTCCGAGGTCGATTGCGCGCTCGATGAGTTCGCGGCTCTCCTCTCTGTCGAGGGTCCAACCGTCCCAGTCCGTCCCGAAACTCATACAGCCAAGACAGAGTTCCGAGACGGTGACGCCCGTCGACCCGAATGTGGTGTACTCCATACGTCGCCTTCGCGCAGTCGCGAGAAAAGTGTACGTTCGATAGTCCAAAATCTCCGGTTCCGTCCCGGTCCGCGCCCGCTCGGTCCGCGGCGTCCGGCGCGCGGTCCCTCAGTACCGGCTTCGACCCTCGTCCTCGACGACGGCCCGACGCTCGCGTTCGGCGCGGGCGTCGTCGACGGTGTCGTTCGCCACGAGTCGGTCGAGTTTCCGCTCGAACTCCGCCTCGCCGACGTCGCCGGCGACGTACCGCCGCTTCAGTTCGTCGAGGGCGTCCGCGCGGCGCTCCTCGGGCGTCGGCTCCGGTTCGGAGAGGGCGTCCGCGACGCCCAGCGTCCGGAGGGCGGGGTACTCCTTCTCCGCCCGCCGCGCGACGGACTCGGCCCGTCCGCCGCGCGGGAGCCTCGCCTTCCGCGCGAGCCCGTAGACGACGCCGACGGTCGAGAGGACGGCGACGACGGCCGAGAGGACGAACAACGGGAGCACGGGGAACGCGAGCCGAAGTATCGCGTCGACGAGCGCTCCCTCCACCAGCCCGCCCCACAGGACGAGCGCCGCGTATCCGGCGAGGACGAGCGAGACGGTCCCCGAGGCCAACAGCAGGAGGAACGATATCGAAGCGGTTCGGTCGCGGAGGCCCATCGTCGTGCAGTCGATGCCGGAGCCCGCATATGTCTGTCGGACGCGAGGTGACGTAATGGGTCACCGCGTCGGCCCGGGCAGCGTCGCGTCCGCTCACGCCGACCTCCCCGGTCCGAATCAGAACCGCTCGTCGGCGCGTTCGCGCGCCGCGGCGGCGACGAACGGCAGCGTGATGGTGGCGTCGCCGACGACGGTGGCGTTCTTCGCGGACTTCTCTAATTTCCCCCACGACCGGGCCTCGTCCAGCGTCGCCCCCGAGAGGCCGCCCGTGTGGTCGGGGTCCATCGTCAACTGGACGGCGTAGTCGTACGCGTCGGGGATGGTGAGCATCGTCTGGAGGACGTAGTTCTTCGGCACGCCGCCGCCGACGACCATCGCCCCCGCCTTCTCGGCCTCGAACGCGAGGTCCGAGAGGTGCGTCATGTCCTTCAGCGCGTCGAGCGAGAACTCGGAGGTCTGCGAGTATATCCACGCCTGAATCCCCAGTACCGAGTCCTGAATCGCCGGGCAGTATATCGGCACGTCGTTGTCGTACGCCGCGGCGGCGACGCCGGCGTCCTCCTCGATTCCCTCCTCGCGATTCCGTTCGAGGTTCGCCCGCCCGAGTTCGGCGGTGAACTCCTGAATCGACACCGTGCGCTCGACCTCGGGAAAGACGTTCTCGCGGAGGTGTCCCTCGAACAGCGCGAAGTGCTCCTGGGGCAGATAAACGTTGTAGATGCGGTCGACCTGCTCGTCGCGCAGGTGCTCGTCGTGGTCGCGCATCGTCTCGCCCGTCGGCCGCGCCTCCTCGTCGGAGGGGTGCGGGTCGTGCGGTTCCGCCCGCCCGTGGTGGTGTTTGCCGCCGATGGCCTCGATGGCGTCGTGCGTCAGGTTCGCGCCCGTCGTGACGAGGGCGTCGATGTGGCCCTCCTCGATGAGGTCGACGACGATCTGACGCATCCCCGCGGGAACCATCGCGCCGGCGAGGCCGAACAGGTTCGTCACGTCGTCTCTGCCGATCATCTCGGCGTACACGTCGACCGCGCGCTGTAGTTTCGCCGCGCCGATGCCGGCCTTGCCGTACTCGCCGGTGAGTTCGCCGACGGTCATCCCGCCGCGGACCCGCGCGTGTCCGATGGGATTCTCGCGGAACTCCTCGCGGTGCGGCGGATGATACCCGTCGCCGTCTCCGCTGTCGCCGTCCTCGCTGCCGTCGTGCTCGTGACCGTCGTCGCTCATACCTCCCGGTGTGGGGCCGGTCGGTTTAGTGGTCGCGGTCCGACCCGACTCACAGCCCCGTCGGGAAGTCGAGGTACGTCGCCTCCAGTCCCCACCCCTGCGCGAGGGCGGCGAGGTTGCGCACGCCGAACGTCTCCGTCGCGTAGTGTCCGGCCAGGAAGACGTTCAGCCCCGCCTCGCGCGCCTCGTGGTAGACCTGCTGTTTCCCTTCTCCCGTGACGAGGGCGTCCGCGCCGACGGCTTCGGCCTCCGAGAGCCAGTCCGCGCCGGACCCGGTGACGACGGCTATCTGCGATATCTCGTCGGGTCCGAAGTCGAGCACCTGCACCGACTCCCCGCCGTTGTCCAACTCCGCCAGCGCCTCGCGGAGTTCTTCGACGGTGTACGTCCGGGAGGCCCGGCCGCGCTGGCCGATGTGGACGGGGCCGAGTTCGCCGAACGGTTCGCGCGATTCGAGTTCGAGGCGGTCGGCGACGCCCGCGGCGTTGCCGCGCGACTGGTGGCCGTCGAGGGGGAGATGCGAGACGTAGAGGCCGATGTCGTTCTCGACGAGTGGCGCGATGCGGTCGTACGCGCGACCGGTCACGCGGTCCAGCCCGCCCCACACGAGACCGTGATGGACGACGAGGAGGTCGGCGTTCGCGTCGGCCGCCGCCTCGATGGTCGCCTCGGCGGCGTCGACGGCGAAGGCGACGTGTTCTACCTCCCCCTCCTCGGAGCCGACCTGCAGACCGTTGGCGCTGGCGTCCACGTCCGCGTACGCCTCGGTGTCCAGTTCCTCGTCGTACCGTGCGACCACTTCCGCGCGGTTCATGCTCATGACTCGACGGACGGCCGCCGGCCGTTTGTATCCCGTTGGTCGCCGGTGGGTCGAACCGGTCCGCTGTCTTCGAATCAGCCGGCGGCCACGATACCTTTGTACTGCCGACCGCAAGCGTGAGTACCCGTCGTCCGACGACGGGAAAGCGAACGACGCGGCTCTGCCGCGAGTGATTGCCATGGGCAAATTCAAGAAAGCAATGCGCGCGTGGCGACGTCTCCCGCGCGGAACGAAGCGGAGTATCACGAGCAAGGTGCGACGACTGTTCCGAAGCGGAAAGCGGTAACACGCCCGTTCGTTCTTTTCGAGAACTTATCCGCCGTCAGCGCCGGCGCCGCCGTCGCCGCTCCCGTTTCCGTTCCCGGTCGCCGCGGCGTGCGAGAACACGAACTCCCTGAGCAGTTTCCCCGCCAGCGACGCGGCCTGCCCGTCGTCCCGGTCGTTCACCTCGACGGTGTCGAAGCCGTCGGCGTGCGGGGCGACGGCGCGGACGACGTCGCGCATCTCCCTCGGGGCCAGTCCGAACGGTTCGGGCGTCCCCGTCCCCGGAGCGAACCCGGGGTCGGCGCCGTCGACGTCCACGCTGAGGTAGACCGACCGGTCGTCGAATCGGTCGCCGAACGCGAACTCCCCCACATCCTCGGGCGGGACGACGGTCACGTCGTCCTCGTCGGCCCGCTTCCACTCCTCGGGCGACCCCGTGCGCGCGCCGAGGATAATCGCCTCCTCGGCGCCCAGCGAGTCGAGGACGCGGCGGGTGACGGTGGCGTGGCTCCACGGGTTGCCGTCGTACTCGTCTCTCAAATCGAGGTGGGCGTCGAGACAGACGAACACGTCCGGTTCGACGGCGTCGACGCCCGCGCGGGTGACGGTGTGCTCGCCGCCGAGGAGGAGGGGGACGGCGCCGTCGTCGACGGCGTCGCGGAGCGTCCCCGCGACCCACTCGACGTACTCGGCGGCGTCGTCCCACGGGCGGACGTCGCCCTCGTCGTGGACGAGACAGTCGGAAAAGCGCAGGTCGGTCCGCCGGTCGTAGTCGTCGAACGTCCGGGCGAACCGCCGGATTCTCTCGGGACCGAACCGGGTCCCGGGTCGGAACGTGGTCGAGATATCCAGCGGGGCGCCCACGACGACGTACGCGGCGTCGTCTCGCGACGCGGTTGCCCCGGGAAACATCCCGATCAGACGATCTTCCGCTGGCCCTCGTACTCGAGGTACTCGATGTCGTCGTCGGGGTTGAGGTCCTCGTCGTCGGGGATGCGCATCGTGAACGTCTCGTAGGTGTCAAGGTCCATGATCTGCGCGTCCTCGCCCGTCACGGAGACGACCTGACCCTGCTTTCGCTCGATGATGGGCACCCACACCTTCGCGTCGACGGGTTGGCTGAGCGAGCGCTTCTTGCTGTCGAAGACGCCCTTGCCCTCGATGCGCGCCTTTGCACTGCCGTGCTTGCCCGGTTTGGCGGTGCTGTAAGCGTTGATCTTACACGGGGACTCTTCCATCATCACGTAGCTGCCTTCCTGAAGTTCGCGGACCTGCTTCTGTTCTCTGGGCATATCTCCGCGTTATCGTCAGGTCCGTATAAACGGTTTGGAAACGGGCGACGGTGTTCGCCCGCGTGATGGACTCACGAACGTCGCGGCGGGCGTTTCCGGTTCGTCGACCGGCGCGCTCAGACCTCGTCGAGGTCCGTACCGAGTCGGGCGTCGCGCTCCTCGTCGCGTCTGCGCGAGAGGCTTCCGAGCGCGCCCGCCGCCGCGTTCGGAAGCGTGACGGCGACGAGGATGCTCGTCGTCGCCTCCCCGGGCGTGTCGAACAGCGGGAGGAGGTACTCGAAGGGAAAGGGGAGCGGACCGTCGCCGACGACGGCCAGCGCGACCAGTCCGGGGATGAGGACGATGCCCCACGACAGCGCCGACAGCAGGCCGTGCCACGCGCCGTCGGCCGGGTCCGGACCGACGAGGTAGCCCGCGACGGCGCTCCCGGCGAGGCCGCCGACGAGCGTCACCCGCCCCGTGAGAAAGAAGACGAGCGCCTCGCTGCACGCCGCGAGGGCGAATCCAGCGACGACGGCCCGCCACCGAGTCATTGCCGGTAGGGTCGGTCGTCCCTCCAGATAAACGTCCGCCTCCGAAACTCACGTTTGATAACGTATCACTCCTCGCCGCGTCGCTGTCGCATGCTCTGCCGCGTGAACTGGGGTTTCGCCCGAATTCCGCGCTTCGAGCGGAACGAGCGGTAGAGTTGGACGATGATGGGCAGCGTCAGCGCCGCGGCGACGGCGGCGGGGAGGACGCTCGTCTGGTCGAACGCGTAGAGGACGGCCGTCGAGAGGGCGCCGACCGCGAGCAGGATGCCGTAGACGATGCGCCGCGCGAGTTTGTCCAGCACGCCCTCCTTGTCCTCCAACTGGACGTTGACGGTGAGGTCCTCCCGTTCGACGGTGTCGAGCACCCGGTCGAGTTTCGGCGGCACGGTGAACAGCGCCTCCGTCGTCCGCTGCATCTGCTGGCCCGCGTCGCGGACGAGTTCCTTCGCCGTCTCCTCGTAGTACCCCTCGTCCCGGAGGTAGTCGGTGGCGACCGAGATGAAGTCGAACTCGGGGTCGAGGGTGACACAGACGCCCTCCACCACCGTCGCCACGCGGAGCACCAACGCGAGATTTCGGGGGAGACGGAGCGGGAACTCGTAGATGGTCGACTCCACCTGCTCGATGATCTGCTGGACGCGGTACTGCTCGATGTCCTCGCCGCGGGCGTCGGCGATGGCGAGTTCCATCACGTCGCCCATCACCCGCCGGTCCGCTTCGGGGGAGAGCGTCCCCATCTCGATGAGGGCGTCGAGGATACCGTCGATGTCCTGGTTGGCGACGGCGACGTAGAAGTCGACGATTTTGTCCTGGACGAACGGGTCCACCCGCCCGGACATCCCGAAGTCGTAGAAGATGATGGCGCCGTCCTCGTCGACGGCGAGGTTGCCGGGGTGGGGGTCGGCGTGGAAGACGCCGTCGTCGATTATCATCTGCAGGTAGATGCGCTGGAGGCGCGTCGCCAACTCCGTCCGGTCGACGCCCATCGCGTCCAGCGTCTCGATGTCGTTTATTTTCGTCCCGGGGAGATACTCCATCGTCAGCACGCGCGGTCCCGAACGCTCCTCGACGGGTTCGGGGATACGGATGTCCTCGTCGCCCTCGAAGTTCGACTGTATCTGGTCGAGGATGCGGCGTTCGCGGCTGTAGTCCATCTCCTGTCTGATGGTCTTGGCGAACTCGTCGGCGAGGTTTTCGAGCGAGAACGCCCGCCCCTCCCCGATGAAGCGCATCAGGAGGGGGAGCGACCACTTGACGACCCGCAGGTCGGCCTCGACGAGCGACTCGATACCGGGGCGGCGGACCTTCACCGCGACGTCCTCGCCGTCGTGGCGCGCGGTGTACACCTGCCCGAGGCTGGCGCCGCTTATCGGGTCCTCGTCGAACGACTCGAACGCCTCCCCGACCGGTCCGAGTTCGGCTTCGAGCACCTCCTTCGACTCCGCCCACGGCGCGGGCGGCACGTCGTCCTGGAGGCTCGACAGCACCTCGATGTACGCGGGCGGGAGGATGTCCGGTCGTGTCGACAGCAACTGTCCGAGTTTGATGAACGTTGGGCCGAGCGTCAAGAGGGAGTCGAGCAGAATCGTCGCCCGTCGCTCCTGCATCTCGGTCGTGACGCTCCGCGACCCGCCGAAGAGCACGAACCTCCGGCGGTCCCTCGCGTACGCGACTATCAGCGGGGAGAACTGGTAGACGACGACGAGGAACCGCCAGTACGAGCGGAGATTGACCAGCGTCACCACCTCACCGCGCGGTCACGCATCCGCGTCGTCGGCGCCGGCGATGGGGATGGTCCGTTCCGGAGCGGACTCGCGCTTCGGCAGGCGGATGGTGAGGACGCCGCGGTCCATCTCGCCGTCGGCGCCGGCGCCGGCCGCATCCGGGGGGAGGGGGAGTTCGGCGTCGAGGAACAACGAGCGGTCCTCGCGGACGTAGCGGAACTCGCGCGGAAGCTCCTTATCGCGGCGCGCCTCAATGATGAGGCGGCCCTTGTCGACGCGGAGTTCCGCGGTGTCGGGCGTCACGCCGGGGAGGTCCAAGACGATGAGGTACGCGTCGTCGGACTCCAGGAGGTCGGCGAACACGGCGTCCGGCAGTTCCTGCAGCGCGTCCCGCAGTGCAGACATACTCTGTGCTAAGGAGTCCGGGTCGAAAAAGCCCGCGGTCGGGGAGTTCGACGCTGCTAAGTGTTGTGGCCCCCGTCGGGAGCGATGGAGCGATTTCGACTCGGCGGCCACCGCGACGGCGCTCACTCCGCGAGCGCAAGTCTGACGGCGTCGGACAGTCCGGCGACTCGGGCGGCGTGCTCCCAGGACTCCTCGCGGATGCCGTTGGTGACGTAGGCGAACCCGACGTTCAGTTCGGGGTCGCCCCAGCCGAAGACGCTCCCGAGTCCGGCGTGGCCGAACATCCGCTCGCGGCTGAACGACCCGAACATGTCGTTCGCGAGGCCGCCGGTCCAGAAGCCGAGACCGTACCGCGCGGGCCGCGAGAGCGTACCGTCGGAGTCCGTCTCGGCGTGGGTGCGCGTCGCCTCCGCCACCGTCTCCGAGTTGAGCAGGCGGGTCCCGTCGAGTTGGCCGCCGTTCGCCATACAAGCGTAGAAGCGAGCCATGTCGGCGGCCGTTCCGACGCCGTTCGCCGCCGGAATCACCGCCCGCCGGACGGCCTCGGCGTTGAACGCCTCGGCCGACTCGGACGCCGGGATACCGAGTCCCTCGCCGGGGTCGCGGCACCGGTCGTACGCCTCGAACCCCGCGAGGGTTGCCACATCGTCCTCCTCGTCGGGACCCAGACCGATGCTGGTGTCCTCCATCCCCAGCGGTTCGAACACGTTCTCGGCGACGAACTCGTCGACGCGCTGACCGGAGAGGCGGCGGACGAGTTCGCCGACCAGCCACCCGTAGTTGAAGGTGTGGTACGCGGGCGTCTCGCCGGGGTCGAACACCGGTTCTATCTCCTCCATCGCCCGCACGACGGCGTCCCAGTCGCCCCACTCCTCGGCCGCGTCGTCGAACTCGCCGTACGGCACGCCGGCGGTGTGACTGAGCACCTGCCGGAGCGTTATCTCGGCCTTCGTCGACCCCTCGTCGGCGAACTCGGGCCAGTGGTCGACGACGGCGTCGTCGTAGTCGGCCGCCCCGCGTTCGACGAGTTGGTGAAGTCCGACGCCCGCGTACGGTTTCGTACACGAGAACAGCAGGTGCCGCGTCTCCGGGGTGGTCTCCCCGCCGCCCGGACCGGTCGTCCCGCCCGCGAAGTCCGCCGCGAGTTCCCCGTCGACGTAGACGGCCAACTGCCCGCCGTGGTGCAGTCCGACGTCCAACTGACGGTCGAACGCCGCTCGGAGTCGTTCCCGGTCGCCGTCGGTCAGTCTCGCCATATCTCGAATGAAAGTTGCGGTACAATAAGCGTTGGCTGGCGGGTCGAAGCGTCGGGGCGTCGTCCCTTCCCGCCCCGCCGCCCCGCGGAGCCTTTTACCGTCGGCCCGCAACGACCCGGTATGACGAACGCGCACGACCGGCAGACAGCCGGGTTCAAAGAGCGCACGCGGGTCGCCGAGGCGCGCGAGGCGCTCCTGTCGGCCGCGACGCCCCACGAACGGACCGAGACGCTTCCCCTCGAACGGACCGACGGGCGGCCCATCGCGGAGGCGGTGACGGCGCCGAACCCGGTGCCGAACTACGACCGCGCGGCGATGGACGGGTGGGCCGTCCGCGCCGAGGATACGTTCGGCGCGTCCGGTCGGTCCCCCGCGGTGCTCCGCCTCGCCGACGGCGACGTCGAGGCGGCGGACGCCGCGGTCGACCCCGAGTCGGCCGTCCGCGTCCACACGGGCAGCGAACTCCCGGCGGGCGCGGACGCCGTGGTGATGGTCGAACGCGCCGACGCCGTCGGCGGGGAGTTGGAGGTGTTCGACGCCGTCACCGCCGGGGAGAACGTCGGCAAGACGGGCGAGGACGTGGCCGACGGGCAGCGACTGTTCGACCCCGGCCACCAACTGCGCCCCTCCGACCTCGGCCTCCTGAAGTCGGTCGGGTTGGACGAGGTGTCGGTGTACGACTACCCGACGGTCGGCGTGATTCCGACCGGCGAGGAACTCGTCCAGCGAGACCCCGACCCCGGCGAGATAATCGAGACGAACGGCCTCACCGTCTCGCGCCTGGTCGAACGCTGGGGCGGCGTGGCGACGTACCGGAACGTCGTGACCGACGACGAGGCGGCCCTCCGCGCCGCCGTCCAACGCGACCTGACGAAGGACGTCGTCGTGACGACGGGCGGGTCCTCGGTGGGCGAACGCGACCTCATCCCGGAAGTGGTCTCCGAACTCGGCGAGGTGCTCGTCCACGGCGTCGCCCTCAAACCGGGCCACCCCGTCGCCCTCGGAGTCGTCGAGGACACGCCCGTCGTGATGCTGCCGGGTTACCCGGTCGCCTGCATCGTCAACGCCGTCCAGTTCCTCCGGCCCCTCCTCAAGCGCGTCGGGCACCTCCCCGAGCGCCCGTTTCCGACGGTCGAGGCCCGCCTGCGGCGGAAGATTCCGAGCGAACCCGGGATTCGGACGTTCGCCCGCGTGCGACTCGACGACGGAGGGAGCGGCGGAGGCGACGACGGCGGACCCGTCGACACCGACGGCGACGGCACCGGCGCCGAACGGACCGCCGAACCGACGCGCGCGAACGGGTCGGGGGTGCTCTCCTCGGTTGCCCTCGCGGACGGGTGGGTCGCCGTCCCGGAGGAGCGAGAGGGCTACGCCGAGGGCGAGACGGTGACCGTCGAGGGCTGGGAGTGGTCCGCGTGACTTCCGTCGGACGGCTTCTCGGCCGCGTCGCGGCCGAACGTGCGACCGACGACCTCACCCTCACCGCGAGGAGGTTCGCGTGAGCCGAAAGGAGTTCCGCGACCTCGCGGACCCCGTCGAGGCCCACGAGGCCATCGCGGGCCTCGATTTGGCCCCCGGAGCGGAGACGGTCCCGCTTCGAGAGTCCAGAGGCCGCGTCCTCGCGGAGCGAATCGACGCCGAGATGGACGTGCCCGGGTTCGACCGGGCGAGCATGGACGGCTACGCCGTCCGCGCCGAGGACACCTTCGGGGCCGGCGAGGGCTCTCCCGTCGAACTCGAACTCGTCGGGGAGGTGCACGCCGGCGTCGAACCCGACGTGACCGTCGGGGACGGCGAGGCGGCCGAAATCTCGACGGGAGCGGTGATGCCCGACGGCGCCGACGCCGTCGTCATCGTGGAGCGAACCGAGGAGCGCGGCGGGAACGTGGTCGTCCGCGACGCCGTCGCGCCCGGCGACAGCGTGATGCTCGCGGGCGCGGACGTCGCCGCCGGCGCGCGCGCACTCGGCCCGGGGACGCTCCTCACGCCGCGCGAAATCGGACTCCTCTCGGCGCTCGGCGTCGACGAGGTGCCCGTCCGCGGGAAGCCCACCGTGGGCATCATCTCCACCGGCGACGAACTCGTCCGGCCCGGGGAATCGCTGAACAGCGACGCCGGGCAGATATACGACGTGAACAGCTACACCGTCGCCACCGGCGTCGAGGAGGCCGGCGGCGAGGTTCGGACCTACCCCCACGCCGGCGACGACTTCGCGGAGATGGAGCGCCTCCTCGTGGAGGCGGCCGAGGAGTGCGACCTCGTGCTCTCCTCGGGGTCCACCTCGGCCTCCGCCGTCGACGTCATCTACCGCGTCATCGAGGAACGCGGCGACCTACTCCTGCACGGCGTCTCGGTCAAGCCGGGCAAGCCGATGCTCGTCGGAACGCTCGGGGAGGGCGAGTCGCCCTCCGCCTACGTCGGCCTGCCGGGCTACCCCGTCTCGGCGCTGACCATCTTCCGGACGTTCGTCGCGCCCGCGATTCGCCGCGCCGCCGGCCTACCCGAACCGCGGACGGCGACCGTCTCGGGGTCGATGGCGGTCCGCGAGCGCTACGGCGAGGGTCGGATGCGCCTCATGCCCGTCGGCCTCATCGAGGACGAGGACGGCGAGACGCTCGTCTACCCCGTCGACAAGGGGAGCGGCGCGACCACCTCCTTGGTCGAAGCCGACGGCGTGGTGGAGATTCACCCGGACACCGAGTACCTCGCCGAGGGGGAGTCCGTCGACGTGCGCCTGTTCTCGCCGGACGTGCGCGCCCCGACGCTCCTCGCCGCCGGCGAGGACGACCCGGCGCTCTCGCGCCTCCTTGACCGCCTCGACGCGCCGCGCTTCCTTCCGGTCGGCACCCGCGAGGGCCTCCGCCGCCTCCGGGGCGGCGTGCCGGACGTGGCCGTCGCCGCCGGCCCCCTCGACCGGGACGTCGACGGCGCCGAACTGGGTCGGTGGACCCGCGAGTGGGGACTCGTCGTCCCCGCCGATAATCCACAGAACGTGACCGGCCTCGCGGACCTCCTCGACGGCGACTTACGCTTCGTCAACCGCGGGACGGACTCGGGGCTTCGCTCCTCGCTCGAATCCGCCCTCGCGGACCTCGCCGAGGAACGGGGGACCGAGCGCCGGGACCTCGCGGACGCGATTTCGGGCTACGAACTGACGACGAAGGCCGCGGAGAGCCCCGCGCGGACCGTCCTGCGCGGAAAGGCCGACGCCGGCCTCGGCCTCCGGGTCACCGCCGAACGCCTCGGAATGGGCTTCGTCCCCGTCGGCCGCGAACCCGTGCGCGTGCTCGCCAACCCCGACCGCACGAAGAAGCCGAGCGTCGAGGCGTTCGCGTCGGTGCTCGACTCGGCCGACGACCTGTTCGACCGACTCGGCGGCTACGAAACTAATTGATTCCGTCTCCGCAAATAAGTCACTCAGCAAGAGTCTTTTTGTGGCATGAGACTAATCGACGGGGTATGTCCTCCGCACCGACCGTCCTGCACGTCGACGACGACCCCGACATGCTCGAACTCTCCGCGCTCTCGTTCCGTCGTGCCCACGGCGACGAGGTCGAAATGCTGACGGCGGCCGACGCCGAGGAGGGCCTCTCCCTCCTCGACTCCCACGCCGTCGACTGTATCATCAGCGACTCGCTGTGTCTCGCCGACGACACCGCCTTCATCGTCGCCGCGCGGCGGCGGCGCGACGACGTCCCCATCATCTTCTACACGGCCAAGGAGTGGGACGACGTCGCCCTCGACGCCCTGGAGGCGGACGTCTCCGAGTACGTCAGGAAGGCGGACGCCGACGGCATCGGCGCCGTCGTCGAACGCGCCCGCACGCTCGCCGACGAGAGCCGCGTTCCGACCGTGACCGAGGCGCAACTGTTCGAGGGGCGACCGTGCGAGTCCATCGAGGAGGCCGTCGGGACGTTCCCGGCAGAAATCCAGGGCGGTCCGTGGACGATCATCGGCGTGCACGACTGGGACGTCGACGACGAACTCGGGACGACCATCGCGCAGGTGCTCGAAGCGCACACCGGCGTCGACGCCCTCGAATCGGAACCCCTGTTCTCCTCGCTCGACACCGAGGCACTGCAGTCGATGCTCGAACCGCGGAGCGACGGAGTGCCCCGCTACGACATCTACGTCCGGTTCCCGTACGGGCGGTACGAGGTGTCCGTCTCCAGCGAGGGGTTCGTCGCCGTCCGCGAACTCCCGGAGACGGGCTACGAGTAGTTACTCGGGGGCGAACCCGCCGTCCGTGGCGACGCGACGGTTCCGCAGGTCGTCGAACGAATCCACTCGGACGTCCGCGAGGACGCAGCGACCGCGGCGCTCGGGCGGGTGACGCTCGACGTGCAGACCGTCGAGGCCGGCGTTCCAGGCGGCGCCGATGTCACTGGACCCGTCGCCGGCCAGGACGCCGCGCCCCTCCGCCGGGTCGACGCCCATCGCGCGAATCGCGTGACGAACCGGTGCGGGGTCGGGTTTCCAGCCCAGTTCCTCGGTGCAGCAGACCACCGTATCGAACCAGTCGCGCAGGTCCAGGTGGTCGATGACCGGGTCGGCGAGGAACTGCTGGCAGTGCGTGACGACGCCGACCGGTCGGGTTTCGACGACGTCGCGGAGGAGGCGGGCGGCGTCCTCGTGGAGGTACGTCGCCTCCGCGCGGGCCTGCGGGTCCTCGACGGCGTGGAACGCCGGCCAGAACTCGGCGGGGTCGATGTCCCACGCGCGCAGTTGCGGGTCGCGGGCGCCGCCGAGGCCGTGCCAGATGACCTCTGCCTCGCGGTCGGTGAACTCCCGGCCGAGACTCTCGCCGACCCGGTCGAACACCTCGCGGGTGTACGACCAGTCCGCGTCGACGAGCGTTCCGTCGAGGTCGAACAGCCAGAAGTCGTATGCGTCGGAAACCATCAGGAGACTGTGGTAGGCATTCTCTCGCTTTATGCTTTTCGCCGTTACTGTCGTCCTACCCGACCGGTTAGTCGTTGGTGACCCGGATACTCGACCCGAGGTACTTGTGCAGCGTCTCGCGCGCCGAATCCGCGTTGAACGGCGTTGGGTCCGCCTCGATTTCGGTCCGTAGGGCGTCCATGTACGCCTCGTCGGCGCGCAGTTCCCGGAACGTCACCGCGTCGACGGGCACCGACAGCCACTCCTCCGCGAGTTCGCGGGCGTAGCGTTCGTCGTTCACTTCGCCCCGCCAGAGGGCGTCGCGGAAGAACAGCCACTCGCCCTCGCCCGGGTCGTCGGCGGTCACCTCGACCACCGTCTCGAACGTTCGCGGGTCGGTGCGGACGCCCGTCTCGGCGTCGAGGCGGAACCGTACCCGGAAGACGTACGCGGCGTCCACGGCGCTATCGCTCGTCGTCGAAGAGGTCCGCGAGTCGGATGTCCTTCTCCGTGATGCCGCCCTCCTCGTGGCTCGTGAGGCGGACTTCGACCTCTTCGTAGCGGACGATTATCTCCGGGTGGTGGACCTCCTCTTCGGCCACTTCGCCCACCTGCGTAGTGAACTCGATACCTTTCAGATAGTCGTCGAACTCGTAGGTCTTCGTTATCTCGTCGCCGTCGCGTTCCCAGCCGTCGGGCAGGCGGTTCTGTATCTCGTCGTCTTCGAGTAGTTCGGCCATGGTGGTGCGTCGGACGCCGGCCGAATAACGTTTCTCCCCGTTTCGTCGGGGCCTCCTCGGTCAGTCGTCAGAGAGGCTCTCTAAGACGTGTGGCGGGATATCGGCGTCGTCGGGGACGTCCTCGGGGGCGCTCTCCGCGAGTCCCCCTCGCGGTCCCGAGGGACCGCCGAACGACGGCTCCTCGCCGCCGAAATCGGGGTCGAACAGCGTCATCGCCGTCTGGATGGTGTCCCAGTCGTCCTCGACGGCGGCCTCGCGGAGGCTCTTCGTCGGCGCCGACAGCAGTTGGCCGACGAGGGCGTCCGCGAGCGCCGACACCGTCTCGCGCTGCTCGTCGGTCAACTCGCCCTGCGCCTCCAGTTTCGACAGCGCGGTCTCCAGTTCGCGGCCCTTCACCCGCTCTGCGGCCTCGTACATCCCGCTGATGGCCTGGTCGGCACGCTTGCGTTTGAAGGATTCGAGCAGTCGGTCGAACTCCTCGTCGATCATCGACTCGACGCGTTCCGCGGCCTCGCGGCGGCGCTCGCGCGTCTCGTCGGTGACCGCCTCCAGCCCGTCGATGTCGTGGACGACCACGCCCGTCACCCCGCCGACGTCGGGGTCGACGTCGCGCGGTTGGGCGATGTCGATGAGCGTCGTCTCACCGCCCGTCTCGACGTGGGCATGCGAGAGAACGTAGTCGGGGCTTCCCGTGGCCGAGATGACCACGTCGGCGGTGGCAATCGCCTCGTCGACGGCCGCGAGCGGAATCGCCCGCCCCGGTACGTCCACCTCGGCGGCCACGTGCTCGGCGTGCGGGACGGTGCGGTTGGCGACGATCAGTTCGTCGACGCCGGCGTCGGCCAGCGACTTCGCCGCCAGCGTGCCCATCTCGCCCGCGCCGACGACCAGCGCCGTCGACCCGGCCAGCCCCGTCTCCGACTCGGCCAGGCGGACCGCCGCCGACCCGAGGGAGACGGCGCCCTCGTTAATCTCGGTCTCCGTCCGGGCGCGTTCGCCGACGTGGACGGCTTTCGTCACCGCGTCGTCGAGCACCCGACCGATACCGCCCGCGCCGCGGGCGTCCTCGAAGGCGCGCTTGAGTTGGCCGAGTATCTGGTCCTCGCCCAAGACGAGCGATTCGAGCCCCGCCGCGACCCGCATCAGGTGGCGGAGGCTCTCTTCGTGGCCCATCTGGACGACGACGCCGTCGCGCACGTCGGGAGCGAACTCGGAGAGCGCGCGGCGGCCGTCGGCCTGCGCGTCCGTGACGACGTATGCTTCGGCTCGGTTGCACGTCTGCAGAGCGAACGCCTCGGAGACGTCCTCGTGTGTGAGGAGGGCGTCGACGGCGGAGCGCACGTCCTCGCTGGACGCGGACTCTATCTCGTCGACGGTCGCCCGTTCGTGGGAGACGCGAACGCCGGAGATGACTCCTGCGCTCCTCATCGCTCACCCCCTCTAGTGTTACGTATCACGCGGTCTGCCTCTTGGCGGGCCTTTGATTTCCCCGTACGTAAAGCCTTCCAAACCGGTTCCGACCGCACGACGGCGCGCACCGCGTCCCGCCGTTCGCGGGGGGTTCGGTCGCTCTCTCGTAGTTCCGTGCGAAGCCGTCCCGTCAGGTCGGCCATCGCGCCGGCGCCCTCGATTTCGGTTTCGATGCGCTCGCGAAGGTGCTTCGCGAGGGCGGGACTCGCCCCGCCGGTCGAAATCGCGACCCGGACGTCGCCGTCCTCGACGGTGGCGGGGACGACGACGCTCCGCGCGTCCCGTTCCTCGTCGCCGCTCGCGTCCGCGCGGTTCACCATGGCGCCGGCCTCTCGGGCGGCGCGTTCGGCGGCGTCGTTCACCGCTTCGTCGTCCGTCGCGGCGACGACCAACGCGGGGTCGTACCGGGCGACCCAGTCGGCCACCGACGCGGGCGCTGGCGCTGCCTCGACCAGTTCGGCGCCGCCGTAGTCGTCCGCTTCGCACTCGAACGACGGCGCGACGACGGTCACGTCCGCCTCCTCGGCGAAGCGCCGCGCTTTCCGCGCGCCGACGGCGCCGCCGCCGAAGACGAGCACCGATTCCTCCGTGAAGTCGTGGTACAGCGGTATCACTGATGGTTATTCCGTGTTCGCGTCCGCCCGTTCGTCCATCCTGATTCCCGTCTTCTTGAGGATGCGCGTCGAGAACAGCGTGTCCCAGTCGCCCTGCTCTTCGTCCGTGGTTCGCGGCCCCACGTCCCAGTGCTCGGCCATCACCTCGCGGACCCGTTCGATGCGCTCCTCGCTCTCCGCCTCGGAACGTCCGTGCGTCATCGCGAAGAAGTTGTACGGCCAGACGCCCTCGTGGCGGGGCCGACGGTAGCAGTGCGTCACGAAATCGAGGGAAGCGACGGCGGGGCCGACGTCGTCGACCACGTCGTCGGGCACGTCCCAGACGGTCATCCCGTTCTCCGTGTAGCCGAGAGCGTAGTGGTTCGGGATGACGCCCACACGCCGGACCTTCCCTTCGAGTTCGAACCGCTTTATCGTCCGGACGACCCAGTCGGTTTCCGCACCGAGGGCGGCCGCCACGTCGGCGTACGGCGTCTCGGTCACGGGGAGTCCGCCCTGAATCTCCAACACGAGGTCGCGTTCGGCCGGCGTCAGCGTCCGGCGGTCCTCCGGTTCGACCTCGGGGCCGAGATGCGAGAGGTCCACGTCGCCCGCCGAAATCGGCCCGTCGAGCATGAACTTCGCCTCGACGCGGAACTCGTCCTCTTTCGGGAGGTTGTACGTTCGCTGCCCCGTCTCCTCCTCTATCTCGGCGAGGACTTCCGCGACGCGGTCCTCCTCGGCGACGCTCACGACGAACCACATGTTGAGGTGCGGGTGTTCGCGCTCGTAGTTGTGCGCGACTTCGCGGTGGGCGTTCACCAGTTCCGCTACCTCCTCGAAACGCTCCTCGGGGGCGTGCATGGCGACCAGCGTCGCCGTGCCGCCGATCTCCTCGGCGTTGACGAGGGCGCCGAAGCGCGTCAGCACGCCCGCCTCGTCGAGGGCGCGGACGCGGTCGAGGAGTTCCTCGGCGCTCACGTCGACGCCGCGTTCCCGGAGCGCCGCCGCCGCCGGTTCGAACGGGCGCTCGACTACGGGAAACCCTCCCTGGAAGGCGTTGACGACGGCGCGGTCGAGGTCCGTCAACTCGGCTCTGTCGACGTCGGCCCTGCTCATGGTCGACCCTCGGAAGTCCGCGAGGATAAGCGTCTCGGGACGGACCGTCCGTCCGCCCGGCGTGGTCGGTTCACTACCTCCTCTCAGGGGATTCGGCACCGAAAAGCCGCGGTTAGCTATGGACGAACCCGGCGCCGCTCTCGACTCGTCTCCCGTCGTCGGCGTCGCCTCGTCAGGGGACCGGCGTCACGCGGTCGACGCGGTCGAGGGATTCGAGGTCCGAGACGAGTCCGTCCTGGTCGACGTTCGCCTCGTAGTAGAACACGAGGTCGAAGGTGCCGTCGCGGAGGAGTTGCTGGCACTCCCAGACGAACTCCTCGTCGTCGAGGGTGAGCCCCTGAAACTGGTTCGAGGAGAAGTCGGTGTCGTCGTTGCCGGCGTAGATGTACGTCTCGCCCTTCTCGGCGCGTCCCGCGATGACTTCGTTGATGTCGACGGTGAGTTCCTGCATTTCCAGGTCCTCGTCGCTCTCGAGGTCGGTGTGGACGACGGCGCCGAGGAGTTCGATGTCGCCGGGTTCCAAGAGCGCCAGCGTGCGTTTGTAGAGGTCGTCGTCGACGGTTTCGCTCATACGAGAGGATAGGCGACGGGGGATAAACGGGTGGCGGTTCGTCCGCGGCGCGCCGGATGCGGTACCTACCGAACGTCGGAATCCCGAAGGGGACCGCCGAACGCCCACAACAGTTATCAGATAGTAGTATAGTAGGTATAAACTGAACGTGGCGGGAGAACGAAAAGAAACATACGTCTCGGAAGGGTTTCCCCTCCAATGAGACAGTGGCTTCGTCGACAGTTCAACGGCGCCTACGAGCGGACCCTCAGCCGTGAACTCGGAAACGGCCCCGCGCACGTCGCCATCATCCAGGACGGCAACCGCCGGTACGCCCGGAGCCACGGCGACGACGCGCCCGACGGGCACAAGGCGGGCGCGAAGACGACCGAGCGTGTCCTCGATTGGTGCGACGAGGCCGGGGTCGAGGAACTGACGCTGTACGCCTTCTCGACGGAGAACTTCGACCGCCCCGACGACGAACTCGAACCGCTGTTCGACCTCATCGAATCGAAGCTCTACGAGTTCGCCGACGCCGACCGCGTCCACGATTCCGAGGTACGCATCTGCGCCATCGGCCAGACCGAACGCCTCCCGGACCGCCTCCGCGAGGCCATCGACTACGCCGAGGGGGAGACCGGTCACTACGACGGCTTCCGCCTCAACATCGCCCTCGCCTACGGCGGTCGGGCCGAACTACTCGGCGCCGCCCGCGACGTGGCCCGCGACGTGCAGACGGGCGACCTCTCGGCGTCGGACGTCTCCCTCGACGCGGTGGACGAACGGCTCTGCCGCCGCCCCGCCCGCGACGTGGACCTCATCATCCGGACGGGCGGCGACGAGCGAACCTCGAACTTCCTGCCGTGGCACGCCAACGGCAACGAGGCGGCCGTCTACTTCTGTGCGCCCTACTGGCCGGAGTTCTCGAAGGTGGACTTCCTCCGCGGCCTCCGGACGTACGAGTCCCGCGAGAAGTCCTGGCAGCGCACGCGGACCGAACGGGCCGTCGCCCTCGTCCGCTCGGCGGCCGAAACCGAGTTGGCGGAGGCGAAAACCGTCGCCGGCCGCCTGCGCGAACAACTCCCGTCCGCGGGCGCCGAGAAAGTCCTCGCCGAGTTGGAGCGACAGGACGACGGAAGCGACGTGGAGCGCACGAGCGAGACGGTCGAGTTCGCGGACTGAACCGTCGACGGACTCCGCGCCGCGGTCTCTAGGAGGCTCTCCGACCGAGTCGCCCGCGAGTAGCGTCTACGAGTCTTCCCTCTGCGCCCCCTCGTTCGGGTCCGCCTGCCGGACGATACAAACGGCTGGCCGCGCTACGGCGAGGTATCGATGAGAATACGTTTCGGAGCGTTCGCAGCGGGTATCGCCTTGGTCCTCCTCGTCGCCGTCGGCGACGCGAGCGCTCTCACGACGCTCGGTTCGCCGGTCCCCCTCCAACCTCTCGGAGTACTCGACCGGCTGACGGAACTCGTCCGGGGTCTCGACCGGTTCCTCGAAGCGGTCCTCGACCTCGTGCGGACCCTCAGTAGCCTGTTCGGCGAAGGCGGAGACTGACCGCTCGGCTCCGTCGGGAGGGAACCCGCTCGTGACGGTGTTCGGCCTATCGGCCAAATTTCCGCCGCTCACTTCGTTCGCGACGACGTTCGGCCTACCGGCCGAACCGCCGTCGGAGCAATCTGACGAGATTTGGCCTACCGGCCAAATCGCCGCTGTCGGTTCTGATAGTCCAAGACGGCCCGCAGATAGTCGCGTTTTCTGAAGTCCCGCCAGTTCACGTCGGTGAAGTACAGTTCTGAGTAGACGGACTGCCAGATCATGAAATCCGAGAGGCGTTCGGCGCCCGTCTTGATGAGCAGGTCGGGTTCGTCCGGGAACACGAGTCGCTCCTCGACGTGGTCGGCGCCGACGTCCTCCGGCGAGATGTCGCCGGCCTCGACGTCCTCGGCGATGTCGCGCACCGCGTCGGCGAACTCGCGCTTGCCGCCGAGGCCGATGCTCACCTGCACGGGTTCCTCGGCGCGTTCCCTGTCGCCCGGACCGCGGACGGCGACCGGGCGGGGGGACTCCACCTCGCGGAGTTCGCGTTCCAGCGTCTCGACGACGGCCTCGTCGAGGACGCTCACCGAGACGGTGACGCGTTCGGCGCCGAAGTCGAACGCCCATTCGAGGAACTGTGACAGCGTCTCGTAGGCCCCCTGTTCGAGCAGGTCGCGTTCGGTGATGACGACGGCGACGTGCGACGGGGGGTCGGCGTCGTGCCGCCGGAGTCGGTAGGCGAGGTAACCGTCGTACAGTCCCACGACAACCGATGCGTTCTCCCGTCGCTAAATCCCACCGGTTCGGGCGTTCCGCCTCGGAGCGCCGCCGGCAGGTCGTCGCACGCCCTCGCGGCCGGATGGGCCATGTCGGGAGGGTTAAGTGCGCGTCGGAGATACCCGACTATGTGCAATCGACGCTCCGGCGGGCGGGCGGCTTCGCCGCTGTGGGGACGCTAGCGCTCGCCGCACCGGTGCTGGAGGCGGCGGCGTTCGCCCCGTTCGCGGCCGTCGCCCTCCTCGCGGCGTTCGTCGTGGACGACGGCCCCCTGTTCGAGGTGTTCGCCCGGCCGGGCGACCACCAAGACGGTCGCCTGAACGGCCTCGCGGGGTTCGCGCTCGCCGCCGCCGGCCTCGCCATCCTCGTCGCGGCGATGGACATGCCCGTCGCGCTGTTCGTCGCCACCGTCTTGGTCATCTCCTACGGCAACCTCGGCAAGCAGGCGGTCGCGGCCGTCTCCGACGACCCCTTCCTCGGCACCTCCGGGTTCGTCGTCGGGGGCTTTCTCGGCGGACTCGCCGGGCAGTTCGGCGGCCGCCTCGTCCGGGAGAGCGCTCCGCCGCTCGTCTCGCTGTGGCCGTCGCTTCCGCTGTTCGTCTTCCTCGCCTCGGCGGCGGCGATAGTCGCCGCGCTCTTCCGCGAGATGCTGTTCGAACGCGACGACCCGCTGGTGATGCTGTCGACGGGGCTCCTGCTGTGGCTGTTCGACGCGCTCGCGGGGCCGGTCGGCGCCGTCGAAATCGTCGGCGCCCTCGCTCTCACCATCGCGCTCGGGTACGTCTCCTACGCGCTCGAAGCCGCCTCCGTCGCCGGGATGCTCTCGGGCGTCCTGTTCAGCCTGCTCGTCATCGTCTTCGGCGGCTTCGGCTGGTTCGCCGTCCTGATGGCCTTCTTCGCCATCGGCGCGCTGTCGACGAAGTTCCGCTACGAGGAGAAGCGCGACCGGGGGGTCGCCGAGGAGAACGACGGCGCCCGCGGCACCGGTAACGTCCTCGGTAACGCCGCCGTCGCCCTCGTCGCAGTCGTCGGGTTCGCCGCCAGCGCGCGGGTTCCGGTCGACGGGACGCTCTTCCAGTTCGCCTTCGCGGGGTCGATGGCCGCCGCGTTGAGCGACACCCTCTCCTCGGAGGTCGGCGGCCTCTACGATAACACCCGGCTCATCACGACGCTCGAACGGGTCGACCCCGGCACCGACGGCGGCGTGACGTGGCAAGGGGAACTGTCTGGGCTCCTCGGCGCGACCATCGTCGCCGTCGTCGCGGCGCTCCTCCTCTCGGCCGTCACCGCGCCCGTCGGCGGCACGATAGTTCTCCTCGGCGGCCTCGCGGGGATGACCGCCGACAGCGTCCTCGGCGCCACCGTCGAGGGGGCGCGAATCGGCAACGAGGCGGTCAACTTCACGGCGACGCTCGTCGGCGCCGTCGTCAGCACGGGCGTCGCTTTCCTCGTTCTCTGACGTGCGTCCGCCCGTCCGCCGCGCCCGTCCCGACGACCGTCCGACGCTCTCGCGCCTCCAGTCGCACCTCGCGGAGCCGTCGCCCGAACTGCTCGCGGCCGCCGACGTCGTCGGCACCGTTCTCGTCTCCGTCGACGCCGACGACCGGCCGACGGGCTACCTCCTCGCCGTCGAGGACAGGGAGGCCTGCCACGTCGCCGAACTGGTCGTCGCCCCCGACCGCCGGCGCGAGGGTCGCGCCCGCGACCTGCTGACCGCGGCGGTCGAGGCGCGCCCCGCCGGGTCCGTCGTCACGGTTACCGTCGCTGCCGGGAACGACGCGGCGCGGTCGCTCTACGAGTCGGTCGGCTTCGAGGAGGCGGGCCGCTCCCCGGACTACTTCGAATCTGGTGACGCGGTGGCGTACGAACTGACGGTCTGAGCCGCGAGCGTCGACGGGTCCCGTCTACTCGCCGCCGTCGAGCAACTGCTCGGCGGTGAGGACGCGGACGCTCACCGGTTTCTTCACGAACTCGCCGGTCGCGGCCGCGACGGCGTGTTCGACGCCGCGTTGGGCCGACACGTCGGCGAGGCGTTGGTCGAACACGCCGTCGAGGACGACCGTGTGCGGCGTCGTCGACGCGTCGCGGATGGCGTCGAACGCGTCCGCGGCGTCGTGTTCGTCGACGGTCGCGAGGTCCTCGTCGAGAAAGCGAACGGTCCCCGACCCCGCCTCGACGACTTCCCGAACGTGCTCGCGGAGCGACTGCGGGCGGGAATCCGACTCGGCGGCGTCCGCGGACGTCGCCTCGGACGCCGTCTCCTCGGCCGTCCCGTTCGTTGCAGCGTCGCTCTCTGCGGCCGTCACGGCCGTTTCAGCTTCGGATTCGACGTCGGCATCGGCGTCGCTCTCGGACGCCTCGGCGACCACGCTGGTCGCGCCGTTGGCGGACGCGGCGTCCCGAGACGTCGGTTGCGCGTCCGAGGCGGACGGAGCGTCCGCCGACGTCGATTCGCCGGGCGTTTCCTCGTCGAGTCGTTCGACGGTGACGCCCGCCTGCCCGTCGGCGGACGCGTCCTCGGACCCCGTCTCGGAGGTCGGAGCCGCAGACTCAGTCGTCTGCGACTCCCGAGGAGGGTCCGCGGCGTCCCCCTCGGAAACCGGACCGTCGGTCGCCGCCTCCCGGACGTCGCCCTCGGCGGGCAGCATCTCGAAGGCGACCTTGTTGCGGAGGGCCGACATCACTTCGTGGCGCTGGAGGTCCTCGACGGACTGCCCGTCGGGGGCGAACGCCACGTAGTCCACGTCGCCCACCTGCGAGAGTTCGCGCAGGATGAGTTCGCCGCCCCGGTCGCCGTCCAGGAAGGCCGTGACCGTGCGGTCGTATGTCAACTCCGCGACGGCCTCGGGGACGTTCGTCCCCTCGACGCCGACGGCGTTCTTCACGCCGTACCGGAGGAGCGTCAGCACGTCCGCCCGCCCCTCGACGACGACGATGGCGTCGGAGTCGAGGACGCGCGGCCCCGCGGGGAGGCCCTCGAACTCGGTGATGTCCTCGACGCGGACGCTCTCTTTGACTTCGTCGAGAATCTCCGTGGAGGTCATGACGCTGTCGTCGAACGATGTGGAGAGCAGTTCTTTCGCCCGGTCGACGACTTCGCGGCGCTTGGCCTCGCGCACGTCCTCGATGTCGGTGACGCGAACGTCGGACTGACACGGCCCCACGCGGGTGATGGTTTCGAGCGAGGCGGCGAGGATGGCCGTCTTCACCTTGTCCAGACTGCTGGCGATGGTGACCGACCCGAACGACTGCCCGTTCTCGCTCTCTATCTGTACGTCTATGCGGCCGACTTTCGACGATTGTTGGAGGTCGCGGAGATCCAACTCCTCCCCGAGCAGACCTTCCGTCTGCCCGAAGATGGCGCCGACAACGTCGGAGCGTTCGACGACGCCGTCCGTGGTAATCGCGGCGTGAATGAGGTATTTTGCTGTATCGTCCATGATGAGACACCCCTCCTGGGTGCTGAGATGATGACGGTGATGGTGTCACGACCGACTCGGTGACGGCCTTATATAAGGGTCGCTACGGGCAAATAACTATCGTACCGGTCGTCCGGTTCGACGTTCGTCGTCGTCACCGGCGTCCTCGCCGCCGCGACGACGACGCTCGCGACTCCCCCTCGGCGTTCGGTTCGACCCTCGATTCTCCCCCGCCGCCGCTCCGCAGCTATGAAGGAAATTTCTCTTCGGAGCCGGGAAACGAATCGGAAACAACAATACTTACGTAAGATGACTGACTATCTTACACCGATGACGCGACCGAAGACGGATTATCTGTGGGTCGGCGTGTTCGCCGTCTTGGTGACCTTCGCCGTCCCGTGGTTCCTGTGGCGCGACGCGACGACGTGGGTCGGACTGCCCGTGTGGCTGTGGTGGCACGTCGGGTGGATGGCGCTCGCCTCCGGCGCGTTCTACCTGTTCACGCGCGGCGCGTGGGACCGCGGCATGGACGTCGGGAGGGAGGCGTAAGATGGTCGCCTCCGACCTCCTCGTCCAGATGGGCGTCGTCGGCGCCTACCTCGTCGTCTCGCTTCTCGTCGGCTTCGTCGCCTACCGCCTGACGAGTCGGGACGCCGAGGACTACTACCTCGCCAGTCGGTCGCTGGGCACCGTCGTCCTCCTGTTCACGACGTTCGCGACGCTGCTGTCGGCGTTCACGTTCTTCGGCGGCCCCAACGTCGCCTACTCGGCCGGCCCCGAGTGGATTCTCGTGATGGGTCTGATGGACGGCATCCTCTTCGCCCTCCTGTGGTACGTCGTCGGCTACCGCCAGTGGCTCATCGGGCGCGCACGGGGGTACGTCACGCTCGGCGAGATGCTCGGGGACCGCTTCGGGTCGAAACGTCTCCGCGCCCTCGTCGCCGTCTTCAGCCTCTTCTGGCTGTTCCCCTACGTGATGCTCCAACAGATGGGCGCCGGCGAGGCCATCGTCGGCCTCACCGAGGGTGCCGTGCCCTACTGGGCGGGCGCGGCCCTCATCACCCTGTTCATGATACTGTACGTCGGCCTCGCGGGCCTCCGCGGCGTCGCGTGGACCGACACGATACAGGGGTTGTTCATGCTCTCTATCGTCTGGGTGGCCGTCGCGTGGGTCGTCTCCGCGGCCGGCGGCCTCTCGACCATCTCCGCGGGCATGGCCGAGAACACCCCCGAAGCGCTCGCCCTCGGCGGCGGCCTCTACACGCCCCAGTACGTCATCTCGACGGCGGTCACCATCGCCTTCGGCGTCGTGATGTTCCCGCAGATAAACCAGCGATTCTTCATGGCGAAGGACGCGCGCGTGCTGAAGCGGTCGTTCGCGCTCTGGCCCGTCCTCGTCGTCCTCCTGTTCGTCCCCGCGTTCCTCCTCGGGGCGTGGGCGGCCGGACTGGGCGTCGAGGTGGCCGAGGGGTCGAACGTCATCCCCGCTCTCTTGAACGAGTACACGCCCGTCTGGTTCGCCGCTCTCGTCGTCGCCGGCGCGATGGCCGCGATGATGTCCTCCTCGGACTCGATGCTGCTGTCGGGGTCGTCGTACCTCACCCGCGACCTGTACCGACCGTTCGTCAACCCGGCGGCGTCCGACGAACGCGAGGGGTGGGTCGCCCGCGTCGGCGTCGCGGCGTTCGCCGTCCTCACGTTCGTCGCCAGTCTGTTCCGACCGGGGACGCTCGTCGAGGTTGGCGACACCGCCTTCGGCGGATTCGCGCAGTTGGCGCTGCCGGTGATGGTGGCGCTGTACTGGCCCCGGACGACGAAGCGCGGGATGTACGCCGGCATCGTCGGAGCGCAGGTGTTCTACCTCCTGCACGTCTTCCTCCCGCCCGTGACCGTCGGCGGCGCGACGCTGTTCGCCCCGACCTACCTCGGGTGGGACTTCGCGCTCTGGGGGATGGCGCTCTCCTTCGCTCTCACCGTCAGCGTCTCGCTCCTGACGCCCGCGACGGCCGAGGAGGACGCCGGGACGTTCGCTGTCGGCAGCCGCGCCGACTGAACATCCAATCTTCCGAAACCCGCACCGACCGCCGCTCACAATTTCCGTTCGGTCGGCGCGCGCACCGTCGCGTACCGATTCTCTCACTTCCGAAGCGCTCATGTTCGTCCGGACGAACCCTCGACCATGAACGAACCGGGCGTACAAGCACTCGTCGACCAGGAGACGATGGCCGCCCGCGTCGAGGCGGGGGAGCTACCCGACTGGGCCGTCCGGCACTTCGAGACGTTCACCGACGCCCTCCTCGGCGACCACGAGGGAACGCCCTTCCCCTGCTACTTCGGCGCGAACTCCGTCCGCGACGGCGAACCGCTGTACACCGCCGTCCCCTCGCTGACGGAGAAAGAGGCGCTCCTCGCCTTCCGCGACGCCCTGCTGGAGTATCTGGACGTCTACCGCGACCTGCCGGGGCAGACGTCGTTCGTGACGTTCTTCCGCCCGCCGGACCGGGAGTTCTCGGAGGGCGACTACCACGAGGCGCTGTGGCATCTGCTGCAGTTCCTCCACGTCCACGACCCCGAACCGTGGCCCGCGGACATCCCAACCGACCCCGACGACCCCGAGTGGGAGTTCTGCTTCGGCGGCGAACCGATGTTCCCCACCTGCCGCGCGCCGTTCTACGAGGAGCGACGGAGCCGGTACTGTCCGGTCGGCCTCGAAATCACGTTCCAGCCCCGGTCGCTGTTCGACGGTATCACGGCCGACACCGAGGCCGGACGGCAGGCACGCGAGACCATCCAGTCCCGCATGGAGGAGTACGACGGCGTCTGCCCGCACGCCGACCTCGGCGACTGGGGCGTCGACGGCGACCGGGAGTGGCCGCAGTACCTCTTCCGCGAGGACGCCGCCGAGTCGCCGGACGACTGTCCCATCGTCGTCACCAGAGAGCACCCGAAGGCCGCGCCGCCGAACCTGACTCCCGCGCCGAACGCCGGGGCCGCCGATGACTGAGGCCGACGCTCCCCCCGTCCTCCTCCTCGTCGACCTCCAGACGGGTCTCGACGACCCGGTGCACGGCGAGCGCAGCACCCCGGACGCCGAGGCGAACGCCGCCCGCCTGCTCTCGGCGTGGCGCGAGAACGGCCTCCCCCTCGTCCACGTCCGGCACGGTTCGACCGAACCGGACTCCCCGCTCCGCCCGGAGCGGCCGGGATTCGCGTGGAAACCGGAGACCGAACCGCGGGAGGGGGAACCGGTGTTCACGAAGGAGGTCAACTCGGCGTTCGTCGGCACCGAGTTGGAGTCGTGGCTGCGTGAGGGGGGTCACGAGTCGGTGGTCGTCGTCGGCCTCACCACCGACCACTGCGTCTCCACTACCACGAGAATGGCGGAGAACCTGGGGTTCGACGCCACCGTCGTCTCCGACGCCACCGCGGCGCACGAACGCGAGGGACCGGACGGTGAACGCTACGGCGCCGAAGAGATGCACCGGACCGCGCTTGCGCACCTCTACCGGGAGTTCGCGGACGTGCGGACGACCGACGAAGTGCTGTCGGGGTTGTAACCGGCGCCGATATCGCGGCGTTTCCGCGAGGTCGGTGCGTTTAGGTTCCTCTCAACCGACCGACCGGTACGAAGCGCCGTCGCCTGTTCCTCCTCCCCGCGCTCCTCTTTCTCCCCGGGTCGCTCCTGTTCGTCGCCGTCGCGCCGCCGCACACGCTTCTGGTCGCCCTCGTCGTCGGCTGTCTGTTCGTCGCGGGGTGCGGCTTCGCCGTCGCCGGACTCGTCCCGTCGCTGTCGCTCGGCGGTCGGGCGCTCCCGTGGTATGTCTTCGCGGGCGTCGCGGACGTCGCGCTCGCCGCCTCGATGCTCGTGAACGCGGCGCGGATGGCCGCCGGGGGGACCGGGGAGGACCTGTTTTTGGCGGTCGCCACCGGTCTCGCGGGGCTTCCGCTGCTGTTCATCGGCGCGGACTACCTCCGCGGCGGGACGCATCTCGACGTGAGCGTCTTCGAGTGACCGAGACCGTCGAAGGCGAGACCGAGTCGCTCTAACTCAGGATGAGCGACCCGACCGTGAGCGTCTGCTTCGCCAGCGTCGCCAACCGGAGCACGTAGGCGATGAACACCAAGAACGGCAGCACCGATATCGTGAACCCGACGCTGACGACCCAGAGAATCGTCTCCAGTCCCAGTATCGTCCCGGTGAACGTGTTCGGGTCGACGAAGACGACGATGGCGCCGGCGACGACCAAGGCCGGAACGGAGGCGTACAGAATCGCCCGCGAGAGCTTCACCAGCGCCCACTGGAGGTACAGCACCTTCACGTACTCCCGGATGGGACCGTACATCGTGACCGCCTCCAGCACATCTCTGAGCGCGCTCCGCTCGTCGTCGCCTATCTCTCCCTCGTACTGCTCGCCGAGACGCCGCGCGTCGTACATCTTGCGGGCGTAGTTGAAATCGAGAGCGGGCGAGACGACGTTGAACGTCCCGAAATCCGAGTCTTCGAGTTCGGACATCGCCGTGTCGGCGTTCTCTTCGAGGTCCTCGACGTACGTCTCGACCTTCCCGCGGAGTTCGTCGCTGTCGTTGCCGGCGACGGCGTCGCGGAGCGCACGCGCCCGGCCCACGCACACCTCGATGACCTCCGCCAAGAGCACCGCCGGGTCCGACGGCGTCGTCTTCCCGAGCAGGTCGTCCGTGTTCTGGTAGAAGTCCATCGTCACGTCCATCCGGTTGCGCTGGGTGCCGAGCGACCCGATCTCTTGGGAGAGCACGAGTTGGTTGATCGAGACGACGAGCGTCGTGCTGGTGATTATCGCACCGACGAGTCCCGAGAACAGCGTCTCGACCATGTCGCTCCGTTCCATCGTCACCCGCAGCGACACCGGTTTGAGGACCCCCGACCCCACGAACGCGACGAAGACGACGAGGGCCAACGCGCCGACGATGACCCGGCGGTCCACGCCGAGGAGCACCCAGAACAGATACTCGTTCACGCCGGTCCGCTCGCGGAGCGTGTTCTCCGTCGAGAGGTCGTCGCCGTCGTCACTCATCGCGGACCGGGCGCTTGAACACGATGAACTTCGTCCCGCCCTTGTCGTACTCGATGGTGCCCGTGAACTCCCAGCCCTCCGACCCGAGTTCGTTGAGTCGCGCGGTCGGGTTGACGGACTCCCGTTTGGTCAGTCCCTTCGGCGGTTCGATGGCCCTGTACTCCCACTCGGACGGTTGGTCGGTCGCCATACCCGAAGTTCACCCACCGCGGTCAGTTAACCCCGTGGGCACCCGCCGCACTTCTCGCTCGCGCCGGTCCCGCGGCGTCCGGCGAGAACGCTTTTTCCCGTCGCCGACGAGGTGGTCCGTGTGACCCGCATCCGCCGCTCGCTCGTCGCGTTGCTCGTGGTGTCGACGCTCGCGTTCGGCGGGTGTCTCACCGTCGGTCCGACCGTCGAGGCGGACACGGGCGGGTCGGCCGTCTTCGACCGCGTCTCGGCCACCGAGTCGTGGTCCGGGACGGGCGTCCGGACGGCTATCACCCTGAAGTCGACCCCGGCCGTCGAGGACGTGACGACTATCTCCGTCGTCGACGAGTCCGGTCGGACGTTCCTCACGACGACCGTCCACCCGGGGCAGACGAGAGTCGTCGTCTCCCTCCCGGCGCAGTCGAACGCGACGGTCGTCGCCAGCGACTCGGTCAACTCTTCGACCGTCGAGAAACTGAACGTGACGGTGGGCGGGAACGCGATTCCCTGACGACCCGACGACCCGACGACCCAACGCCTCGCCGTTTCGTCCCCCGAGACGCCATCTGGTGTCTTTTATAGCCGCGAGGGCGACCTTCCACTCATGCAGACGCACATCGTCCCGGTCGGGTTCGACTACGACCGACTCATCGCGCCTCTGATACGCGACCAGTTGGACGTCGACCGCGTCATCCTCTTGGAGGGGGCGGTGGGGAGCGAGGCAAACGTGGAGTACTCCCAGAACCTCTCACAGAAGTTGGAGCAGGACTTCCGGAATCTCCTCGGCGCCGACACCGAACGCGTCGTCATCGACGACGTCTACGACTACGACACGGCCTTCGAGCAGGCGTACGATCTCATCAACACCGAACTCGATAGGGGAGAGGACGCCGAGGTGTGGGTGAACGTCTCGTCGATGCCGCGGCCCGTCTCCTTCGCGTTCGCCACCGCGGCCCACTCGGTGATGGTCGAGCGACAGGAGGACAGAGAGCGCATCCACACGTACTACACGGCCCCCGAGAAGTATCTGGAGACCGAACTCGCCGAAGAGGTCCGCGAGGCGCGGGACCTGCTCGGCGACCTGTTGGACGGCGAGGAGTTGGACGACGACCGGGTCCGCGAGCGGTTCGAGACGGCTTCGGACCTCTTAGAGGAGTTCGACGAACGCGGGACGACCATCGGCGCCAAGCGCATCGGCGAGGAGCACATCGTCGAGTTGCCCGTCGCCTCCTTCTCGAACGTCAAGCCCTTCGAGGAGATTATCCTGTTCGAGTTGGGCGAGTACGGCGAGTTCGAGTCCGTCTCCGAGTTGGCGGAGACGCTCGCTCGCGACATGAATGAGGAGTACACCGACTCCTTCCGCTCGAAGGTCATCTACAACGTCGACCGACTCGGTCCCGGCGGGAAGGGCTACATCGAACAGGAGGAGCACGGGAAGTCCTACCGTACACGCCTCTCGCGCATCGGCGAGTTGTGGGTCCGGTCGCACGCCGGCGCCGACGCCGACGAACTCTCCCGGACCGGCGGGGAGTTTTAATCCCAGTCGAGACCCGCCGGGTTCGTCGGGGCGTCGAGCGGACTCGTCGGGAGGCCGTCGGACAGCGTCGGGTCGTTGTACGCGCCCGGCGCCACGTCGTTCGGCCCCTCCGGATAGAACAGCGACGCGAGCAGTTGGATGTGGTCGCGCCCCACGTCGAGTTCGAACTGGCCGCCGCCGTACAGCGAGATGCCGCGCGATTCGGCGTACTCGATGGTCTCGAACAGCGACTCCACCGTCCCGAACCGCGAGGGTTTGACGTTCAGCCACGAGGGCTCGAAGGGGAGTTCCCGCACCGAGTCCACCCCGGTGACGGGCGCGTCCCACGAGACGCGCGCCTCCTCGCCGTCGAACAGGGGGCGCGTCGTCTCGGTGAGCGCCGGGTCCTCGACCACCGCGTCCGGAAAGCCCCGCAGTACTCGCTCGTACAGGTCGGGGTCGGGCGCCTGGTCCACGTCGGTGCCCTCGTAGTGGCCCTTCAGGTCGACGATGCGGACGGCGTCCGTCCCGGCGAGCGAGTCGACGAGTTCGTCGGTCCAGTCGGTCGTCGGGTCGAGTTTGAACTCCGCGCCGGGGTCGGCGCCGAGCAGTTCCTCCACCCGGTCGGTCGTCGGTGGGTCGCCCAGTCGGGTCGAGACGACGAACCGGAGCGGACTCGGCGTCCGCCCGACGGCCTCCCCGAGCGAGCGGTCGTTCTGTTTTAATGCGAGGTCCAGCGCCGCGGATTCGAGCGCCCACCGACGGTAGTGACGGGCCGCCTCTTGCGTCGGCCGCGCGCGCGGGAACAGGTCGACGTCGTCGAGGTACTCCGAGAAGGCGGCGAACGACGCATAGCGTCCCCGAAGGTCGAACGCCGGGGCGCTCTCCAACGCCTTGTGGTCCTCGGTGTCGTACGTGACGTCCTCGCCGCGGCCGGAGACGCCATCGCCACGCAGGTGAAACGTCGTCGTCGCGCGGCGGAACCCGCTCGACGTGTCGCGTCCGCGTCGCGTCCGCGCCGTGTCGACGATGCGCAGTGGCAGTCCGGAGACGGCCTCGTAGAGGTCGCTCATCGGTCCTCGTTCGCGTCCCCCCGCGCGCCGTCGGTGTCCCGTGCTTCTCGCCGTCGTCCTCGTCGCTGCCGCCCGGCAGAGAACTCCGCAGAGACGCCGTCGGCCGCTCTCCCGTAGTTCAAAAGAGACAATCTACCCTCGTAGAGGGAGGTTCATGTATTCACTTTTCGCCTTGTATATTACGCGCCCGCGAGGTCCCGGCGGGTCGTCTCCGCGACGTTCCGTCACTGCCCCGAGCGGTCGTCCGCGTCCTCGCGGATGAACCGCAACACGGGAACGAGGTCATCGAAGCGCGCGCCGCGTCGGAGGACGCCCGCCTCCCTGTCCCACTCGACGAACGCCGCCGCGTGGAGTTTCGGCAGGTGGACGTGGTACAACTCCGTCGGACGACCCGCCGGGTCGTCGTCGTCGATGAGGTCCGCGTCGATTCCGAGCGACTCCCGGTCGAGGAGTTCGAGGAGGATTCGTCTCCGCGAGGCGTTCGACAACGCCTCGAATCGCTCGTCGACTCGCTCGGAGTCGCGTTCCGGTTTCTCGTCGTCTGCTCCCGACATTCGTGCTCTCACCCCGTTCGGAGCCGAGACGGCGGCACCCCCGCATACCGTCCGTCTATCGTTACAATCATCTATTCTTACTACTTTCAGACCGGTGCTTGTGCAGTCATGCTATTCAAGTACATCCGGGGTGTTTTCGGGTCGATGGTAGTCATCGTCCACTTCCTCGTCGACGCCGGCGACTTCGTCCTCGGGCGGGTGACGCAGGGCGGCCCCGAGATGCACGTCGAACTCGAACGCGTCGTTCCGACGACCGGACGCGCGATGCCGTTCTTCTGGGCGTTCGGGACGGAGTTCGAAGCGTTCGAGCGCTCGGTGCGGCGGAGCGACGGGGTCGAGGAGCTACGAGCGCTCGCGCACGTCGACGGCCGGGCGCTCTACCGCGTCCGCTGGATGGAGACGACGCCGAGTCTGACGGCGGCCATCGCCGCGCGCGACGCCACCGTCCTCGAAGCCGCCGGCGGTCGGACGTGGTCGTTCCGCGTCCGCTTTCCGGACCACCACGGACTCGCGGCGTTCCACGAGGACTGCCGGGCGCGCGGCGTCGACCTGCGCGTCGAACGGGTCGCCACGCTCGACGCCGAGTGCGCCTCCGAGTACGGGTTCGACCTCACGCCCAAGCAGTCGGAGGCGCTCTCGCTGGCGGTCGAGTCGGGGTATTTCGAGGTGCCGCGGCAAGTGACGCTGTCGGAGGTGGCCGACCGACTCGGAATCAGCCAGCAGGCGGCCTCCGAACGGGTCCGGCGGGCGGCCGACGCCGTCCTCCGTCGGGCGCTGCTGTCGCGGGTCGGGAACGACCGTTGAGTCCCGACCCGCGGGTGACGGTCGCCGTCGCGTCCGCGTCCGGCGTCGGTTCCGGTCGCTTCAGGCTCGACCCGACCGAAGCTCCAACTTCTTGATGCGCGTCGAGAGCGTGAGGAACGTCGCGGCCAGCGTCAGCGTGACCGCCCCGGCGGCGGCGACCTGAAGAACGGTCGTCCCCGCGAACGGGGCGGCGTCGGCCAGCGGCAGCGACGTGTGGTGCGGGTCGCCGACGACGGGGACGAAGTAATCGACCACGTCGTTGAGGCCGTACCAGACGACGGCGACGGCGACGGCGCGGACCGGAAAGTCGGAGATGCGGTGCAGGACGAACGCCTCGACGGCCATCGCGAGGTGGCTGAACACGAGAAAGAGGTACATCGGGAGCACCGTTCCCGCGAGGAACGCCTCGGAGAACGTCAGGAGGACGAACGGCGTCCACAGACCCAGTTTCAGACAGCCGAAGAAGGCGAGAGCGTTCAGGTACTCGTTCGTGCGGCCGAGTTTCCAGAGGGCGAACGCGCCCGCGACGAACAGCGTTCCGACCGGACTGTCCGGGACGAACGGCCACATCACGACCGGTTCGTTCGCCAACTGCCACGTGATGAGCGGGTCCGACAGCGGGAGGGGGTGGAAGCCGTAGTACCAGAAGCCGAACGCGGTGCCGAGGAGGTTCGTGGCGACGACGACCCAGACGAGAGAGAGCCCCGCGTTCTCCACCCGTTCGGGCAGGGGTGCGAGCCACCGCGGGAGTCGGTCGGCGGGCGGGAGTCCGTCGCCGTCGAACAGGCGACGGAGCCCGGTGGACGCGGCCATACGTCGGGCAGGGACGAACGCTACAAAGCGATGGCGGTTCGGCGAGTCGCCGTTCGGCGATTCGCGGTCCACCGCCCGACTCGGTCCGCCGGGTCGGACGGGTCCGACGCCGTCCCGCGCGCCACCCCCGTCTCCCCCGCCGTCGGCCGCACTGGTTGGTCTTAAGTAGGTCGACCCGTAACCTCCGAGTATGCCCGAAGAGACCGATTTGGAAGAGCTCCGTCGCGGGACGGAACTCGTCAAGCGCGGCTTCGCGCAGATGCAGAAGGGCGGCGTCATCATGGACGTCGTCGACGCCGAACAGGCGCGGATCGCAGAAGAAGCGGGCGCGGTGGCGGTCATGGCGCTCGAAGCGGTCCCCGCCGACATCCGTAAGCGCGGCGGCGTGGCCCGCATGGCCGACCCCGCCGACGTGAAGGAGATAATTGACTCCGTCTCCATCCCCGTGATGGGCAAGTCCCGAATCGGCCACACGAAGGAGGCGCAGATTCTGGAGTCCATCGGGGTGGACATGGTCGACGAGAGCGAGGTGCTGACGCCCGCCGACGACCGGTACCACATCGACAAGCGCGACTTCACCGCGCCGTTCGTCTGCGGCGCGCGCAACCTCGGGGAGGCGCTCCGCCGCATCGACGAGGGCGCGGCGATGATTCGCACGAAGGGCGAGGCCGGCACGGGCGACGTGAACCAGGCCGTCCACCACCAGCGCAACATCAAGGGGGCCATCCGCGAACTCGAAGGCCAGACGCACGAGGAGCGCGAGAAGTGGGCCCGCGAGCACGAGGCGCCCGCCGAACTCGTCCACGAGACGGCCGAGATGGGTCGGCTCCCGGTCGTCAACTTCGCCGCCGGCGGCATCGCCACGCCCGCCGACGCCGCCCTGATGATGCATCACGGCTGCGACGGCATCTTCGTCGGTTCCGGTATCTTCGGCGCCGAGGACCCCGAATCGATGGGGCAGGCCGTCGTCGAGGCGGTCAACAACTGGGACGACCCCGAGCGACTCGCCGACATCTCCTCGAACATCGGGTCGGGCATGAAGGGCGAGGCGAACGCCACGCTCCCCGACGAGGAGAAACTCCAGGGCCGCGGCGTCTAAGCGTCGAAATCAGCTTTCAGTCTCTCTTTCGGTTCGTCGCCGACCGTCCAGCGGCGCCTACGCGACGGAGTTCGCGTCCGAGGCGCCGGATTCCACCGCGTCCTCGCCAATCACGACGGTGACGGGGCCGTCGAAGCTGAGCAGCACCGTCTGCGCCACGTCGCCGAACAGGGCCTTCCCCGTCGGCGAGCGTTTCCGTCCGCCGAGGAAGACGTGGTCGACGCCCTCCGTGCGGGCCACGTCGAGGATGGCGTCCGCCTCGCGGCCGACGGTCCCCACGGGTCGGTAGGCGACGTCGACGCCCGCCAGTTCCTCGTCGGCC
Organism: Halogeometricum sp. S1BR25-6; assembly: GCF_031624495.1. Taxonomy (NCBI): domain Archaea; kingdom Methanobacteriati; phylum Methanobacteriota; class Halobacteria; order Halobacteriales; family Haloferacaceae; genus Halogeometricum; species Halogeometricum salsisoli. The sequence goes on along the minus strand of NZ_JAMQOP010000002.1, from coordinate 625,876 downwards.
AGCGTCATCGCGCCGCGTTCGGCCGACTCCTCGGCCTGTTCGAGGGTGTAGACGGCGTCCGCGGAGCCGATATCGGCGACGGCGCGGCGCTTCTCCTCGAACTCCCGTTCGGGGACGACGGTCAGGAGAACGAGTTCCGCGCCGGTGCCGGCGGCGTACGCGCCTGCCTCGCGGAGGAGGCGGCGGCCGCGTTCGCCGGGCGTCACGACGACGAGTGCGTGGTTCATACCCGAACGTACGTCGGACGTCGTGAAATACCTACTCGAATACGTGTTGCCGGAGCGCACGGGAGCGGTGAACACGGCGGCTGACCGACGCGACACTCGGCGGTGCGTGCGGGGTCGGGAGACCGGTCAGAACAGGTCCGCGCCGCCGCCGACGCGCGTCTTGTACGCCCGCGCCTCGACGCCGGCGTCCTCGAAACCGTCGAGCATCGCGGCCGCGACGCGCCCCCGTTTCTCGGAGTCGCAGACGGCGAGCACGGACGGGCCCGCGCCCGAGACGGTGACGCCCGTCGCGCCCGTGTCCAGCGCCGCCTCCCGGACGCCGGCGTAGCCGGTGATGAGTTCCGAGCGCGCGGGGGTGACGAGTCGCTCGTCCATCCCCGTGCCGACGAGTTCGGGGTCCGACCGGCACATCCCGACGGTCAGCGTCGCCGCCGACCCGATGGTGTGGACCACGTCTTTCATATCCGCCCGGTCGGGGACGACGCGGCGGGCGTCGCGCGTGGAGACGGCTATCTCGGGGAGGCAGGCGACCAGAGAGATGTCCGTCTCCACGGTGGTCACCTCGTCCTCGCGGGCGACGGTGAACCCGCCGAGGAGGGCGGGGGCGACGTTGTCGACGTGCGCCTCCCCGGAGACGACGGCCTCGCCCTCGGCGGCGACGGGGACGAGTTCCTCGCGCGAGTGGCCCCGTTCGTAGAGGGCGTTCAGCGCGAGGGCGGCGCCGGCGGCGCTGGCGGCCGACGACCCGAGCCCCGAGGAGGGTCTGACGCCCTTGTCTATCTCGATGTGCGCGGGGGCGTTGAGGGCGTCGGCGACGGCGCCGACGACGTTCTTCTCGGGGTCGGTCGGGATGTACTGACTGCCGACGCCGGTCACGTCGATAGTCGTGTGCGGGGCGCGTTCGACCCGAATCACGTCCGCAGGTCGGTCGAGGGCGACGCCGAAGACGTCGAAGCCGCTCCCGAGGTTCGCACTCGTCGCCGGTGCCCGGACCGTTCGCATGGACCGTTTCTTTCCCAACTGCGGGTAAAAAGGTAGCGAAGCGGGGAAATACGCGTTCTGCGAGCGGTTCGCCCGCGACCGACGCGACGGGGCGCGGCCGAACGGAAGGGATTTTCCGCGGGGTCGCGTAGCCGAGTGCATGATAGGTGTCGTCGGCGGCGGAATCGCGGGACTCGCCGCAGCGTATCGGTTGCGACAGCGCGGCTACGACGTACAGGTGTTCGAGGCCACCGAGGACGTGGGCGGCCTCGCCGCCGTCTACGAGACGGCCGGCGACGACATCGAGAAGTTCTACCACCACCTCTCGAAGTCCGAGGAGACCATCGTCGAACTCGCCGAGGAACTCGGCCTCGGCGACAAACTGCAGTGGCGCGTCGGCAAGAACGCCTACTACGTGAACGGGGTCGTGCACCCCCTCGACACGGCGTGGCAGATAGCCGCCTACCCGCACATGAGCGTCTACGACAAGTTCCGCCTCGGGATGCTCACCCAGGGTATCGACGTGCGCGGCGGCGTTCCCGACTTCGACGCCTACGACGACCTCTCGGAGTACGAGAACGTCTCCATCCGCGATTTCGTCGTCGAGCACACGACGAAGGGCGTCTACGAGAACTTCGTCGACCCCCTTCTGGATGGCAAATTCGGCGAGCGAAAGCACGACGTCTCCGCGGCGTGGTTCCTCGGACGCGTCCGCTTCCGCGGCGAACGCGACCTGCTGCGCGGCGAGATTCTGGGCTACTTCGACGGCGGGTTCCGCCCCCTCCTCGACGCCCTCGTCGACGCGGTGGGCCGCGAGAACATCACGACGGGCGCGCGCGTCACCGAACTGGAGACCGACGGGGAGTCCGTCGGGTCGATGACCGTCGAGACCGAGTCGGGGACCGAACAGCACGACGTCGACTCGGTGGTCGTCGCGGCGATGCCGAACGTGCTGGAGGACCTTACCGGCTACGAGTGCGACATCGAGTTCCAGGGCGCGGTGTGCGGCCTCGCCACGATGAACGAGTCGGTGATGGACACCTACTGGCTCAACGTCGCCCACGACGCCCCCTTTGGCTCTCTCATCGAGCACACGAACTTCGTCCCGAAGGAGCGCTACGGTGGGCAACACCTCATGTACGTCGCGAGCTACGTCCAAGGGCCGGAAGAGGAGCTCTGGCAGATGAGCGACGAGGAGGTCGAAGAGCTCTGGTTCGACGAGATAGAGTCGATGTTTCCCGGATTCGACGCCGACTCGGCCGTCGAGCAGTTCCGCATCTCGCGCAACCCGCGCGCCGGCCCCATCTACGAACGCGGCTACCTCGACATGGTCGTCCCGTACGACCTCGCCGAAGACGTGGCCGACGGCGTCTACTACGCGGGCATGGCCTCCGCGTCGCAGTACCCCGAACGCTCGCTCAACGGCGGCATCGTCGCCGGCTACGAGTGTGCCGACCGCATCGCCGACCGCACGGACGCGGACGCTCCCTCGGCCGTCGCCGACGACTGACGACGGAGGCTCACCTCTCGGCTCTTTCACGAGAGCCTCGTCATCTGTGGGAACCGAAACCCCTTTCACCGATACTGACTGACCAATCAGTTAGTGAGCGAACGAGTCGAATCGTCGGTGCCCGCCGACGTACACGAGACGATGATGGAAGCGACCTACCGGGCGCTCTGCGCCAACGGTTTCGCCTCGCTGACGATGCAGGATATCGCCGATGAGGCGGACAAGAGCACGTCGCTCCTGCACTACCACTACGACACGAAGCAAGACCTCTTGGTCGCGTTCCTCCGCTACCTCATCGCGCGGTTCGAAGAGCGCTTCGAGGACACCGAGAACAAGGACCCCGAAGAGCGACTTCGCGATTTCGTCTCGCGGATGGTGCCGGACGAGGACGGCGAGGACGACTACGACCGGTTCGGCCTCGCCATCATGGAACTCCGAATGCAGGCGCCGTACGAGGACGCCTACCGCGAGCAGTTGCGGACGAACGAGGCGGTCATCCGTTCCCGTCTCGCGGACGTCGTCCGGGACGGCATCGAGGAAGGGGTCTTCCGCGAGGTGGACCCCGACCGAACCGCGCGACTGATCTTCGACGCCCTCGACGGCGCGCGGAGCGAACGCGTGACCGTCGGCGCCGACGAGGCGCCCGCGGAGGTGGCGGCCGCGCTGGACGAGTTCGTGCTCTCGTCGCTGCTCGCCAGGGCGGACGAGTCGACGGAGTCGGACGAGGGGGGCGAAACGGAGTGAGTTCGCGCGACGTGACCCTCACCGAGGGCGGGATGTTGAAACCCTCCTCGTGCTCTCCGTTCCCATCGTCTTCTCGACGATATCCATCGGCGGCGGCTTCACCGTCGCCGGCACCGTCCTCGCCGGCCTCTGGTTCACGCGCGGGACGTGGCAAGAGGGCGTCGTCGACCGGACGCGTGCGGCACCTGCGACGGGCGACTGACGCCGGCGGGTCGCCGGGGGTCGACTTCGCGTCGTTCGTCCCCCTCCGTTCCCGGAGCGATTTTCTGACAGTCACACAACAGTAAAGACGCCGTGGGGACGAGGTACGCGCTCAGACGATGACGGAACCCGAGATTCCGGAAGACGACCCGGAGACGAGACACGACCCCTCGGCTCTCGGATGGGTGTCGATACTGGGAGTCGTCGCCTTCGTCGGATTGGTCGCGTTCGCGCAGACCGACAGTTCCTCCTCTCGGCGGGGACTGCGGCCGTCGTCGGTCTGTTTCTCCCGTGGACGCTCGGCTGAGCGCTCCCCGTCCGACTCGATTTCGTTGGACCGTTCGGCGACTCCCGGCCGCCTCTACGCTTCGCTCTCGTCCGCGTCGGCGTCGGCGTCGCGCATTCCCGGCGCGGCGTTCACGTCCACGTCGCGGGGTTCCTCCTGCCCGCCGACGCGCACCTCGCCGTCCTCGTCCTCGACGTACACGTCGTCGGCGAACCCGCCCTCCGCGTGGGGGTGTTCGGGGTCCTCCAGTCGCTCGGGCGTCGACGGTGCCTCCGGCACCTCGCGCGTGCGGAAGTCGCCGAGCGGGTTCGCGATGTCGATACCGTAGCGGCGGAAGAACTTCTCGTAGCGCTCGTAGTGGGCTTCGAGTTCGTCGGCCGGGAACTCCATCATCTCCGTCCAGCCGTGGTTGTAGAAGTCGAAGTTGGCCTGCACGTGGGTTATCTCCCGCGCCTCCGCCTCGGTGTATCCCTCCTCGAGGGCGGCGACGTAGGTGTCGAACGTGCAGTCGAAGAACGCCTCCAGGTGCGGTTCGCGCTCCTCGCGGTGTGCGGGGTCCGCCTTCTCGCCGAACACCCGCACGTGCAGGTCGACCAGTTTCTCCGTGGCGATGTCGCCGACGACGGGCATCGTCAGCGCCTTCTTCGCGGCGAAGTGACGGATGTTCTGTCTGAGCTTCATCTGTCCGTCGATTGGGACCGGACGGACTTCAAGGGTGCGCGTACCGGAGGCGGCCGGCGCGTACAACCTCGCTCGGTCCGACCGACGCTGCGGTTCCTCGAACGGCGAGCGAAGCGGACGGTGGACGAACGCGAACCCGACGGGCGCGCGCGAACGTGAATTGTCCCTCCCCCAAGGCACACGATGGATGATGTGGATAGCAATTCACATTAACCCCGGCGTCGAAGCTTCCGCGTATGACTCAGTCGTACGTCATCATCGGCGACGGTATCGCGGGGAGTTCCGCCGCCGAAACCCTCCGCGAGGAGGAACCAGACGCCGACATCACCGTCGTGACCGACGAGGGCGAGGCCCTGTACAACCGCATCCTCATCAAGGAGTTCGCCAAGGGCAAACTCCCCGAGGCGCCCATCTCCATCCACGACCCCGAGTGGTACGACGAACGCGACATCGAACTGAAGATGAACACGCTCGTCACCGACGTGGACCCCGAGGGCCACACCATCGAGACGCACGAAGGCGAGACGCTCTCGTGGGACAAACTGCTCGTCTCCGTGGGGGGCACGCCGACGCAGTTGCCCGTCGACAACTCGGACGCCGAGGGCGTCCACCACTTCTGGACGTTCCAGGACGCCCGCAAGATCCGCTCGCACATGGAGGAAGCCGATAGTTCCGTCATCGTCGGCGCCGGGCTACTCGGCATCGACCTCGCGGCCATCACCGCCGCGCAGGACGTCGAGGGCAAGTACCTCATGCGCGGGAACTGCTGGTGGCGCTACGCGCTCTCGCGGGAGGGCGGTGAGATAATCCACGACGCGCTCCGGGAGCGTAACGTCGAACCCGTCTTCGACTCCGGCGTCGACCACTTCGAGGTGGACGAAGACAACAACGTGACGACGGCCGTCGACCCGAACGGCGACGAGTACGACGCCGACTTCGTCGGCATCGCCATCGGCCTCGACTTCAACACCGAGATTCTGCAGGGTACCGACATCGAAGTCGACGACGGCATCGTCGTCGACGAGTACATGCGGACGAACCACGACGACGTGTTCGCCGCCGGCGACATCACGCAGTTCCACGACGTCATCCTCGGCGAACGCGCGCAGAACGGCGCGTGGGGCTCCGCGAAGGAACAGGGCACCATCGCCGCGAAGAACATGGTCGACTACGAGTCCGAGGAGTTCCGCTGGGTCTCCTCGTACTCCATCACGCACTTCGACTTCCCGTTCCTCTCGTTCGGCCATCCGACGCTGGGCGACGACGAGGCGGAGGCGAAACACTCCGACACCGAGTGGCGGCGCCTCGCGTTCAAGGACGGGAAGATATGCGGCGGCGTCCTCATCGGGGACCTCGCGCCGCAGTCGAAGTACAAGAAGCTCATGCGCGAAGAGCGCGTCGTCGCCGACCAGAAGGACGTGCTGATGCAGGAGGAGTTCGACATCGAGGACCTCGACCTCGAAGAGGCGACCGCCGAGTAACGCCGACCCCCCCTCGCGGTTCGATTCGGTCGGACTCGTCCCGACCCGGCGGTACGGCCCCGTCCCCGCTTTCTCGACCGTTCGTCGCGCTCGACGGAGAGCACGCCTGAACGCCCCGTTTCCGTTCAGCCCCGACCTGAGTCTCTCGCTGGTTCCCCAATCTTTATCAGACATCGTGTTGTTTGTTACCCCATGTCACGAACCGCACGCGGCGCGCAGGGGGAGGCGTCAACCGACGGCGTGAACGTCGTCCGAACGAATCCCGCGGACATCGACGCGGACGCGACGGTCCGACACTACGACCAACTCTCGGAACGCGGGCGACGGGCCGTCGCCGAGGCCGCCGCCGGACTGGATTCCACCGTTCGGGTGCCCGACCTCGCGCCCGGCGACGTCGTCCGCTTCACCGACTACTACGTCGTCCGCTGACGCCGACCGACTCTCTCCGTTCTCGCGGTTCGTCGCTCGCACGGACACGGTCGACTACCCCCCGACTCGGATTCCTCGCGGATCGTTCGACGGCGTGGGCGGAATCGAAGCGGTTTTGCGTCCCACGCGACCACGTTCCTCCATGGACGGAGGCGGCTCGACAGACATGACGCTGGCGTTCGAGTTGGAGGCGCTGAAGGCGCTCGCCGACCCGACCGCCGTATTCAACGACGCACGACAGTGGACGGAGTACGTCGGCGTGGTGAGCGAGAAGCCCACCTACGTCGTCACGAACTTCACCCGGAAACACCGCGTCCGTCAGGACTTCTTCTCGGGGCCTCGCGGCGTCAAGGAGAGCCTGGAGAACGTGAAGCGCCAGTTCGACACCGACCGGCACGTGTTCGTCGGTACCTCCGAGGAGGACCGCGCGCTGGCCGAGGAGATGGAGTGGGAGTACCTTCCGCTCGAACAGGCTTCCGAGGCGGCCGACTGGGCGCTGGCCGGCGACGAGGAGGAAGACGACCCCTTCGAGTCGGAGACGCGGGACGACTGGCCCTGAACCCGACGCCGCGGAGACGCCTCCTATCGGTCGAATTCTCGTGTGAGAGGAGTTCCCGTAGCGAAAGCGTTAATCGAGGCGGTACCTACCGTTGGTACGATGAGTCACCAGTTGCCTGACGTTCAGGCAAGCCAACCCGACGTCACCGTCGGACTGAGTCAGGTGGGAGTGACGGGCGTCGACAAACTCGTCAAAATCGCCCGCGACGGGAAGCGACCGCTGATTCTGATGGCGGAGTTCGAGGTGTTCGTCGACCTGCCGAGCGGTCGGAAGGGAATCGACATGAGCCGCAACATGCAGGTCATCGACGAGGTGCTCGAAGCGGCCGTCGCCGAACCGACCTACCGCGTCGAGGACATGTGCGGCGACGCGGCCGAACGACTCCTCGCCAAACACGACTACACCTCGAAGGCCGAGGTGCGGATGACCGCCGAACTCGTCCTCAAAGAGGAGACGCCGGCGTCGAATCTCCCGACGCAGAGCACGACAAACATCATCGCCAGCGCCGTCGCCACCGACGAGGGCACCCGCGAGGAGATCGGCGCGGAAGTCGTCGGCATGACGGTCTGTCCGTGCTCGCAGGGGATGTCCGCCTCCCGCGCCCGCGACGTGCTCCGCGACCTGGACGTCGACGACGACACCGTCGAGGAGTTCTTAGAACAGGTTCCGCAACCGGGACACTCACAGCGGGGACACGCGACGCTAACCATCGAGACCAACGGGTCGCCCGACGTCGACCTCATCGACCTCGTCGACGTCGCCCGCGATTCGATGTCCGCGCGCATCTACAACCTCGCCAAGCGCCCCGACGAAGACCACATGACCTACCACGCCCACGCCGACGCGAAGTTCGTCGAGGACTGCGTTCGCTCGATGGCCGAACAGGTCGTCGAGGAGTTCGACCACCTCGCCGACGACGCCGTGGTTCACATGAAGCAGTCGAACGACGAGTCCATCCACCAGCACAACGCCCACGCGGAGCGCGTTACCCCCCTCGGCGAACTCCGCGACGAAGTAGCGACCGCCGACCGCTCGTAGTTTCGCTCCGCGCCGGCGGGCCGTCCCGCTACGCCCGCCCGCCGGACGCGATGACCGCCCGCAGTATTCTATCCTCTTCGGTCTCCGTGATGTCCGGCGCGTCGAAGCAGGCGCGGACGACCTTACAGGCGAGGTCCGGTTCGTCGAACACCGACGATTCGCCGTCGCGACCGCCCGCGGACGGGGCGTCGTCGAGTCGCCGCTCCAGGGCAGCCACCTGCGCGGCGAGGTCGTCGAGGCGGGTCAGCACCTCCCGTCTCGGGTCGAGGTCGTCGACGGCCTCCGACCCCGCATCCGATTCGACCCCGTCGTCGGGTTCTCTCTCCGCACCCCTCGCCTCCGTCTCCGTCGCTCCGGTCCCATCGACGCTCGGGTCCATCGCGACGTCCCCGTCGGTTCTCTCCGCGTTTCCGCCTTCGTCTCCGACTCCGTTTCCGCTTCCGGCGCCCGCGCCGTCGGTCCGTTCGCGCGCCGCCTCGCCCTCGGGTCCCGTCTCGTCGCCGAGTGCGGCCTCCGCGAACGCTCGTCGGCGCTTCCAGTCGAACCCCTCGATGGTGTTGAGGCGGTTGTTGATCGTAGACTGGGTCACCCCGAACTGCTCGGCGAGTTCGCTCTGCGTCGCCTCGGGCGAGACTCGGATCGCTCGGAGCGCCTCCCGTTGCTTCATCGTCAGCGTCGGCGGGTCGTTCGGTTCGTCGGCGCCCTGTCTGTCGACTTCGCTCGCGTCCCCGTTCGTTTCTGCGCGGTCCATCTGCGCTCGCTCCTCGGTCGCGTCGTGATCCGAACCGCCGGTCGTCCCCTCGCTCTCGGCGGGATCGCCGTACTCCTCGAAGACGCGTTCGACGAGGTCGGCGGACGCTCCGTTGACGGCGGCGGCGACCTGCTCGACCGACGCGCTCGGTTGCGACTCGGCGGCGTCCAGGATCTTCTTGTGAATCATCGCCCGCGGGACGGACGATTCCCCGTTGCCCACTCCCAAGTTTGAACTCATAGATAGTATGTGTTTGATTCCCACGACACCCGCCCATATTGTCATGGACTGACTATATCAAAATATCTTCATCTAAACGTTGTAGTGTGACGGAGTAGCACACGAGGTCGAAACTATTGATTCTGAGACTCGAAGTACGGGAGCGAGCGGACCGAGGACGGGCGATTTAGCCGCCGATAGGGTCCGCTTAGCAGTTCGTTAAGTCCCCAGCATCGGCGTCAGTCGTCGGCGTCGACCGTCGAGAGCGACAGCACGTCGGCGTCCGCCCAGCGCGGGTCGAACATCTCCCGGATGTCGGTGGCGAAGTCGGCGTCCTTCAGGTCGATCATCGCGAATGCCTCGCCGGGGTCCAGCGGGTTGGGAACCTCGATGCACACCTCCACGTCGTCGATGAGGTTGAACGTCCCCGGAAGCTGTTCGGTCGTCCGTACCTCGAACCGGGGGTGGTCTTCGAGTCGTTCCACGTAGCGCTGGCCGACGCTCCGCGGGAGCGAGGAGACCATCTCGGGCGACATCAGCACCGACACCTCGACGCCGCGGTCCAAGGCGGCCTCCAACTCGCCGGTGACGAGTTCGCCGACGCGTCCGAGGTCGAACTGCGGCGAGAGCGCCCCGGCGACGATGACGAGCGACTCGTCGGCCGCCGAGAGGCGTTCGAGGAGCAGGTCCACCGACTCGTCCATGCCGACCGCGGCGGTCCAAAACTGCCCCTGAACCGGCTCTGCGGTTTCCAGTTCGTTCGTCAGGTCGTCGACGACCGACTCGTACTGTTCGGCCTTCTCGGCCAACTCCCGCCGCTTCGTTTCCAGCAGGCGGTCCAACGCCGTGTCCGGTTCGACGGCGACGTACTTCTTGGGCCGACTGGCGGCCTGACTTCGCACGAGGCTGTGCTGTTCGAGGCTGTTCAGGACGTCGTAGATGCGGCCCATCGGCACGTCGCTAGCGCGCGACAACTCTTTTGCCGTTGTCGCACCCGTCCGCAGCAGCGAGCGATACGCGCGCGCCTCGTACTCCGACAATCCGAGGTCCCGGAGGCTGGCCATACCCCTCACACACTCTCCACCGGTAAAAACAAATCGGAGGTTTACACCGGTCCGTAGTTCACCCGCAGTCCGCGCTTCCGACGGTTCAGACGTCGTCGGTGAGGTCGGAGACGGCAGCCATCAACTGCTCCGGCGTGGTCGCCGCCCGTTCTCGCTCTCCGACGCGGACGACGGCCTCGTCGGGCGAGACGCCGTCGGCGCCGGGGAGGACGACCTTTTCGTGGTCGGCGACCCGGAGGGCGGCGCGGTGGAGGTCCGACCCCGCGGGCGCGCCGACGGCGAGGGTCAGCGTCGGGCGCGTCAACCGAGCGGCGACCGACCCGTAACCGGCGATTTGCACGCCGATGCGGTCCCACGCGCCCGCGAAGGCGCCGATAGCCCCGCGGGCCGCCTCCTCGTACCCCCCTTCGCCGGTGGCCGCCGAGAGGTCGACTAAGGCGTCCGCCATCTCGACGTTCGCGTCGAGGGGGCGGAGCGGCCGGTCGAGGAGGCCGAGTCCGGACGCCGGGCCGTCGCGGAACGCGCCGTCGTCCGACCGCAGTTCGTCGACGGCCGCGTCCGCGACGTCGCGCGCCCGGTCGAGGTACCGTTCGTCGCCGAGCACCTGTCGGGCGCGGACGAACGCGGCGACGGCCCGCGCGTGGTCCTCTAAGAGGAGCGTTTCGCCCGACTCCTCGCTCGCCTCGAAGTGCGTCACGACGCCGTCGTCGACGAGGCGGTCCGCGAGGTAATCCAGCGTCCGCGCCGCGTAGTCGCGGGCGTCCTCGTCGTCGGTGTACGCCGTGAGCGTCAGGAGCGCGTCGGCGGCGAGGGCGTTCGCGCCCGCGTAGGCGGTCAGGTCGCGGCGCGGGCCGGCCTCTTCGGCGCGTTCGGCGGCGTCGCCGTCGTGGTAGTCGTCGTCGCCGGGGCCGACGCTCCCGCCGAACGCGGCGCCGTTCCAGAGTCGGTCCACGAGGAACCCGCGGGTTCGCTCCGCCGGGTCGAGGAGGGCGTCGTCGCCGGTGTAGAGGTAGCCGTTGGCGAACGCGCGGACGAGGGCGGCGTTCGCGTCGAGCAGTTTCTCGCGGTGAGGCTCCGACCAGTCGCGGCCGTCGGCGTAGCGGAAGAACCCGCCGGCCACGTCGTCGAACAGCGTCTCACCTATCGTCCGGAGCGTCTCGACGGCCTGCCGGTTCGAGCGCTTGAGGGCGAACTCTATCGTCCGCGGCATCGGGAACTTCGCCCCGTCGCCCCACCCGGCGAACCGGTCGTCGTACTTCTCGTCGAGTTGGCCCGCGAGGTGCTCTTCGATGTGGGTGTCGACCGGTCCCGAGGGAGTCGGGTCGCCGGCGAGGGCGCGGGGGATACGTCCCGCCTCGACGCCCTTCTCGGTCCACGTCTGCCGCACGCGGTTCAGCACCTGCCGCATCCCGTCGGGACCGAGGTACATCGCGCCGGTGATGAGTTCGCCCGCGGGCGTGCAGAACACCGTCGAGGGGAACCCGCCCATGTTGTAGCGCTCCCGGACGCGCGGGTGGCGGTCCACGTCGACGCGGACGGGGACGAAGTCGTCGTTCACGTTCGCGGCGATGCGCGGTTCGCCGTACGTTTCGACGTCCATCTCGTGACAGCCGTCACACCACGTCGCCGTGAGCGAGAGCAACAGCGGCTTTTCGGCCGCCTCGGCCTCCTCGAACGCCTCCGGGCCCCACTCGCGCCACTCGACGCGCGTCTCGTCGTCCGTCATGTCTCCACGTGGGCGGCGGCCGGGGGTAAGCCCTTCGAGGTGTCACTCGGTTCGGAGCACAATACCGCGCGGTACGCGATGCGAGGCCGCAGGGTCGCTCCGCGACGGAGATACAGTCCGAAACGGAACAGTCGCGCCGGAGCGTTAGTTCCCGTTGCGGTGTGTTTTAAGACAAGGCGAGTGATACTGTACGGCGAACATGCCCTCTCAGTTCGAGTGCTTCCAAGACGGGTGTAGCTTCATGATCCGCGCCGACAGCGACGAGGAGGTCGTCCACCTGGTCCAAGAACATGCGCGGTTCACGCACGACATCTCTCTCGACGGCGATACTATCGAAGCGGAGATCGAACACGTCTGATGCGCGCGCTCTCGGTGCGCCGCGTGTCCGACCGCGACTCCGAACCCACACCTCCCACATGGACGACGACGACTTCGTCGAGGTAGTCAAGCGCCTCCCCATCCTCGAAGCCCTCCGAGACGGGTCACAGAGCGCGGGGAGTCTGGAGGAACGGCTCTCCTTCTCGCGGTCCACCGTCCACCGGGCCACGAACGCCCTCGCGTCGCTGGGGATGATCCGCAAGCGCGCCGGCGAGTTCGAGCTGACCTCGTTCGGCCGCGTCGCGGTCCGCTGTCTGTCCGAGTGCCGACGCGACCTCGACATCGCCGACCGCCTCTCGCCGTTTCTCAACGCCGTCGACTCCGATGCGGCCGACGTGGCGTTTCCCATCGGCGCCCTCTCGGACGCCGCAGTCACTTCGCCGAACCGCGGACAGACGCATTTCGCCGTCAAGCGCGTCTCCGACCTGATGAGAGAATCCGAGTCGCTCCGCACCTTCTCGGCCGTCGTCTCCCCGGTGTACGTCGATATCTGCTGTCGGCAGGCGCGGCGGGGCGCGAGCGTCGAAGCGGTCTTCGACAGGCGCGTCGTCGACATCCTGTTCGACGACTACGGTTCGGAAGCGCGCGAGGCGATACGGAACGGCGACTTGGAGGTGCTCATCTGTGACGACTGCCCGTTCGAACTGTTCGTCTTCGACGACTGCGTAGCGATGACCGCACACGGTGCCGGCGGCGAGCGGACGCCGTTCGTCGAGTCGTCGAACCCCGACCTCTACGAGTGGGCCGAAGACCTGTTCGAGCGGTACAAATCCGACGCGGAGTTCGCCACCGTCTTCTGACGGTCGTTCCGTGCGGCAGGTCGTGACCAGCCCGGTCACTATTCACAGCTATGAAATGGCTCTCACCGGTCGAATCTTTTTCTGAACTGAACAAACGTGCAAATTTTGTCCGGTGTCCCGACGTATATTTGTGTGTTCGTCCATTACGACGCACGAAGAAGCATGTCAGCCGACACTGGGGATGGAAACGGGTCGTCGATTCCGTTCAGAACGATCGACGACTTCCGATACGACGAGCAGATGGGGATGCACCGAGCGAGATACGACGCCGAGTCCGCGCACGAACTCCTCGTGGACATCGTCCTCGCCGTCGCGGATATCGAGGGCGCGACGACCGACGGCATCGACCCGGCCTACCGGACTATCGACGGGGACGCCTTCGAGACGCTGGTGCGCGCGAGCGTCAGCGAGGACGTCTCGGCCGGGCCGTTGACGTTTCCGCTCGGCGGCTGTCGAGTGACCGTCGTCGCCGGAGAGGTGACGTTCGAGCGCCGGTCGTCCTGACCGGCCGGCCGCCGTCGCCGTCGCTTTCACCGCCGCGGAGGAGCGTCCTCTCGGCAGAACGACGGGTCGCCCGTCAGAAGATGTTTTAGGCACCCCGTGCTACGTCCGGGTAGTCGGGTGTCCCGTTGCCCTTTCGAACATGAGACCAGAACTCTACAGAGAGACTCGAATCCGGAATCCGAACCACGTCCAGACGGACGGCGGCGAGCCCTCGCTCGACACCGTCTTTCAGATACTCAGTAACCGCCGTCGCCGCTTCGTCCTCTACTTCCTCGTGGAGGTGGACGACCCCGTCGGGCGCGAGGAGTTAGCGAGGCGCATCGCGACGTGGGAGCGAGACGAGGACATCGGCGACGTTCCGAGCGACGAAATCGCACGGGTCACCGTCTCGCTCGACCACGCGCACCTCCCACGACTCGAAGACAGCGGCATCCTCTCGTACGACCGCGAGGCGCGAGAGATAACGGCGACCGACGCGGTCGGTCGCTTCCTCCCGTATCTCGAGTTAGCTCGCCCCGAAGACTTCGACTGACCGCGCCACCGAAACGGGCGGCGCGGGACGCCGGACTCCCGGGGCTGACGACCCTCGCAGGACACAAGGGCTATGAACGACGACCGAAAAGAGGAGGGTATGCAGACGCGCTGGGTCATCGCGGCACTCCTCGCGATTCCGCTCTTGGACACGCTGCTGTTGATTCCGCTGTCCGGGTTCATCGGGTTCACATCGACGGTGCTTCTGGTCGTTCTGACCGGTCTCGTCGGGATGCTCCTCGTTCGCGCCGAGGGCCGTCACACCCTCTCGAAACTCCAGCAGAAGGTCGCGACGGGCGCGTTACCGACGAACGAACTGCTGGACGGCGGCCTGCTCATCGCCGCGGGTGCGTTTCTCCTCACGCCCGGCGTGGTCACCGACCTCCTCGGGTTCGTCTTAGCGCTCCCGGTGACGCGCTACCCGCTCCGCGAGGCGCTGAAACGCTTCGTCGTCCGTCCGTACCTCGAAAAACAGACCGGGGGGTTCTTCTCGGGCGACGTCTGGGTCGGCGGGTTCCCCGACGACGACGTCGTCAACCTCGACCCCGAGAACTACGGCCGGCCGGACGACGACAACTCCTGACGCTCGACGTAATTTCGTTTCCGTTCTCTCCGCAGATGGTTCTATTTCGAGCGGCTTGAACATTCAGGTGAGCCTCTCACGAGTGTATTAGAAGATTCGAATCTACCCTCCGCAATTCTAACGCGTATAACAGCCAATAAAATCTACATATTTTGCTAGATTGACGGTATCTCTTCGTATAGAGTGACGGGGCCTCACCGATGAGATCGAACAGCGGTAATCGAACGACGTCGAGAGACAGAGTGGTCTGATATCGGATATTCTCTCGGTCGAACGCGATGTGCGTTCGTCCGGCGCGACGATCCTCGACGGCGTGCCAACCGTTCCCATTACGGATATATGTCTGTAACTGGGTCGCTCACGAGTGACTGGGCCCCTCACAGGTACCGGCCGAGACCGTTCGACGACGTATAGAGTCTCATTGCACGCCGGTCCCACCGGACGCGGCGTGACCTACTGGTCGGCGAGCGTCGGGACGGTTTCGTTCTCCCACCGACGGCGGTTTTCGAGGGCCTCACGACCGGTTTCCGAGAGCGCGTAGTAGTTGGTCCGCCGGTCGAGTTGTCCCTTCTCCACCAGTCCGTTCTCGACGACCACGTCGAGGTTTGGATAGAGACGGCCGTGGTTCACCTCGTCGATCTCCTTTTCGATCTCCTCTTTGACGGTCTGGCCCGACGGCTTCTCCAGTCCCGCGATTACCGTCAGCAGGTCCCGCTGGAACCCGGTCAACTCGAACATCTCGTTCGTCATCGAGCATCTCTTCTCGCGACGAACATATATATCCGACTAATATTCTAGTTGAAAGAATGTAGTGTTCGTGAGAACGAAGTGCGCCACCGGGGACCGGTCGGTGGCCGAAGCCTTCTCAGTCCTCGGTGAGACCGGGGACGGTTTCGTTCTCCCACTGGCGGCGGTTTTCGAGGGCCTCACGACCGGTTTCCGAGAGCGCGTAGTAGTTGGTCCGCCGGTCGAGTTGTCCCTTCTCCACCAGTCCGTTCTCGACGAGTGCGTCGAGGTTCGGATAGAGACGGCCGTGGTTCACCTCGTCGATCTCCTTTTCGATCTCCTCTTTGACGGTCTGGCCGGATGGTTTCTCCAGTCCCGCGATTACGGTGAGGACGTCTCGCTGAAAGCCCGTCAACTCGAACACGTCGTCTGTCATCGGTGGTCCATTCTCCGCTGTACGACAAATAAGTATGGAGAGTATCTATGGGCATACTATCTTATTATATGACTAGTAACGGCGTCGCGACCGGCGCGCTCTCGAGGCGACGTCGGGAAGCGCATCTATGTACGAGGCTTCTCACCCTAGTTTGACGAGTATATCTCGAAAAGAATGGTGAGTAGATATACTATATCTACTATGGTATTATTTAAATTGTTCCAAAACTATTTACCCTACTTATAGGTCTTTATCCTCTGTACTGACCTCGTATATGCCCGAGATACACTCAAATAGTACTGCACGAGCCGAAAACTGTTCTACCGGCTCCTCCACATTCTGCTCTCCGACGGAATCCACACATCGACGGCGTCCGCGGCTTCCCGCGGCGATTTGCCGGTGTCTATCACTCGACGGAGCCGTCTCGAAAAGAAACTCTTAAACGAATCCTCGAACAACGACTGAATGCGCTCACCTGGGCCAATAGCTCAGTCAGGTTGAGCGCTCGGCTGATAACCGGGAGGTCCGCGGTTCAAATCCGCGTTGGCCCATCCACTGCGCGGACGGTCTTTGGCCGTCCCGCGTTAGGGGCTGAGAACTCCCCAGCCACCTAACTTCGTTGTACTCACACCGACGAGATACCAGTCTCTTCTTCGGATAGCGGTTCCGTAACAGCGAGCGACGCCGCCGTACTCTACTCTTCGAACTGCTCTGACCCGCAAAAGCGGTGTACCGACCTCTCGACCGCGATGTAGCGGCTGATTTCGGTGTACCTAAAAACCGAAGCATCTATTATGTTTTAGGTATCCCTAAACGTATGGCGAGAGCGAGCGCGGATCGGGAGGTGCTGACGGGTCGCGGATGAGCGAACGCTCGCAGTACCTCCTCGCGCTATATATCGTCGAACACCGGCGACGACCGCCCGTCGCCCCCGGTCGGGTCGCCGAACTCGTCGGCCGCACGTCGGCGACGGCCATCGAGGCGTTCCACCGCTTCGACGAGGAGGGGCTGGTCGACTACGAACCGTACGAGGGAGTCGAACTCACGGGGCGCGGTCGGGACGTTGCGGCGGATCTCCACGAGACGTACGTGACGCTCTCGTGGTTCTTTCGGAGCGTCCTCGAACTGGACGACTACGAGGACGAGGCGATGCAGATGGCCGGCGTTCTCAGTTCCGACGTCGCGGCGCGACTCGCGTCGACGCTCCCGTTCGAGGTGCCGGACGAGGAGAGAGGCCCGGCGCCGATGCGAACTGGTGAGGAGTGAACACGCTCGCGTCTCTCTCATCGTGCCTCGACGCGACGCTCCGGCGACACGGCGTCCCTTCGGGTAGCGGAACGTCGAGAGACGCGCGCAGAAGTGTGTGGGTTCCCCACGCCGGGACGGTCCGCGGAGAGCGCCGGCCGCCCCGAAGCCGCGACTACTTCCGCAGGTGCGTCTGCATCATCCGACTCGCCGTGTAGTAGCTCTCCGAGAGCACATACTTACTCGCTTTCAGCGAGAAGGCGACCGGGTCCTCGCTGAACTGCGTGACGTAGTCGGTGCTCTTGTTCTGAATGCGGTCGACGCAGCCCGGTTTCATCAGTTCGTTCGTCTCGTAGCAGAGCACGGGCTGTTTCGAGCGCTCGCAGATGACGCCCGCCTGTCTCGGCGAACTCTCGATGAACAGCTTCGTATCCGTGTTCCGGTAGACGTCCGCCTTGTACTCGGCGTGGTTCCCCGCCCGCTGTCGGGCCTCCTTCGAGGGGTGATCCATCATCACCAGGTTCTCGTACTCGACGCCGTGTTCGTTCAGCCACGCCTCCGTCTCCTCGCGGTACTTCTCCAACCGGCACGTCACCAGCCACCCGATGGTCTCTGTGGGAACGACGCGCGGTTCGACGGTCCGCAGGAACTCGCGGTAGCGCGACCCGTCGTCGTTCTCCTCGCGCGTCGGGTCGCGGCAGAGAATCCCGTCGATGTCGACGCAGGAGTGTTTCAGGTCGGGGTGATGCATCACGTTCCACTCGAACACGCGCGGCTTGTCGACCACCTCGACCCAGTAGTCGACGAACTGGTGTCCCTTCGAGGAGATGTACACCGCGGCGTACTCGATGTCGAAGTCGAGGTTCTTCTCGGCCAACTGCGCCTTCGTCTCCCGCATCTGCCGCCCCGAGTCCACCGAGTCGTCGACGACGAGCACCCGCTCTACGTCGTCGAACGACACCTCGCCCTCGTGTCGGTGGCCGGTCTGGAGTACACGCTCCTCGCACAACCCCTCTACGTCGGTCATCGGCACGTCGAGATTCAAACAGAGCAGGTTCGCGGCGAGCAGACCGCTCCGCGGAATGCCGACGACGAGGTCCACCCCACGCGGAACCCCGTGCGAGAGTCGGCGCGCCCCTCTGTTCAACTCGGCCACACTTCTGTAGTTCACTATACAATGTTCAGAGGGTTTGACCGTATTATTCTAACTATGATAACGCCGATTAGGAGGGGTAAAATTTGTCATTTGAGGGGGGGGGTCTCGTGAAACAGAACCGCCTCTTGATAAGCCGAATGCTCCATCCGGGGCTTCCCGGAGGCATCCACTCGTTCGCCGACCGTCCGTACCTCGGCTCCGTCTGTCGGTTCCACGCGCGAACGACTCGGACGCAGCCGACCGAACCTCGTTATTTACTCTGTTCCGTATCACAGTAGTATTATGTGTGAGAACGTCGTACACGGGTCGATGCCCGAGATACGCGTCTCAGACAGCCTGTACAGACAGCTCGTCTCCGTCTCCGAGGCGGAGGGCGGCGACCTCGACAAGGCGATGTGGAAGATGGTCGCGCGGTACGGCCGCGGCAACCACCCGGGCGACTGAAACGACCCGACCGCGGTCGTTCGCGTCGCGCGCACGGCGGGCGAACGGGTATATCCGCGCGGCGCGTAGGGAGAGCGTGGCAAACAACGACGACCTGTCATCCATCGCCGGACTCCCCGAGGAGCTCGGTATCGACCAGGACCTCTCGAAATCCCAACAGCAGCTCTCGGTCCACGTCGACACCCGCCGCTACGGGAAAGCCGTCACCGTCGTCAGCGGCTTCGACCTCTCGAAGGAAGACCTGCGGGACGTGGCCTCGCGGTTGAAGAGCAAACTCGCGTGCGGCGGAACCGTCGAGGACGACTCGGTCGAGTTGCAGGGCGACCACACCGGCCGTATCGGCGACATCCTCCGCGAGATGGGCTACGACGTGCAGACCTAGAGCGGTCCGCGGCGACCGATGCCGACGGACGTTCGAGCTGTTTTTTCGATTCTGCCTCCCTTATCCGATGAACGAGGTGACGCCGAGGCTCTCGGCGACCAACCAGACGAGGAACACGCCGTAGAGGCCGACGAGGAGGTACGCCTCGCGGTGGGAGAGACGCATGTCCGTCCGGAGGACGGCGAAGAACGCCACCGACGCGGCGACGAGAAAGCCCATCATGGGCACCACCTCCGAGAGCGACACCGTCGCCCGCCCGGCGGCGAAGACGCCGGCGGGGAGGACGACCAACAGCGCGAAGATGTTGCTGCCGAGGACGTTCGCGAGGCTCACGTCGGCGTTGCCGCGGCGCGCGGCGACGACGCTGACGAACGTGTCGGGAAGGCTCGTCCCGGCGGCGACGACGGTGAGTCCCCACAGGAACGTCGACGTGCCAAAGGCGTTCCCGAAGCCGATGGCGGCGCGGACGAGCAACTCCGCGGAGACGACGATGACCGCGAGGGAGGCGAGCAATCGCATCCACTCGCGTCCGACGTTCACGGCGTCCGGGTCGACGTTGAACGGCGAGTCCAGTCGGTGTTCGACGGTGTCGGTGTACTGGATGAAGAGATAGAGGCCGTACAGAACGAGGGGGACGGCGCCGAGGGCGGGCGTCATCGTCCCGGTGAACGGGTCGCCGTCGGGCGTCCCGTCGTAGAGGACCGCCAGCGTGAACACCAGAAACACCACCGCGACGGAGAGCAGGTAGAACTGCGCCTCCTTGAACACCAGGTCGCGGTTCGACGCGAGCGACCCCTCGCCCGCCAGCGCGGAGACGGCCGGGATGACGAGGATGTTGAACACCGCCGACCCGACGACTGCGCCGACGCCGATGTCGAACGCGCCGTACCGCGCGGCGGCGATGACCGTGCTCGACAGTTCGGGGAAACTCGACCCGACGGCCGCGACGACGGCCCCCTGCACGACGGGCGGAAGCCGGTAGTACGCGCCGAGGCTGTCGGCCGCCTCGACCAGCAGTTCGCCGCCCCGGAACGCGAGTCCCGCGCCGACGACGGCGGCCCCGAGGTACAGCGCCAACGTGAACGTCGTGACCGCCATCGTTCAGAACCCTTCTCTGAGGAACGCCCGTTCGCGCGGGAACAACGCGTCCAGCGTCGCCCGAACCGACGCGTCCGCGACGGTCAGGTCACCGGCCCGTTCGAGTTCGGCGGCGTCGCGCGCCCCGACAGTCAACTGCGAGAGCGCGCCGATGTCGAGTTCGGCGTCCGGCGCCTCGGCCGCGCCGCCGTCGAGGCGACGCACGTGCGCGCCCGCGGCGTCCACGCGGAGTTCGAACGTCCCGTCGTTCCACGCGCAGCGGTCGTCGTCGACGTCGAGGACGACGGACTCGCGCGCGTCGTACGACAGCGTCGAGAGCGCCTCCGCAACGTCAACGACGCGGACCATCGGTCCGGGTTTCACCTCCAGCGTCGCCGCCCGCGGGTCGGGCAGTTCGTCGATGGGGCGCGCCCACTCGGGGAGGGTGCGGAACGTCACCGATTCGACCTGCGAGTCGTGGTCGCGGCAGAACCGCAGCAGGTGGCCGCGCGCCTCGTCGTCGGCGGCGGCGCGTTCCCACACGCGCATCGTCCGCCCGTCGCCGTCGTCCTCGTCGATGGTGTAGACGAGATAGCCCCGGAGCGACTCCTCCCCGTCGAACCAGCCGAAGACGTAGGGGTCCGTTTGCCACCCGCGGAAAACGCGCTCGCGCCACCAGCCCTCGGTCCGGCGGACCGCCAGCGACTCCGTCGCCCACGCCTCGTGAACCGCGCGCACCGCCGAAAGGTCCTCGTCGAGGGTCAGCCGACGGAACTCCCCGCGCGGGTCGGGGACGACGTCGGCGAGTTGCCCGGGCGGGAGCGTCGCCTCCGCGTGGTTACAGCAGGTCGCCCAGCCCAGTCGGCGGTAGAACGGATACTCGAACGGCCACAGCGTCGAGAACGCCGCCCCTTCCTCCCGGTAGCGGGTCAGGAGGGCATCGAGCATGGCGCCGACGGTTCCCTGTCGGCGCCCCTCCGGCGGGGAGGCGACGGCGGAGACGCCGGGCATCGACCGCCACTCGCCGCGCACGCGGACGGTGAAGTCGTAGCTGCCGCAGACGCTGCGGAGGGTCGAAACGTCGGGTACGGAGTCGGGGTCGGGGTCGGGGTCCGGCGGCGCGTCGTAGAAGCCAAGCGGGGTGAACAGGTCGGGGTCCTCGCGGTCGCGGTCCTCCCAGTCCGGTCCGTCCTCCGGTCGGAAGGCGTAGTTCACCATCCCGCGGAAGGCGTCGCGGTGGTCCTCCGGTAACTGACGCAGGTGCACGCCTCCACCGTCTCCGCGGACGGTGAAAAGCGCTCCCCGGCCGTGGCAACGAGCGCCGTACCGGAACCCGTCGGCCGTCGGGGAGGACCGAGAGCGGGTGGAGCGAGCGGCGACGGGCGGCGCGGAACCGAGCGATTCAGGGTCGTGCGGTCCCGAGCGGGCGTATGGGTCAAGACGAGGCTCCCGTTCGGGACGACGGGGAGTCGTCGAGCATGTTCGAACTCACGCGCGACAAACTGCTCCTCTTGGCGGTGCTGTTCGTCGGTATCGCCGGGACGGGCATCGTCCGACGGTTCCTCGGCGAACTCGGCTACAACGGTATCGGTCGTATCGTGTTCGTGCTCGGCTACGGCGGAATGGTGTTCATCGTCTGGTACGGCTGGATTCGGCCGATGGACATCACCGGCCCCGGCGACAGGTGACGCCGGCGTCCGCTCGGCCGGAGAGAACGGAACTTTAATACTCGATTCGCGCCGAATCTCGCGGTAAGGATGCTCCCCCTACAGCTCATCGACAGCTTCCTGCTGGAATACAACGTCGGGCAGGCGCTGTTGCTCGTTTTCATCTTGGCGACGCTGGGCGCGCTACCGTTGAAATCCGCGAAGGTGGTCGCCCTCAACACCATGGCGTTCGGCGTCATCTTCCTCCTGACGCCGCAGTCGCTGGTTCCGATTCACTACCTGTTCCTCGGCATCGCGCTGGTCATCATCGGTCCGCTGCTGTGGACCACCTCGCGGGACTGACCGCGGACCCGAGGCGCCGGCCGCATCCTTCCCACCCGCTCGCGCGACATCGTGCGGACGCGGGCGCGAGCGCGAGAACACGAACGCGAACGCGACGTTTAACCCACCGCGACGACAACGACGGCGCATGGCACAACCGCGCGTCCCGGGCGGCGGTGGTGAGGACCTCGAACTCCCCTGCGGGGAGACGAAGTCGGTCCGAAGCCTCGACCTCGGCCTCCGGGAGTTCGACTGCCCGTGCGGCGAGGCACACGCCGTGGTGATGGACGTGCACCCGCCGGAGCGCTTCCTGCCCGACTTCCTCGTCGAGGTGCTTCAGGAGGCCGTCGAGACGACGAGCGAGGAGATGCCCGAGTTCGGCACGGCGCATCTGATGGGTATCGTTCTCGAAGAGTTCCCCCAGAAGGTCGTCTCCGCGGACGTGAGCGACGACGGCGACGTCGGCGCGGGCATCATCTGGGTGACCGACTTCGACTCGCGCCGCCTCCACGAGATAATCGTCGAACTCGTCGTCGAACTGATGGAACACGCGGTCTCTCACGCCGAGGACGACGCGGCCATCTCGAACTTCGAGACGAAGATGCTCGATTTCGACGTAGGCGAGTTCGTCGAACAGTACCGCGCGCAACGCGACCTGTCCGAGGACGACGTCTACGCGTAGGCGCGGACGACCCACCTCGAACCGAACCGGAGACCCGAACCGGACCGCGGTACGACCTTCTCCCCTGTCATTCTCTCTCACACCGGCCAGCGGCGCGTCTCGTCCCGCGAGGGCGTCGATTCGGCCGCGTCGCGGCCTCTCTACGATATTCGAAACTCAGTTTCGCATCTCGTAGTAATTCGCCGGGCTTATTACGATGTGCTGACTTCGTTTCCACGATGACCGACGAGGACACCTCGACTGGCTCTCCCGAAGAGGGCGAGAACAGGACCATACTACTCATCGGAAGCGGGCCCATTCAGATCGGACAGGCGGCCGAGTTCGACTACTCCGGCGCGCAGGCGTGCCGAGCGCTGCAGGAGGAAGGGGCGCGAGTCGTCCTCGTCAACTCGAACCCGGCGACGATCATGACCGACCCGGAGATGGCCGACAAGGTGTACATCGAACCCATCACCACCGAAGCCATCTCCGAGGTCATCCGCAAGGAGACTCCCGACGGCGTCATCGCCGGCCTCGGGGGACAGACGGGGCTGAACGTCACCGCCGAACTCGCAGAAGAGGGAATCCTCGAGGAGTTCGACGTGGAGATCATGGGGACGCCGCTGGATACGATATACGCGACGGAGGACCGCGACCTGTTCCGTCAGCGCATGGAGGACATCGGCCAACCCGTCCCCGCCTCGACGACCATCTCACTCGACGAGGACGAGTCCGTCTCCGCGGTCACGGAGGACGACCTCGCGGACCGCGTCGAGTCCGCGGTGGACGCCGTCGGCGGCCTCCCCGTTATCTCGCGGACGACCTACACCCTCGGCGGGTCGGGGTCGGGCGTCGTCGACGATATGGAGGAACTCAAACAGCGCGTGCGCAAGGGACTTCGCCTCTCGCGCAACAGCGAGGTGCTCATCACCGAGTCCATCTCGGGATGGGTCGAACTGGAGTACGAGGTGATGCGCGACGCCGACGACTCGTGTATCATCATCTGCAACATGGAGAACATCGACCCGATGGGCATCCACACCGGCGAGTCGATGGTCGTCACCCCCTCGCAGGTGATTCCGGACGAGGGTCACCAGGAGATGCGCGACGCGGCCCTCGAAGTCATCCGCGACCTCGGGATTCAGGGCGGGTGTAACATCCAGTTCGCGTGGCACGACGACGGCACCCCCGGCGGCGAGTACCGCGTCGTGGAAGTGAACCCGCGCGTCTCCCGTTCCTCGGCGCTGGCCTCGAAGGCGACGGGCTACCCCATCGCCCGCGTCACCGCGAAGGTTGCGCTCGGTAAGCGCCTCCACGAGATAGAAAACGAGATTACGGGCGAGACCACCGCCGCCTTCGAACCCGCAATCGACTACGTGGTGACGAAGATTCCGCGGTGGCCTAAAGACAAGTTCGACGACGTGGACTTCACGCTCTCGACGGCGATGAAGTCGACCGGCGAGGCGATGTCCATCGGCCGGACGTTCGAGGAGTCGATGCTGAAGGCACTCCGCTCGACCGAGTACGACCCGGTGGCCGAGTGGTCCGAAGTTTCGGACGAGGAACTCGAAGCCGAGTATCTGGAGCGGCCGACGCCGGACCGCCCGTACGCCATCTTCGAGGCGTTCGAGCGCGGATACTCCGTCGAGGACGTGGTGGAGATGACGGAGATGAAGACGTGGTACGTCGAGCGGTTCAAGCGCATCACCGACTCCGTCGCCGCCGCCCAGGAGGGCGACTTCACCGCCGCGGCCACCGCCGGCCACACGAACGCGGAAATCGCCGCCGCGACGGGCAGCGACGTCGGCACCGTCGAGACGCAGGTTCCCGGCCGGACGTACAAACAAGTCGACACCTGCGCCGGTGAGTTCGCCGCGCAGACGCCGTACTATTACTCCTCGCGCAAGCCGGAGTTCTTCTCCGGTCCCTACGAGGGCGACGCGGCGGCGGGCGAACTCCGCGTCGACCGCGACGTAGAGAGCGTCGTCGTCGTCGGCGGCGGTCCCATCCGCATCGGGCAGGGCGTCGAGTTCGACTACTGTTCGGTCCACGCCGTGCGCGCCCTCCGCGAGATGGGCATCGACGCGCACGTCGTGAACAACAACCCCGAGACGGTCTCGACGGACTACGACACCTCCGACGGCCTGTTCTTCGAACCCATCACGCCGGAGGAAGTCGCGGACGTCATCGAGGCGGCCGACGCCGACGGCGTGATGGTCCAGTTCGGCGGACAGACCTCCGTCAACATCGGCGAGAAACTGGAGGACGAACTGCAACGCCGCGGCGTCGACTGCGAGATTCTCGGCACGACCGTGGACGCGATGGACCTCGCGGAGGACCGCGACCGGTTCAACCTCCTGATGGACGAGTTGGGGATTCTCCAACCCGAAGGCGGGTCCGCGCGGAGCAAGGAGGAGGCGCTCGAACTCGCGCGCGACATCGGCTACCCCGTCCTCGTCCGCCCGTCGTACGTCCTCGGCGGCCGCGCGATGGACGTCGTCCGCTCCGACGAGGAGTTGGAGACGTACATCGAGGAGGCCGTCCGCGTCTCGCCGGACAAACCCATCCTCGTCGACGAGTTCCTCGCGGACGCCGTCGAACTCGACGTCGACGCCGTCAGCGACGGCGAGCACACCCTCATCGGCGGCGTGATGGAGCACGTCGAGAGCGCGGGCGTCCACTCGGGCGACTCCGCCTGCATGATTCCGCCGCGCGCGCTGGACGCGGAGACGATGGCCCGCGTCCGCGAGGTGACAGAAGAGATAGCCACCGCCCTCGATACCGTGGGTCTGCTGAACGTCCAACTCGCCGTCAAGGACGGCGAGGTGTACGTGCTCGAAGCCAACCCGCGCTCCTCGCGGACGGTGCCGTTCGTCTCGAAGGCGACGGGCGTCTCCATCGCCAAACTCGCGGCGAAGGTGATGGCCGGCGAGACGCTGGCGTCGCTGGACGTCGAGGAGCAGATTCCCGAGCACACCTCCGTCAAAGAGGTCGTCCTGCCGTTCGACCGCCTGCCGAACTCCGACCCGCGCCTCGGCCCCGAGATGAAGTCGACGGGCGAGGTGATGGGCACCGCGCGGTCGTTCGCCAAGGCGTACGACAAGGCGCAGGACGCGACGAGCAAGCCGGTGCCGACCGGCGGCACGGCCATCGTCGACCTCTCGGCCGACGAGTTCCCCGACCTCGACAGCGAGGCGGGCGCGGCCCTCCGCGACGGCTTCGCCGACTACTTCGACCTCGCGTCCTTCGACGACGTGGAGGAACGCGATGCCGCCATCCGCGAGGGGAAGATAGACCTCGTGGTGTCGCGGAACCGCGACATGCTCGAACTCTGCGTCGAAGAGGAGATAACCTACTTCTCCACGCACGCCTCCGCCTCGGCGGCGCTGGAGGCCATTGGCGCGAAGGACGACCCCCTCGACGTGCTCGCCGTCTCGGACCGTCCGAAGCGGACGGCCGAGTGGGGCGGCGAGTAACGACGCGGCGCACCGCACACCGCGGCGAACCCGTCTCCCGTCTCGTCTCCGCTTCGTTCGTCTCCATCCTTCGGTGCGTTCGCTCCGCTTCGACCGCAGACTGGGATTCCCTTCGAGCGCAGATTTTGTCCGCCGAACGAACCGTTATGTGCGCTCGGAGGCCACGATACCGCATGACATTTTCGAGCGGCCGGGTGCTAGTCGCTGGCGCGACGGGCGGGACGGGTCGGCGCGTGCTCGAGACGCTCCGGTCGCTCGACGCCGACGTGACCGTCCGCGCGCTGACGCGGTCCGCCGAGGCGGAGTCGACGCTCCGGAAACGGGGAGCCGACGAGGTAGTCGTCGGCGACGCCCTCTCCTCGGAGGACGCCGCCCGCGCCGTCGAGGGCTGCGACGCCGTCGTTTGCGCGCTCGCGTCCTCGCTCGGTCTGGGGTCTCTCACCGGCGACCACGCCGACGGCCGGGGAGTCGAGAACCTCGTCGACGCCGCGCGCGACGCCGGCGTCGCGCGGTTCGTCCTCGTCTCCTCCATCGGCGTCGGCGACTCCACGTCCGGGATGACGTTCGGTCTCCGCCTCCTCCTCCGCGGTCTCGGCGTCCTCTCGGCGAAGGCCCGCGCCGAGACGCACCTCCGCGAGTCGGGCCTCGCGTATACGATTCTCCGACCCGGCGGCCTGACGAACGCCGACGCGACGGGCGACGTGGTCGTCGGCGAGGGCGGCGACACCGTCTCGGGGTCCGTCCCCCGCGCCGACGTGGCGGGACTCTGCGTCGCCTCGCTGTTCACGCCGGCGGCGGAGAACAGGACGTTCGAGGTGGTCGCCCGGCGGGGCCTCCGCGGCAACCCCGAGGGCGTCGTCGAGGTGGACTGGCGGATGGACTCCGCGTCGGGCGATAGCGCTTCAACGGCGTCGGCCGCCGAGCGACGGTCCGCGTCCGGGAGCGTCCCGGACGACGCCGTCGAGGAGAGCGAGTCCGCGGACTGACCGGTCGACCCGTCTAGTCGAGCTTTCCGAGCGCCTCGAAGAAGTCGGAGGGCGACCCCGCGAGGCGGACGGGGGCGTCCGCGGAGGCGACGGTCACCTCGGCCGGCGGCGTCAGGTACTTCCGCCGTCTGCCGTCGGTGACGACGACCGCCTCCTCGGCGCCGGCCACGGAGATTGTCACCTCCGCGTCCGGCGAGACGACCAGCGGCGGCATCCCGTCCTCGGCGACCATCTCGTTGACGACGAGGCCGCCGACGCTCGGGTGCACCAGCGGTCCGCGTTCGCTGAGGTTGTACGCCGTGCTCCCGGTCGGCGTCGCCACGAGGATGCCGTCCGCGCGCCCGTCGCTGTACAGCGAGCCGTCGACGCGCACCTCGACGTCGACGCCGCCGCCGTGCCCCCGCCGCGGTCCCTGCACGACCACCTCGTTCATCGCGGGGCGTTCGGTCCACCCGTCCCCGCCGGCGGCGATGCGCGGCACCTCTCGGGCCGCGAGCGACTCCCCTCGTCGGAACTGGTCGACCTCGGCCAGCACCGCCTCGACGGCCTCCTCGGGGCCGACGGCGTTCAGGAACCCGACCTCGCCGAGGTTGACCCCGAGGATGGGCGTCCCGCCCGCGCCGCGCGCGGCGAACAGGAACGTGCCGTCGCCCCCGATGCTCACCGCGAGGTCGGCGGACTCGAACGTCTCGACGTCGTGGCCCGCGACGCCGAGCGTTTCCGCCGTGTCCGCGTCGACGCGCACGTCGACGCCCGCTTCGTCGAGTCGCTCCCGGAGGTCCTCGGCCAACCGCGCGGCCCGGTCGTTCCCCCGTTGTGCGACGATGGCCACCTGCATGCTCGTCTCTCGGGTTCGCTCTCGCCGGCCAAAAGCCCACCGTCACCCGATTCTCTCCGGATTCGACTCCTCGTTCGGCGACGGCCGGACGAACCAGTCGGTACGGGTAACATTCATACATACCGGCGACTATCTATCTCACGACTGCGATGGAATCGACCGCTTCGCGTTCGCGCGCGACACGACACGACGACCGGGGGGGCAACGCGTGAGCAGCGACGACGACTGGTTCGAGCGTGCGTTCGCGGACGGCGAGTCCGACGTCGACACCGAGGCCGATACCGAGACTGAGACGGACGAAACTGAGACGGACCCGGACGAAACCGACGGCGCGAGACCGGACGCGGACTCCGAGGAGGCGGAACCGACCGACGGACCGGACAGCGCGACCGGCGAGGACACCGACCGCGCGTTCGGCGCGGACTCGGACGTCGACGACGCGTTCGGGTTCGACGTCGGCGCACCGTCGGACGACGCGGCGTCGACGACCGACCGGACCGGCGTCGCTCGCGCCGACGACACCGACCCGTTCGGCGGCGTCCGCGGCGGGTCGCCGGACGAACGGAAGCGGGGCACTGCCGGGGCGGACGACGACAACTACGACCCGTTCCCCGACGATTTCGCGGCGGCGATGGAGAGTGCACCGGAGTTCGGCGACCCGGCGGACGACTTCGCGGCGGCGATGGAGAGCGCGCCGGGACCCGACGGTCCGGACGCCGGGTTCGGCCGAACGGGCGGCGAGGACGGGTTCGACGAAGAGGCGTTCGAGTCCGACATCGACCGCCTCGACATCGGCATCGACGGCCTCGACGAGATGATTCTGGGCGGCGTCCCCACCCGGTCGCTCATGGTCGCCATCGGGTCGGCCGGGACGGGCAAGACGACGTTCGGCCTCCAGTTCCTCAATCGAGCGCTCGAAGACGGCGAGAAGGCCGTCTACATCACGCTGGAGGAGAGCCGACAGCGCATCTTCGACACCGCCGAGGAGAAGGGGTGGGCGTTCCGCGAACACGCCGAGGCGGACCGACTCGCCGTCATCGACCTCGACCCCGTCGAGATGGCCAACAGCCTCGCCAGTATCCAGAACGACCTCCCGCGCCTCGTCTCGGAGTTCGGCGCTCAGCGCCTCGTCCTCGACTCCGTCTCGCTCCTGGAGATGATGTACGACCACCCGTCCGAACGCCGGAGTCAGGTGTTCGACTTCGCTCGTGCGCTGAAGCAGGCGGGTGTGACGACGCTTCTCACCTCCGAGGCGAAGGAGAGCAACCCCTACGCCTCCCGGCACGGACTCGTCGAGTACCTCGCCGACGCCGTGTTCGTCCTCCAGTACGTCCGCCCGAGCGACTTCCGCGAGACGCGACTCGCCATCGAAATCCAGAAGATACGGGACGCCAACCACTCCCGCGAGACGAAGCCGTACGAACTCACGAGCGACGGTATCAGCGTCTACCGGCAGGCGAACATCTTCTGAAAATGCTGACTCAGCACCCGCTCACAGCGCCTACTCGACCGGTCGCGGCCGTCGTCGACGAGTACACGAACTAGACGCAATCTTTATTTCGATACACTTCTGGCAGATTCGTTTGGTAGGGTACCCGTTTACACGACTGCGACGAACGCGTTCGGAGCACCGTCTTCGAGTGGACGATGCGGGAGTTCGCGCTGGGGACCCCCCCGAGGTGTCGTTCGGACGCGCCGTCGACGCGTATAAGCTGTTCTGGATCGCCGAGCGACCCGACGGGAACGTCATCGTCGACAGCGTCGCGACGAGGAGTCGCTGCTGGACGACTGAGGTCGGTCGCCGGCCCGACGGTGCCGTCCCGCCCCCGCCCGTAGGCGGTTCGATGGCAGACGTACGTGCGGGTACATACCATGTAGCGTACGAATACGAGCGCACGGAGTCGGCGGACCGCAAAAGAGTTCGGCTCGGGGAGGCTGTTACGCTACACTTCGCGTCGCAGCGTGAGCCAACAGACCAGTAGGCTCATCGCCGCGATCGAGACGACGAACCCGAATCCGGGCGTGGAGCCGCTCGTCTCCGTGCCGCCGGAGCCGGATTCCGTGCTGACCTCCGTCGCGGGCGCCGCCGTCTCCTCCGTCTCCGTCGCGGACGCCGCCGTCGGCGTGGCCGTCGACTCCGGCGTCGCGGTGGCCGTCGCAGTCGCCGTCGTCTCGTTCGCCGCGACGGTCACGGTGCCGGCGGCGATGGAGTTGACGCCGAGCGCGTACGTGCCGGGGGTGTCGAAGGTGATAGAGAAGTTCACCCTGCGGCTCTCCCCCTCGTCTATCTCGACGGCTCGGCTGTACTCCGTCTCGTTACCGTCGACGTACAGTCGCGCGTCGAACTCGCCGTCGGCGTCGCCGGAGTTCTCGACGAGCGCCGAGACGAGCACCGCGTCCCCGACGCTCCCGTTCGTCGCGTTGAGTTCGACCGACTCGACGGAAAACTCCGGTTCGTCCGCCGAGTAGCCGCCTCCTCCGCCGCTACTGCTGCTGCTACTGTCGTCGTCATCGTCGTCGTCGCTGCTACTGCTGTCGTCGTCCTCTTCGGCCGGAATCGGGGTCTCAGTTTCAGTTTCTGTTTCCGTTTCGGTCTCGGTCTCTGTAGCCGTTTCAGTCTCCGTCTCGATTTCAGTCTCCGTCTCGTTTTCCGTCTCAGTTTCCGTTGCCGTCTCGGTCTCCGTAGCCGTCTCTGACTCGGTCTCAGTTTCCGTTGCCGTCTCTGTCGCGGTTTCGGTGGCCGTCTCCGTCTCGGTCGCGGTTTCTGTCTCTGTCTCCGTTTCCGTTTCAGTCTCGGTCGCAGTCGGCGTCTCGGTCTCGGCCGCCTCGACGCTCACGGTCACGTCGTTGAACGTCTCCGGGACGAACGTCTCGCCGTCGGCGGACGCGAACTTCGTCTCGGACTCGTCGAACGAGAGCGCCGCGCTCTCGCCGGCCTCGCCGGTTACTTCGAGCGTTATCTCGGCCAGCACGGGACCGTCGGTGTTCGACCCGCGAATCTGGTTGAACGCGACGCTGCCTCCTTCGTTGTCGACGTTTGCGACCGGGTCGCCGAAGTCGTCGCTCCCCGAGACGTCCGTCACTTGGACGACGTCGGGGTCGTAGGTGAGCGTCGTCTGATAGCCGCTCACGTCCGTGGCGTCCGCCCAGACGCTCACCGTGACGGTCTCACCCGGTTCCGCGGTGAGGGTACCGTCCGGCGACGTCGTGACCTCCTCGCCGACGCTGATCGCGGAGGCGGTCTGCGCCCCGACCGAGGCCGCGCCGGCCGGAAGGCCGACGAGTAGTACGAGCACGCATCCGAGCGCCAGAACCCTGTTCGCGCCGTTCATTGTCCTTCCTCGCTGATGTTCCGCGTGCGAATCGCATCGCCGATGTCTATATCGCCGTCGTCGTCGACGTCCGCGGCCTCCGAGTCGATGTCGACGTCCTCGCCGGCGATCGAACGCTGGATTGCCTCGACGTCGTCACCGTCCACGTCGCCGTCGCCGTCGGCGTCGCCCGCGAGCGGTCCGTCCGAAGCGGACCCGAAGCGGGCGTCGAAGTCGAGGTCGAAGCCGAACTCGCTGTCCCCGTCTTCGAGGTATTCGTCCTCGCTCGGCGAGTACGTCTGGATTTGAATGCGGTCGGGGTCGTCTCCGCTCCCGCCGCCGGGTTGGAACCGAATCTGCCGGAGCAGTCCGTACCCGCCGTTGTCGCGGTCCTGGAAGTTCGACAGCAGTTCGTACACGTCCTCGCCGTCGTCGTTCGAGGAGACTTGGTCGGCTTCGCCGTCGTCTCTGTGCCAGTGGCCGCACAGCACCATGAACACCTGCGAGTTCGGCGCGATGAGTTCCTCCCAGACCGTTTGACCCTCGGTTCCGATGCCGTTCTCTTCCTGTACCTGCAGGGTCCGACGCTGCGGGGAGTCCCGGAGGTACGAGTGCGTGCTGATGATGGTCGGTCGGTCGGGGTACTGCTCGAGGATGCTCTGCGCCCACCCCAACGCGGTCGAGGAGTCGTCGATGTCTCCCGGTATCTCCCACTCCAAGGCGAGGTGGAGGAAGTCGTACCCGCCCGCGGAGAACAGTTGGTAGCTGTTGAGGTCGTCCGGTCCCGCGTTCTGGGACGCCCCGAAGTACTGTCGGTAGTTCTCGATGGACGAGGTGCGGTCTCCCAGCGACGCCCAGTCGTGGTTGCCGGGAAGCGTCGAGAAGGAGACGGCGCCGTCGAGGGGTGCGAGCGCCTCCGCCATGTGTTCCCACTCCGCCTCGTCGTCGCCGTTCTCGACCACGTCGCCAAGGTGGCTGACGTGGACGATGTTCTCTCCGCCGACGTTGTCGACGACCCACTCGGCTTGGTCCCGCGGATACGACGTCCCGTCTTCGGCGTAGTATTGGGTGTCCGGGAGGGCGACGACCGTCCACGGCTCCGAACTCTGAGCGGCCCCGGCCGTCGCGCCGATCCCCGCCAGCGTCGCACCCGTACCCAACGCCCGCAAAACGGTTCGTCTCGTCGGACCCGACCACCCCGTCGCCTCGGGGTCGGCCGTCATGTTACCACGCGATGTCGTCGCGGCTCTCCCCGGCGGGTCGCCATCTGTGTTCCGATGTGTCGACACGCCGCGCGGGACCGCTCCCGCGGATTCGTCCGCGCGCCGTAACCACTGTAGGGACTCGTTGATACTCGACTCATGGGCGGTTCTTACTTCGGATGTAACTCTTCGTTGATGGATAGTTATATATGAGTTAAGTAAACGGCGCCGAATCGGCGCTTTGGGTTAATCGGTGTCCCATCCGTCGGCCCGACCGAACCCGAGAAAAATACGTCTCCCTAACTGACATATTCTATCGTTTAGAATCCGGATCTCCGATACGTGCGTGTCGGCCGGTCACGCCGAACGCCGTCCCCGGATACCGTCCCGGACCAGCGTTCGGTTCTCGGGTTCCGTCGGCTAGTCGGACGCCTCGACGGCTCTCCGGGGTTCGAGCGACTCGACCATCTCGACGACTTCGTCGTCGAGTCCGTGCTCGGTCCAGTCGCGCTCCCGCGGGATTCGAGCGCGGTACGTTCCGACATCTTCGAACAGTTCCTCGAACACCTCGCGCTCGCGTCGGACGACCTCGTCCAGTGATTCGACCATGTCGCCGTCGTCGACCAGGGAATCGTAGGCGTGGAAGTACTCTCTGAGCCGGCCGTCCCACTCGAAGTTGCAGATGGAGCTGATTCCCTTCATCGCCTCCTCCGTCGAGAGCGGTTCGCTGGTGATGTGGTCGTTGTTGGGCGCCGCCTGCAGGAACACGATGTTGTCGACCGAAGCCTGCTCGACGTACTCCGCCGTGGAGTACAGCGAGCCGACGTCGGTGAAGTCGCGGCCGTCGTCCGAGAGGAACTTTCCGTTCAAGTAGAGCAGCGCCGTCGCCGGCAGTTGGCTCGCGCCGCCGAACCGGTCGTCGACGTACTCATGGACCTCGTGGCGGAGTCGGTCCTTCAGCGAGTCGTGCGTGAGTTCCACCTCGGAGAACGACTCGATGTTGTAGGGCTGGAGGTTCACACCCAGCGGGTAGCCGAACGCTTCCCCGTCCGCGCCGACCCAGAGTCGGTCGTCCGAGAGGAAGTTCGCGCCCTCGCGGAGCAGTGAGAGCAGCGTGTTCGTCTTGCCGGCCCCGCGCCACGCAGGGAACAGCGTCGTCTCCCCGTCTAATTGAATTCCGGAGGCGTGCACGAGCGCCCTGCCTTGCTCGACCATCCGCTTGCGTATCTCGAACTCCATCGGGTAGATGGCGTAGAAGGGCTCGAATCCCGGCGTGACCTGGATGTGGTCCCACCCGGGCGTGACCGCCATGAACGAGGAGCCGTTGCGCACCACGAACTGCTCGCCCGTCCACCCGTAGTAGTCGCTCGGGTCGCCGAGGACGACGTCGGGGTCGACGTCCTTCGTCGTCTCCTCGATGACCATGTCGGGTTCGCGCGTCGGCGACGACACCCGGAAGTGGCCGTACATCTTCCTGAACTGGTCGTCCGTCCGTCCGCCGGAGCCGCTTACCTCGACCAACAGACCGTCGAAGAACTCGTAGTAATGTTTACTCATATCTGGGTACTATAGATTCTCTGCTGGAAGGCGGTCCGTGAGTTCGGAAACCTCATACAAGGACACATGTGGAGAGTCTATATTGTTATACAACTCAAAAGACGCCGGTCCGAATTAAAGCCGGGGTAGTATCACGTTTCCCTCCGAGTCTGCCGGTGACATACCGTCTCACGGAATATTCCTAACGACTCGTTTCGGAGTCGAACCCCGTCGAACGAATGAGCACTTCGCCGGTCGAGATGATGGACGGGCACGCACGCTCCCTCCCATAGGCCCTTTCGACCCCGTAAGGAGCGGTTCCTGCACCACCGGGAAGGACGTTCGTGGAACCAAGTGGGCCAGACTCACGCGGAACCGACGGCGAGAGATGAAGCCGACGGTTACGTCCCGTTCACTTCGCACGAACGGGTATCCACATCGGATGTTGGACTGCCCGAGGGTCCACCCGACGTTCGTCACTCGTGACCGTCGACGACGGTCGCTTGACGGTCGAGGACCGTTCGAGAACCCGAGAAGCTGCAGTGAAAACGAGAGGGGACGATAGCGGTGAGAACGACGCCGCGGTCAGGGCAGCAGCACGGGAAGCTGTCGGAGAACCAGATACCCGAAGACGACGAACCCGGCGCGTACGACCCAGTTGAGGCGGCTCCACCAAACCGGGATACGGTCGGTTGGCGCGAGGAGGGTCCGGACGACGAGGAGACCGAGGAAGGAGACGACGAAGTAGAACTCCGGCGTCCACATCTCCAAGGCGAACAGGGCCACCCCGAGCAGTATCATCATCGCCGCCTGCGCGACGGCGAAGATGCGGAACCGCTCCCCGCCGTCGGACCACTGCTGTCGCTGCGGTGTCGACGCGCGGTAGCTTCCCGAACCGTCGGGCGCGACTCGCTCGGCCTCGTTCCCCTCAGACGTGGTGTTCTCGTGCATTGTGTCTCGTTGTCGGTCTTCGTTCGTGCGGACGTTCGTATCGATCGGTGTTTAATATTTCGACTGTCATGAATTTGTGCCGGAAGGGGGTTTTCAGATCATGTCGCGGATGTCTTTGATGTCGTGGAGGATGTTCCAGTTGATGCGCGAGTCGAGCGCCACGACGGCCACGGTGTACGTTATCACGCCGACGAGGACGAGGACGATCAGTTCGACGAACGCCGGAACCGACGTCACGACCTGTCGGGTCCAGTAGACGGTGGCACCCATGAACGCCGCCGCGGGCAGGGGGTAGACGAACTCCAGCAGCAGCCGTTTGAAGTCGGCCTCGACGGACTTCGCCGCCAGGTAGGTGTCGAGGGGGAACATGATCACCGCGTAGACCGCGGTGATGACGAACGCGGTACCGGTGAGACCGTACGCCACCGTCGCCGGGTAGATGGGAATCGCCATGAAGACGATGGCGACGAGTTGGAGCTTCACCAGGTAGTCGGGGTGGCCGGTCGCCTGCCAGACCGACCCGTACGCGGAGACGAACCCGCGTATCATCCCGTAGACGGCGAGAATCTGCATCGGAACGACCATCGGCATCCACTGCTCGCCGAGGACGGCTTCGACGAACGTCGGCGCGACCATGGCGATACCGATGGCCATCGGCGCGGCCAGGAACGAGGAGATGCGCACCGTCTTGTAGAACGCCGGTCTGAGCCGGTCTAAGTCGCCCTGTATCTCCGAGTAGGCCGGGAAGGAGACCGTCGAGATGACGTGCGTCACCTCCGTCGCGGGCGCGTTGGAGAGCCGGTAGGCCATCTGGTAGAACCCGAGCGAACTCGCTGCGAGGAGCCAGCCGACGAAGTGGTCGTCCCCCTCGTTCCGGATGTAGTTGGTGATGCTCGCGCCCGTGATCCACTTCCCGTAGTCGAACATCTCGCGGGCGCGTTCGACGTCGAAGCGCGGCCCCGGCCGGTAGCCGTGGAGGACGTAGGACAAGAGCGTCCGAATGACGTTCCGAGCGAGGTAGCCGAAGACGAGCGCCCACGCCGTCGGACTCCAGAGGGCGTACGCGAACGCGGCGATGAAGTACGCCGCCTCCCCGCCCACGTCGTACACGAACTCCTTGTGGAAGACCAGGTCCTTCCGGAAGTAGAGTATCGCCGGGTTCCGAAGCCCGAGGACGAGCGGTCCGAGCGCCATCACCGGGAGGATATCCACGACGACCGATTCGCTGTAGAAGCGGCCGATGAAGGGGGCGCTGAGGTAGAGCAGCCCCGCGAGGACGGCGCCCCGAACCGCGTTCATTATCCAGGCGGTGTCGAGGTACGGGTCGACGTTCGACTCCTGGTTGTAGATGAGCGCCTCGTCGAGGCCGAGTTTCGAGAAGCGTTCGAGACCGATGATGACCAACATCCCGATGGCGACGATACCGAACGCTTCCGGCGTGAGAAGCCGGGCGAGCAGAATCGCTGTCAGGAGCTGGAAGACCCTCCCTGAGACGTTGAGCGCGGTCGCCCAGATTCCACCGGTGATGGCCCGTTCTTTGAGCGTCCCGCCGGGCGTGAGTACCTGCTTGAGCCGGACGAACGCGTTTCGCAGCCGGTCGATGATGTTCGGCATCTACCCGGACACTCTATTCTGTCTGTCGGTTTCGCCCCGGCGACCGTCCCCGCGCCACCGACCGCGGACGCTCCGGTCCCGGCCGCTCGACGCCCGCGAGCCGTCTGCACCCGCGTAGAGGCGACACGGAGGTGATTTCGACACGCGACCGACTCGCACTCTCTCGTTCATGTTTCCCGTCAGTTGTGATTTTAGCCAGTTAGTTAATTAGTGTAAACCCGAACTGAACGACTCGTAAAACAGAAGAACCGGGTCCGTAACGGTCGTACCTCCGGATACCGAGCGAGCGTCTCGACACCACCCGAAGGCCGACTAACGGCTACCTACTACGCGAACATTCGGGAAAAATGCATAGTAGGAGCGAATTAACAAACCCGAATCATATCGCATACTCCATCCATGAACAGAAGACTCTCCCGAGACGCGGGGAGGCCTCCGTCGCGCTTCGTGCGCGGCAGTTTCACACAGAGCCGCGTCGGCGGGCGCGGAACGGAGACACTCGACGATGGCTGATTCGCGCGACCGCATCGTCGTCGTCTCTCAGCAGTTCCCGCCGGACACGAGCGGCCACGCCTCGCGGATGCGGGACATGACCACGAACCTCCAGCGGATGGGCTGGGACGTCGACGTCCTCGCCCCTCCGCCGAGTTTCCCCCACGGGGAGTTCGAGCAGCGGTGGAGCCGAAGCGAGACGCAGGAGATGGAGGGGGTGACCGTCCGCCAACTATGGAGCTGGCAGCCGACCGAGTCCGACCCCCACGCCCTCTCCCGGTTAGCGTACTACATCACGTTCGCGTTCCACGCGACGCTGTGGCTGCTGTTCAACGCCCGTCGGTACGACGTGGTCCTCACGACCACACCGCCCATCTTCACCGGGATAGCGGGGTTCGTTCCCTCGTTCGCCGGCACCCGCTGGGTCGTCGACGTTCGGGACCTCTGGATCGACGCCTCCGTCTCCCTCGGGTTCATCGAGGAGGGCGGGGTTCTGGAACGGGCGAGCAGGGCGTTCCAGCGCCGGGTACTGCATCGCGGCGACCGCATCGCGGTGACGACGGAGATGCTCGGCGAGGAACTGTGCGACCAGTACGGCGATGAATTGGCCGAGAAGATTCTCGTCGTCCCCAACGGCGTCGACATGTCCCGCTTCGGCGTCGAAGTCGGGTCGAAGAGCGCCTCGGAGACCATCTCCGTTTCCACCGGCGGCTCGGACTCGACCGAGGCGGCCGATTCGACGGGCGCGTCGTCGGACGAGCGCCCGGTCATCGTCTACGTCGGGAACATCGGCCACGCGCAGGACCTCCCCGCCTGCATCCGGGCGATGAACCGGCTCGAGAACGACGCGGAACTCAAACTCGTCGGCGGAGGCGACACCGTTCCGCAGCTCAGACGACTCGTCGAGGAGGAGTCCCTCGAGGACCGAGTGACGTTCGTCGACCCCGTCCCGCGCGAGGAGGTACCGAAGCTCCTCTCGAAGGCGGACATCGGCATCGCGCCGCTCGTCAGGGACGAGGAACTCGCCTACGCCATGCCGACGAAGGTGTACGAGTACTTCGGCTGCGGACTCCCCATCGTCGTCACCGGCTGCGGCGAGCTCCGACGGTTCGTCGAGGAGTCCGGCGGCGGCATCCACGTCGACAACGACCCGGATCAGATCGCCGCCGCGTTCGACAGGCTGCTCGAAGACGAAAAACTGCGCACCGAGATGGGCGCCCGCGGGCACGAGTTCGTTCGGACGCGGTACGACCGCCGCCGCATCGCCGAGCGGTTGGACGACAACGTCAGGCAGCTCATCGGGAGGCGCGGGCCGGCCGACGGTTCCGCGCCGGCGGCGAGCCGTGATCTGTCGTGAGCGGCGACGGCTCCTCGTCGCGCCGGTTCGCGGACGTGCGGACGCTGTCGCTGCTGTTCCGGACGGTGTCGAACATGAAACCCAGACAGCTTGCCGGCGTCGCCGACCGGAAGCTCAGACACGCCGTCGTGCCGGCGCTGCCGGTCGACTTCGACGCCCGATACGACCGGCGGGTCCCCGACGACCTCTCGTGCACGCCGGGCCCCCTCCGGGCGAACACGACGGTGCTGCGCCGGAGCCTCTCGGGTGCGGACCGTTCGGCGTTTCGCGCCCGCGCGGCCGAGGCGACGGACGGCGAGGCCACCTTCCTCGACCGCACGATTCGCGTCGAGGGACCCGACGGAGTCGGCTGGCACGACGAGGCGGTGTACGAACCGCCGGCGCTCTGGGCGCTGAAGTTCCACGGCTTCGAGTTCCTCCGGGGGGCGTATCTCGGACACGACGACCCGACCGACTGCCCGGCCGCCACCGAGACGTTCCCCCGTTGGCTCGCCGACTGGCAAGCCGACGAGAGCACGAACATCGGGACCGAGGCGTACCTCCGACGCGCGTGGACCCCCCACTCCGTCTCGTTTCGGCTCCTGAACGCCGCGCGGTACTACGCGTGGCTCGGAGCCGACGAGCGGCACCCGGCGCTCGCAGCGCGTTTACAGCGCCTCCTGTACCGAAACGCCTCGTTCCTCTCGAACCACGTCGAGCACGATATCGGCGGGAACCACCTCATCGAGAACGGCATCGCGCTCGTGGTCGCGGGACTGCTGGTGGACGACGCCGGCGACCCGTGGGTCGACGCCGGCGTGGAGGTGCTGGTCGACGCCGCCGACCAGTTCCTGGCCGACGGCGGCCACTTCGAGTTGAGTCCGATGTACCACGTACTCACGCTGACGCGGTATCTGACCGCGCTCGACCTCCTCCGGAGATACGGGCGGACCCCTCCATCGGAGATTCGAGCGGCCGCCGAGCGGGGAACCGCGTTCCTGCGCGCCATCGCGCCGCCGGACCGGAGGCTCCCCCTCCTCAACGACTCCGTCCACGGCGAGTCGCTGTCGCTTCGAGCGTGTCTCCGTTACGCGAGCGCGGTCGGCGTCGACCCCGGTCCGTCGGCGACGACGGCGATGCCGGACTCCGGCTACTACTGGCTCGGACGCGGCGACGACGCACTCCTCGTCGACGCCGGGGGAATCGGTCCCCCGCACCTCCCGGCGCACTCGCACAACGACCAGTTCTCCGTCCTGCTGTGGGTTGACGGGCGGTCGGTTCTGACGGACACCGGGACGTACGAGTACGCGCCCACCGACAGGCGACAGCACACGCGGAGCGTCGCCGCTCACAACACGGTCCAGTACGGCGACGTCGAACCGATAGACATCGCGGGGAGCTATCTGATGGGCCGGCGCTTCGACCCGAGGGTGCGCCACGGCGTCGTCGACGGCGTGACCGCCTTCGACGGCGCCTACCGGCGGGTCGGCAACGACGCCTACGCCCACCGCCGCCGAATCTACGCCGCCGACGACTGGTGGCTGGTCTGGGACCGGGTCACCGCGGACGAGGCCCGCCCGGTCCGCAGTCGGCTCCACGTCGACCCCGACGTCGCCGTCGACGGCGCGGCGGACACCGGCGCGGCCGGTCTCGGGTTCCGAACCGACGGCGACGCGGACCCGCTCGCCTATCTGTACTCGCTGGAGGCGGCGGAGACGACCGTCGGGACCAGCCCGTACTTCCCGTCGTTCCTGACCGAAGTCGAACGACCGTCGGTTACGCTCCGCTCGTCCGGCGCGGACGTCTCGTTCGGCTTCCTGCTCTCGAAGCGCCCCTACGAGACCGTCGCGCTCGAACGCGACGGCGCCGACCCGCGCGCGCTATCGCTCGACGGGACCGACCGCTCGCTTCCGGATTTGGACCGACTCTCCTGACTCCGGCTCCGACTCTGACTCCGACCCGCGTCCGGTTCGGACGACGGCCTCCAGACGGCCCCGGACCCCCGTTCGCGGACGTATGCCGTCTATAACAATGCCGCATCTGTGCCACCCTACGACCAGAACCCGGCCGCGATCCGACGTCGCGGTCACGCGCGGCGATTCGCCGCGCCGATGGAGGCAGACATGGTAGATATCTCAATCATCATCCCGACGCTCGAAACCGATCCGACGTTCGGTTGGGAGGAACAGCTCGAAGCCGCGTCCGTCGAAGGGGAAATCATCCTCCGCGGCGACGCGACGGCATCGGCAGCCAGAAACGAGGGTATCCGGCGGGCGAACGCCGACAAACTGGTGTTCCTCGACGACGACTCCGACCCGCAACCGGGCTACTTCGACCGGGTGTCCGCGCTCTTGGACGAACACCCGGCCGTGACCGGTCGAATCATCGACACCGGCGCGGAGATCACCCGCGGACTCTCCTCGCAGTACGACCAGGGCGAGGAGGGCCACGCGACAGACGTCGTCGTCGGCTGTAACATGGCCGTCCGACGCTCCGTGCTGGAGGACGTGGGCGGGTTCGACGAACGTCTCCCCTACGGCCACGAGGAGACCGAACTCGCGAACCGCGTCTCCGAGAAGTACGAGTTCTGGTACGACCCGGACCTCGTCGTCGCCCACCCGTTTGCGGACTCGCTGTGGGATTACTACGGCAAGGCCTACCGGCACGGTCGGGAGGCCGTCCCGTACTACCTCATCCGGGGGGAGAACGTCCGCTTGCGACTCCTCACGCAGATTCTCCTCCCGACGAACTATCTCGGCGACTCACCGCGGAAGACGCTGTTCGAGGCGACCAGTCAGGTCGCCCGGTCGGTGGGGCTCATCCACGGCTACCTGAAGTACGCGCGCGACGGCCGGGCGGCGGCGTACGCCGGACGACGTCGGACGATAGAAGAGTGACCCCGTCCTTCCCCACACCCGTCGCGTCCGCCCTCTCGAAGCCGGCTTCCGGGGGCGTTAGCCCCCTCCTACCGAGCGATGCTTTTAGACCGAGCAGGTACATTCTCCAGCTATGGTAAGTCGCTCCCTCGGAGAGCAGGCGCCGGAGGCGAGCGCCGCGGCGGCGTTCCTCGACCTCGCGGTCGCCGCCGTCCTCGCCGTCGTCGCCCTCGGCCTCGCGGTGGCGGTCGGCCCCTCCGCGCTCCTCGCTCCGGTCACAGTCGTCCTCGGCGCACTGTACGTACTCGTGCTTCCCGGATACGCGATCACCGCCGCGCTCTTCCCCGCGCGGTCGCCGTCCCCCGAGACCCTCCGCGTGCACCATCCGACGGTTACCGCGGCGGAACGGGCGGCACTCGCCGTCGGACTGAGCCTGATGGCCACCCCGCTGGTCGTGCTTGGGTTGAACTTCACCGAGTTTGGAATCACGCGGATCTCCGTGCTCGTCGGACTCTTCGTCGTCGTCGCCGTCAGTCTCGTCGTCGCGGCCGTCCGACGCGCGAGAGTCCCGTCCCGCGAGCGGTTCCGACTCCCCCTCGCCCGGGTTACGGGCGGGTCCGGGGGTATCGGCTCCCTTCCGAAGACGCACCTCGTGATCGCCGTGTTCCTCCTCGCGTCGGCCGGACTCGCCGGCGCGACGCTCGCGGAACCGCAGAACGGGGAGCGCTACACCGAACTCTACTTGCTGACCGACAACGGCGAGAACGGTACGCTCGTCGCCGACCAGTTCCCGTCGCAACTCAGCCCCACCGAACCCCGGTCCATCTACGTCGGTATCGGGAACCAGGAGGAGCGAACCGTCGAATACTCCGTCGTCACGGAACTGCAGCGGATGGAAACGGTCGACGGCGAGCGCCGCGTCGCCGCGGAGAGCGAACTCGAGCGGTTCTCCACGACGCTGCAAGCGGGCCAGACGTTCCGCGGGCAGCGTGAACTCACGTCCCGTTCGTCGGTGACCGGCGAGCACCTCCGGCTCATTTTCCTCCTGTACCAGGGGTCGCCGCCGGAGAACCCGACGGAGGAGAACGCGTACCGCTCGACCCACGTGTGGGTGAACGCGACGGCGTCCTGAACTCTCGAACAATGAACGACAACGCACTCGACCGACTGAACCGCCTTCCGACCGACCGCCCGACCACCAGGGGGGCCGAGCGATGAGCGCGTCGTCGGTCCGCGGACCGGACACCGGATGGGTCGTGACGGCCGGGTTCGCACTCGTCGTCGCGCTGACGTACATCCTGTTCTCGACGCCGTCGGCGAGCGCCTACGAGATGTCCATCTACGAGGCGTACCCGTGGTACTTCTGGGCGCTGGCGGTGCTCGCGCTTCTCATCGGCCACTATGCCGTCCTCGAACGCGTCTTCGGGGGGGAGTCCGACAGCGGGGCGTGGCGACTCGGCCTGCTGTTGATTCTGGTCGTCGAAGCGCTGCTGCTGCTGCTCCCGTACTTCCGCGGCTACCCGGTGTTCGGGCGCGGCGACGTGCTGACCCACGTGGGTCAGATCGTCACCATCCAAGCCACCGGCGTCGCCGGTCAGCAGGACATCTACCCGAACCTGCACTTCCTCGTGTTGAGCTTCTCGTACGCGAGCGGCGTCGAACCGATCCACCTCATCAACTCGGTCGCCGTCGTCATCTCGCTGTTCTCGCTCGTGGCGTCGTTCGCCCTGGTGTCGACGGTGTACGACAGGACGCGCGCATTCCTGTCGCTGCCGTTCGTGACCCTACTCATCGGCGGGACGGCGCATGTGAACCCCTCGCCGTTCCCGCAGAGCGTCCTGCTCGTCCCGTTCGTCCTCTATCTGTTCTTCAAAGAGCAGCAGACCCGGTCGACGGCGGTGCGGGTCGCACTCGTCGTCACCGCAGCGGCGATGGTCGTCTACCACCCGCTGACGACGCTGTTTCTCCTGTTCGTCTTCGGCGTCTACACCGCGGCGAAGTTCGTCCACGACCAGGGGCTCCTGACCCGCGACTCCGGTCGGTCCGTCGAGTGGCGCAGCGCGGTCGGCGCGACGCCCATCGCCCACCTCGCGCTCGGGATGTTCGCCGCGTGGTACCTCGACTTCACGCAGGTGACCGGAAAGATACAGACGGTCATCCAGACGTTCGTCGCCACCGAGAGCGGGACGTCCACGCTCGACTCCTACAGTTCCACCGTCTCGGAGGCCAGTCCCGCGCTGATCGACCTCGTCCAAATCGGGGTCGTCAAGTACGGGATGTCGGCCATCCTGCTCTCGCTCGCGGGACTCTACGCGCTCTGGACCCTCTCCTCGCCGGAGCGCCGCCGCGACCTCGACATCTTCCGGACGACGTTCCTCGGCGGATTCGTGCTGTTCGCCGGCCTCGCGGTCCCGTTCTTGATCATGGACCTCGTGGTCGGGTTCGGTCGACCCCTCATGCTCGCCCGAATCTTCGCCGCGCTGCTCGTCGGGTCGCTGTTCTACGCGCTCTACCGTTCGGTGGGTACCGGCGGCAAGCGCGTCGTCCAAGTCGGCTGCTACGTCGTGCTGGCGTGTCTCGTCGTCATCAGCACGTTCGGACTCTACTACTCGCCGTACGCCATCGAGCGGAACCACCAGGTGACGAGCGCCGAACTCGACGGCGCCGACTGGACGCTGGAGTTCAGAGAGCCCGATAACCCGACGATACAGTACGGCATCAACCTCCGCCGGTTCCGCGACGCGCTGTACGGAACGGCGGGCTACACCGAAGACGAAGTCATCCCGGCCAGCACCACCGTCGGACCGCCACCACACTTCAATTAC
The DNA here is from genome assembly GCF_031624495.1 of Halogeometricum sp. S1BR25-6. Classification (NCBI taxonomy): domain Archaea; kingdom Methanobacteriati; phylum Methanobacteriota; class Halobacteria; order Halobacteriales; family Haloferacaceae; genus Halogeometricum; species Halogeometricum salsisoli. The sequence goes on along the minus strand of NZ_JAMQOP010000002.1, from coordinate 581,625 downwards.
ACCGAGCACGACACGCTCGGAGCCAGCTACGAGGAGGACCGGTACATGGTCGTCACGCGGAGCGGGCGCATCTTCTACGAGGAGATGTACCCCGACTACCGCCAGTTCTGGCAGTTCAACGACACCGACTACGCGCGCCTCGAACGCGACGGGTCGGTGTCACACGTCTACGCCAACGGCGGCTACGACACCTACCTCGTCAACAGCACGGTGACCGCGTAGGCCGACGGCGGCGACCCTCGCCGGTCGCTCCCCGACCCTGTTCTTCGACGCTCGGCGTTCTTCTGTCATCGCACTCCGCCTCCGAGGACCGACGCGTTTCCTTAGTGGACCGCAGTGCGACGCGACGCCGAGACGATAGCGGCGGCGGTCGCGCCGTGACCGCGGAACGTACTCTCGGGAGTGCACGCAGTCGGCCGGCGGCCCGCGACCCGGGGCACGGGGCCGTCGCTCGCTTCTCTCGCCGCTCGCATTCCCCCCGACTTCCGAGCGATGCGACCGAGGTCCGAAGCACCGCCGCACCGACGCGGGCCGGCGACGTCCTCCCACGAGCGGACGAACAGCCCCTTCACAGGAGGGAGCCATACCGCGGGACGGCATCCGCGTTCGGATGCTGCGGGAGACACGTCGCTGCGCGACGGCGGCGCCGTGCCTCGGTGTTGTTCGTTCCACTGAGTGTCGAATGACGGTACGACAACGGCGTGACGGCGGCGCGCGAACTCGATTACCGTCGGAACACTCGGACTATATTGACGGCCGGTACGACGTGTCGATACCGACCGATGCGTCCCCTGCGGGCTTCCGCTCTGCGGGCCGCTGGAAGTAATGCGAGTGACCCGTTTCGCCGCGGAGACGCGAGGGGATGGGAGAGCGCGGTGTAGACGGTCTGCGCCGCGTCCGCTCAGCCGTCGAACCGCCAGACTGCCGAAAGAAGAGTTTCGGTTTCGAGTCAGAAGCCGCCGCGTCCGCCGGTCCGAGCCTACCGACCGGAGACGATGGCGTCGATGGCCGCAACGAGTTGGTGACCGATGGTCTCCGGGTCGTTCTCGGCCCGGACCCGCGTCCGGGCGTTCTCGCCGAGGCGCGTGCGGTCGCCGTCGTCCAGCAGTCGCGTCACCTGCGCCGCCACCTGTTCGGACGTCGCCTCCTCCAAGACGACCCCGGTCTCGCCGTCCTCGACCTGTTCGACCATCCCGTGAGCGGCGTTGACCATCGCCGGAAGCGCGGACTGCTGGGCTTCGAGCACCGACCGCGGATAGCCGTCGATGTGCGAGACGTAGACGAAGGCGTCCGCGAGGGCGTAGAGGTCCGCGACGCCCTCCACGAAGCCGAGCACGTAGATGCGGTCGCGGACGGCCGGGTCGGCGACGGCGTCGACCGCCGCGCGCACGTCTTCGAGGTAGGACCCCCCGCCGGCGACGACGTAGGCAACGTCGTCGTGGTCGGCGAGCACCGACTCCATCCCCTCGACGATGGTGCGGACGCCGTCGTACTTGCTGGGATACTTGAGGTTCGTCACCGTTAGGAGCACCGTCTCCTCCTCGATTCCGAACCGCTCTCTGGCCGCCCGCGCCGACCCGTCTTCCCGGTCGGGGACGAGGGGGACGTGGACGACGTGCACCTGCTCCGGCCGACAGCCGGTTCGCTCGACGACGACGTCTTTCAACTCCGCGGAAACGACGACGTAGCCGCGAGCCGACCGGTAGATAGCCTCGTCGAGGGCGTAGGTGAGGTAGTACCGAAGCTTCGTCGCGAGACCGTCGTCCCGTCCCGTTCGGTATATCTCCTCTAACCCCTGCCAGTGGTTACCTTTGAAGCGGAAGACGAACGGGACGCCCCGGAGGACGCAGATGGCGGCGATGAGGAAGCCGAGCAGTCCGAGACAGTCCGACAGCACGGCGTCCGGTTTCGGATCGCTGGTCAGTTCGAGCAGTTGGGTGACCGTGTTCAGGTTCCGTTCGAGGAAGCCGTCGGAGGCGTCGATGTCGACGAGTTCGACCGTCCCGTCGGCTAACGCCAGCGGTTCGGCCACCTCGTGGGAGCGGTGCGCGGTCACCGCCGCGATGCGGAGCGCGTCGGTCATTCCAGCGCCTCGCGGTGGAGTCGGTACACTCGCTCGGCGTGGTCGTCCCACGTCCACCCCTGTTCGAGGAGGCGCTCGCGTCCCTTCCGTCCCATCTCCAACAGTCGCTCCCGGTCGCCGGCCAATTCGGTCAGCGCCTCGCGGAGCGCGTCGGTGTCGCCCGGCGGGATCAACACGCCCGTCTCGCCGTCTTCGACCTGTTCGGGGATGCCCCCGACGGTCGTCGAGAGCACGGCCGTCTCCGATGCCATCGCCTCGTAGATGACGGTCGGTCGCCCCTCGGCGTGACTGGGGAGGACGAGCACGTCCGCGACGGCCAGCCACCGGCGCAGCGCCAGCGAGGTGATTCCGGTGTACACGTGACGGCCCGAGAACCGACTCGACGTGAGGGCGCGCCGGAGCGTCCACTCCTCGTCGCCGCCGTGCCCGACGAAGACGAACTCGGTGTTCGGGAGGTCGAGGTCCGGGAGGACGTCGGCCAGTTCGGGGATGCCCTTCCGCTCGGAGAACTCCCCGACGAACAGCGCCACCGTCGCGTCCGGGTCGATGCCGAGTTCCTCGCGGAGTTCCGCCTTCCGCTCGACGGGGTACCGGGAGGGAGTCGCCCCGATGGGGACCACTTCGACTTTCGAACGGGGGACGCGCCGCGCGGCCTTCTCCGCGAGGGCGTCGCTGACGCAGAGCACCTTCTCCGCGGCGTCGAGCGTCTCGTCGACCTTCTCGCGGACGTCGTCGGCCAACTCGTCGTACTCGTTCATGAAGTGGCCGTGCGAGACGACGAACAGGGGGACGTCGTGTCGCTCGCAGTAGTCGACCATGCCGTAGCCGTCGAGGTAGATGTGGCAGGCGTGGACGACGTCGGGGACGTCGAACGTCTTCTCGACGTACCGCGGGACGCGCTTGGCGAAGGAGTCGCCGGCCCGCCCGTAGAACAGGCGTTTCGGCAGCAGGTAGAAGAAACGCGGGTGGTGGACGCCGTAGCCGTCCCACTCCTCGACGGTGGGGAGCATCGAGTACTCCGAGTGGGGACCGACGGGCGGCGCGAACGGCCGCGGTGAGACGACGTCGACGTCCATCCCGCGCCGCATGAGCGACTGGACGATCCGCTGGTTGAACAGTCCGATGTACGGATTGATGGCGTCCGGATGGTTGACTGCGCTCGCCAGAACGCTGTGAGTCATTACGGTATCGTGGGTAGAATCCGGCCTAAGTTATATCACACCTACTGAACGAACGCCGGGACGAGACGCCGCGGGCGGCCATTCTCTCGAATCGACGACACGTCCGAGCGCGCACTGGTGGCGGCCGACGTGCGAGACGCCGCAACCGACCCGGTGACGGGTCCTCTCTCCCCCCGCTTCGAGCGCGACAGGCGGATAGCGGGTGAGTAACTATTTGAATAACATAACTGAAGTACGCTACATGTCAGGATTGGTTGGAAGCCCCTCGCTCGCGGACTGTGAGGACGCGGCCGACGAAACCCCCGTCCACGGCGTCGCCGACGAAACCGAAACGCGGACCGAGCGGGAGACCACCTCCATCTACGCCCGCCTCCCCGTCTCGGACGCGAAGGGCGTCCGAACGCTCGTCGACGGCGACCGGACGCTGTTCGTCTACGGCGCGGTCACCGCGCGCGAGTGGCGCGAGACGGACGACGAGGAACTCGTCGACGACTTCTTCGAAGACCCCGTGGCCGCCGCGGAACGGACCGACGGCACGTTCCTCCTCGTGGGCGTCGACGACGACGCGGACCGCCTCCTCGTCGTCACGGACAAACTGGGGGCGCGTTCGTGCTTCCTCGCAGACGGTCGACCGGCGTTCTCGACGTCGGTCGCGGCGTGCCTTCCGTTCGTCGACGACCCCACGATAGACGAACAGGCCGTCTCCGACTTCCTGTTGATGGGCCTGCTCTGGGGCACGCGGACGCTCGTCTCCGAGGTGTCGACGGCCCGGCCCGCGACGGTGTACGAGTTCGAGGACGGCGAGTGGCGCGGCGAGCGCTACTGGAAGCCGCGGTACGACGAGGCCGAACCCGGAAGCGCGTACCTCGACGAACTCGCCTCGCGCTTCAGGACGGCCGTCGACCGGACCGCCTCGACGCTCCCCTCGGAGGCGAGCATCTGGCTCTCCGGCGGACTGGACAGCCGAAACACGAGTTCCGCGCTGTGTAAGTCGGCGGCCTCGGGGGACCACGAGTTCGAGACGCTGTCGGCGTACACGTACGACGCGAACCCGCCGACGGGCGACAACATCGAAATCGCCCGCGAGGTGGCCGACCGCCTCGACATGGAACTCACCGAGTTGGACCTGCTGCCGTCGCCCGAGCGCATCGAGCGACTCGTCGACGTCTGCGGCGGGATGGTCGCCTGGCACATCACGAAGAACCTCTCGGGCTCTTACGACATCGAAGACTCCAGCGTGTTCATGGAGGGCGTCGAGGGGTCGCTGTTGGGCGACCACCTCCTCCAGTCGCACTTCACCCAGTACAACTCGGCGGTCGAGTCGCAGATTGCCAGCGAGGCCGCTCTCGACATCGGCCTCGTCGAGGACTGCCTCGCCGTCAGCGTCGACCCCGTCAAGACGTTCCGGCACGAGGCCGAGGAGAGCGACGAGAACGCGTTCCACCACAAGGTGTTGGACATCCACTTCAAGAACTACTACAACCGCTGTGCGATGGCCTCGAACGCCATCATCCGCGACGTCGGCGGCGACAGGGTCGTCTACACCGACGGCGACTTCCTGGAGTGGTGCGCGCGCATCCCGACGAAGTACCGCAAGGGAACGTTCCCGTTCACGACGAAGATTCCGATGGGTACCTCGCGGGCGAAACTCGGGATGACCAAGCGCGTCGCGCCGGAACTCGCCGACATCACCTACGAGCGCACGAAGCTGCCGCCGAAGTACCCCTACCCGGCGCACGTCCTCGGCTTCGTCGCTAACGTGGGCCTCGGACGACTCCGGTCGGAGCAGACGTACGGAAACGGACAGCTCTCGGACATCTGGCTCCGGATGGACACCGACCTGGCCGACTGGGCCGAGACGCACCTGCGGCAGGCGGCCGAACGCGACGTGTTCGCCGACGACCTCTCCGACCTCTGGACGCGCCACCAGCGGGGGGAGAACCTCTCGCCGGTCATCGCCCACATCACGTCGCTGGAGTACTGGTTCGACACGTACCTGTGAGCCGACCGCCGGACGCGCCGCACCGAGAGACAGAGGCCGCCCGTCAGCCTTCCACCGCCGCGCCATCTCCGACCCGGTCGAAACCGTTCGGAAACGCCCTCTGCGCGGAGTTAGGAGACGGCTTCGCTTCACGAGTTCGCTTATGCACTGCAAAAATAAAGCCACCGAACGCATCGATACGGTAGATCAATGACCAACACTCGCCCAAACATCGTCTGGCTGAACCTGGACAGCATCCGGGCGGACCGGACCTCGCTGGCGGGGTACCACCGCGACACGACGCCGAACATGCGGCGCATCGCGGACGGCCCTACCAGCAGGGCGCTCACCAACTGCGTCTCGCACGCCATGTGGTCGCTCCCGTCCGACTCCTCCATCCTCACGGGGACGTACCCCTCCCACCACGGCACCGGCCTCTGGAACGACGTGCTGCCCGAGGGCATCACGACGATTCCGGAGCGGTTCGCCGACTTGGGCTACCGGACGGTCGGCCTCTCGCAGAACGCCTACTGCAGCGAGTCGACGGGGCTCGACCGCGGCTTTCAGGATTTCACCTGGATGGACAAGTCCAACCTCCTGCAGACCGCCGGGCCGAAGATACTGCTGAAGTACCTCCTCGGCATCCGGAAGCACTCCGCGGGCTTTACGACCGACGCCAGCCGACACCGCCCCGAGTTCATCGCCACGGAGTTGGCGAAACGACGCATCAGCGACTACGGCGGGTCGGACGAGCCGTTCTTCATGTTCGTGCACACGCAGGGTGCGCACCTGCCGTACATCCCGCCGCTGCCGTACCGCGACGCCTTCACCGACGACATCGAGATGTCCACCGAGGAGGCCGCCGACGTCGCGTTCGACCGGAGCATGAACTACTACCGCGAGATAGCCAACGGCTGTGACTTCTCGCCCGCGGAGAAGGAGGCCATCGACGCGATGTACGACGGCGTCCTCGCCTACGCGGACCACCAGGTGGGCGACCTCTACGACCACATCCAGTCGCTCGACATGGGTCCGACCGTCTTCGTCGTCACCGGCGACCACGGCGACCTGTTGGGCGAGCACGGGGTGATCGGCCACCAGTTCTCGCTGCACGATGGGCTGGTCAACGTGCCCACCGTCGTCCACGGCCTCCCGTCCGTCACGGACGTCCCCGAGGACGCTCTCGTCCAGCACATCGACGTGATGCAGATGCTCCTCGAGGAGGCCGGGGCGTCCGACGAGACGCTGTCGGAACTGCAGGGAATCGACCCGAGAGAGGAGACGCGGACGTACGCGCTCAGCCAACGCGGCAACGAGACGTACGAGACGGCCGTCGAGCAGGTCAGAAAGCACAACCCGGACGCGGACCTCGACCGATTCCAATCGGGGCTGGTTCACGCCGTCCGCAGCGACGACTACAAGTGGCTCCGCGGGGACCGCGGCGACGAACTGTACAACCTCGACGACGAGGACACCGACGTCTCGGCCGACAACCCGGACGTCGCCGACGAGCACCGCGAGTTCTTCGAGACGTTCTCCGAGCGACTCGGCCGCGGCGAGCGAAACGCCGAGCAGCGGGAGATGTCGGACGCGATGAAGAAACAGCTCTCCGACCTCGGTTACGTGATGGACTGACCCCGCTCGATGTCACGCGGGGGCGCCGTTCTCTTCTCTCGATTCCATCGCCGCCGTCCTCGGCGCCGGTACCGGCGCAGAACGGATACAGACGAACGCTGGCGCCGGTGCACTCCCGCCGACCGGGGAGACTCCGTTCCGGCGAGTTACGCTCCGACGACGCACCGCTCCGCGTTCTCAGTTCGGTGAGAGACCGCCCCGGCGTCGATTGGGCTCTGTTCTCCTCCACTACTCGTTCTGGGGAACTCTGCCGACGCTGAGCGGTCGCAGCGCGCCGCTGTCTTCCGGGCGGGTTCAGTCGGTGGCCTTTTGCCCTCCGGTCGAACGGGAGGAAACTGAAGAGACGAGTGGGACGCGGGTCGGTTACAGGTACCCGAGTTTCTCTAATCGCTCCTGGACGTCGTAGTCCGCGTCGGTCTGTCTGGCCGTGTCCACGTCCGGGACGACGTCGCCGGTGTCGGTGCCGGTGGCGAGGGCCCACGGGACGCGCTTCAGGTCGGGGTGGACGAACCCTTCGGGGTGGCCGTAGCCGCCCATCTCGCCGAACAGGTCGCCGTGGTCGGCCGTGATGACGACGCGCTTGGCGTCGATATTCTGTAGGAGCCTTTCGATGTCGTCGAGAACGAAGCGCAGGTTGTCCATGTACAGTTCCCACGCTTCCTCCTTGGTCGCCCGTCCCTGCATCATCTCCCGCCACGGGTCGTCTTCTAACGGCGTCAGCGTCCGTTTCTCGCGGTGGGCCTCCGAGATGTACGGCGTGTGCGGTTGGAAGTAGTGAAGCACCATCCGCTCTGCGGGGTCCTCGCGCGCCATCTGGATGGCGTAGTCGGTGACCACCTCCGGCGGGGGCGCGGTGAAGTACTCATCGTAGTCGTGCCGGTGTATCTGCAGGAGGTTCTGGAACGTCGACTTCTCGACGACGTCCCAGTCCGCCCACATGAACGGGACGGCGTACGCCTTCGGCGGGAACACGCGGTCGTCGAACGTCTGCGGGACGAACGGGTTCGTCGTGACGAGCGACGTGTTCTCTATCTCCGAGCGGTACTCGTTGGTGAACGTCTTGCAGATCCACTCGTGGGAGGCGCTGCCGACCGACCAGATGGAACTGACCAGTTCGATGTAGTCGTACTCGGGGGCCACCGCGCGGAGGGCGTCCAGTCGACAGGCGTCGAGGACGATGAGGAGGTCCCACTCCCGTTCGTAGATGTTCGTTCCGAGCGGATATCGAGTCGTGAGCGAGAAGTACGGTCCGTTGAACGCACCGCGGAGGGATTTCAACAGGGCTTGTTTCGGACTGCTCCCGCCTTTGACTTCCGAGGGGAACTCTCTGAGCCACGCTCGGATGTCGGTGTGCATGTGGCTACAGGGTACGACGGATAGCGGATATAGTTATGGAGCGTACAAATCCGAATCCAATCGCCTCCGGCCGCGAAACTATCGTTTCACAGAAATGTATGCGGCACCGGTGGCGACGGCCACCGACCGGTGAGGGGCTCCATACTTTTAGGCGCCGGGAGGGTTCTTCGTACCATGGCGCTCTCCATTCCCCGTGAACGCTCGCTCGTCGCCGCCTCCCACGTGACTCGCGGACAACCGGTCGCGGCGGCGACGGCACCGACGGCCGTTCGAGAGCCGGCACCGATTGAGAGCCGAACCCCGACCGACGGGAGCCGCCAATGATACTCTGGGACCGCATCCGGGAGAACCCGGAACTGCTCACCCGCGCCTTCCGGGACCCCGGGTTGGTCGGACTCGGACTCAACCGAGCGTACTACGATTACACGGGCGACAGCCAGTACAACACGAGGGGGACGGACGTCTTCGAGGAGGACTGGGATAACCTCATCCTCCTCGACGCCTGCCGGGCGGACACCTACGCCGAGATGACGCCGTTCGCGGGCACCCCCGAGACGCGGCAGTCCCGCGGCAGCGCGAGCAAGCAGTTCGTCCACGGGAACTTCAAGGACAAGCGGCTCCACGACGTGGTGTACATCTCCGGGAACCGCTGGTACCTCCAGCTACAGGACGAGTTGAACTGCGAACTCCACGCGTACCACGACGTCGAACGGGACGTCGCCGACGGGTTCGTCCCCAGTCCCGAAGCGGTCACCCGTGCGGTGCTCGACCTGAAGGACGAGTACCCGAACAAGCGGCTCCTCATCCACTACATGCAGCCGCACTACCCGTACCTCGACACCGACAACGACGCGTTCGAACTCGACAGGACCGGCCTCCGGGAGACGGTCCGCGGGAGCGACGTGAGCTACGAGGACGTCCGAGAGGCCTACCGGTCGAACCTCCGGTACGTCCTCGAACACGTCCAGACGCTCGTCGAGGAACTCGACGGCAAGACCGTCATCAGTTCGGACCACGGCGAGATGCTCGGCGACCGACTCACGCCGTTCCCGGTCCGCTGGGTCGGCCACCCGCCGGGCATCTTCACCGACAAGCTGGTGACGGTTCCGTGGCACGTCGTCGCCGACGGTCCGCGCCGGACGATCAGAGCCGACCCACCGGTTGAGTCGGACGCCATCGACATGGCCGAGGTCGAACAGAACCTCAAAGACCTCGGCTACAAGGTGTAGTCGTCGGTTTCGCGCTCGCGTCGACTCGACTCGACCGGGGTCGCTCGCGCACGCTGAAGCGCCGGTGCGCGCCGGGACGCCGGAGAATGCCAGAAAGAGAGTCGAGCTGTTCGGTTCAGTGCTGTTCTTCGAGCTGCTGCACCCGCGCGAGGAGTTCGAGCACGTCGTCTTCGATTTTGACGAAGTTCTCGTTCAGCGGGACGTGCCAGTCGACGGTGCCCGGTTCGGGGAGCTTGTAACCGCCGTACGTCTTGGGGTCGGCCGGCGCCGGCTCCGAGGTGCCCGGGTCCGCGCCGTCGCTCGCTCCGGGACCCACCTCAGACTCGCTCGGGACGGACGGTGCGAGCGGACTGCCGACGGTCGTAGCCCCGACGATGCCGCGGTCGCGGCCCAGGGAGATGCCCGACTCGTGGATGATTTCGTCGATGGACCCGCTCGCGCTGTCGGTGAAGTTGACCATCGTATCGGTGCCGTGAACGGAGATGCGACCGCCGACGACGTCCATCTGGTCGGTGTAGATGCCCGCGCCGTCGCGGTGGCCGCCCCGTCCGACGTTCTTGATGGCGACCTCGTTCAGTTCGAGGCGACCGGGGACGGGAAAGTCGATGCCGGGGAACTTCCCGCCGTCGATGATGCAGTTCTCGAGGGCGACGGTCCCGATGGACGCGTCGGAGGGGTTCGCCTTCACCGGGATTTCGGTGTCGGAGTTCCCCGTCATGATTGTGTTGCGGATGGTCGTCTTCGCGTTCTCCTGCGTCATCTTGAGACTCCCCCGGTAGGAGTCCCGCATCACGCAGTTCTCGATGAGGACGGTCTGCCAGTCTTTCGGCTTGGCGTGCCCCACGTCGACGTCCGCGCCCTTCTGGTCGGTGAACAGGCACTTCCGGATAGTGGTCGTCGTCTTCGCGGTCTGGTTGGGAGAGATGCCGTGGCCGCCGTTCCAGACGTAGCCCGCGTTGTGGAAGTGCGAGTAGGTGATCTCCGAGTCCATGTGCCCGGAGTGTTTGAGGTTCGCGTTCTGCGCGTTCATGAGCCGGCAGTTGTGCATCTTGAACAACCCTTCGGCCTCCGTGAGAACGCACAGGCCGACGCTGTCGTTCGACTGCTGGTCCTTGTTGCCGTCGACGGCCAGTCCGTCGAACGTCACGTTCCGCGGGGACTGCGAGCCCTTCACCAGGAAGACGAAGTGCGCCTTCGTCTGGCCGCCGGCCATCTTGATGGTGACCTCGTCCGCGCCGGCGCCCTTCCAGGTCAGGTCGTCCCAACTTCCGTCGCCGGGGTACGCCAGGGGCACTCGGCTGTCGGAGCCGACGAGGTACGTTCCGGGCGGGAAGTAGACCGTCCCGCCGGGCCCCGCGGCGTCCGCAGCGTTCCGTATGGCGTCCGTGTCGTCGCGCGATCCGTCACCGACCGCACCGAAGTCTGTAACTTTCTTCACCATGATAATGACTCTCAGTTGGTCCGCTCCGCGGCCGGACGGGTGGTTTCGCGCCGGTCGTTCGCTCTCGTCTGGAGGCACCCCGTGGCGCCGCGTTCTGCGTCCATACCTCCGAGTTCCCTCTTCAGTGAATAACTCTTCTTCCCACATGTCATCCTGAACATGTCCGCTGGTGGCGAGTTGTGGACGAGTACTCGCGTTTTAGTTACCGCGTAGATACCGAACAGATGCCGGAGCGGCGTCGGCCACGTTCGCGCGCGTTGGCCGTAGGCGGCCTCGGAGGCAGTGTCACGAGGCGGACCGCGGCCCGACGTTCTTCCGAGCGACGACGTCCGGTTCCAGCGGTTCGCCGCGGGTGGTCTTCTCCAGGTTGACGCCCTGGCTTTTGCCCACGCCGGCGACGTTGCCGTAGACGAGTTCCGCTATCGAGCCTCCGCCGTCCTCGATGTTGAGGGCGATGCTCTCGTTGTTCTGACCGACGTTGTGGATGGAGACCCGGCCGGAGTCGCGGAAGTCGATGTCGCGGGTGAAGATTCCCCCTCTGTCCTGTCCGCGCTGCCGGTTGTTCTGGTCGACGTTCATGATGGCGACGTTGTCGAGTCGCAGGCGGCCGGGACAGGGCAGGTCGATGGCCGGCCACCCCCCGCCGTCGATGAGCACGTCTTCGAGGACAAGGTCGTCGATGCTGATGTCGGTCGGGTTGACTTTGACCGGTATCGTCGTCGCGTCGCCGCCCAGCATCTGCGTCCGGCGGACGGTCGTCAGCTTGTTCTGCGTCGAGAGTTTCAGCGACGCGAGGCTGTTCTCCAGGATGCACTCGTCGATGAGGACGGTCTGCAGTTCGATATCCTCGGTCTGTCCGACGTCGACGGACGCCCCGCCCGAGTTGTGGCAGTGACACCGCCTGATGACCGTCTCCGTCTGGTGGCGGTCCTGGTTCGGGGAGACGTCGTGGCCGCCGTTCTCGCGCAGTCCGTTGTTGCTGAACTCGCAGTACTGGATGTCGGCGTCCATCCCGCCGGACAGTTTCACGCCCGCGTTCAGCCACGAGGTGACGCGGCAGTCGCGCATCACCAGCGTGCCCTCGGCCTCCGTTCGGATGCCTAAACCGGGGTTGACCCCCTGATTCCGCTTGTTCCCGACGATGGTGAGACGTTCGAGTCGGACGGTCCCGGCACTGTTGCCCGGATTCGTGCCGACGTACACCGCGCTGTGGACGCCTTCGTGACCCGGAGCCATGACCAGTCGCGTCTCTCCCGCCCCCGGTCCGGCGCCCCGGAGCGTGACGTTTCGGTTCGAGGCGTTGAGTCGGATGGCCTTGGAGTCGGTGTCCCGCGCGTCGAGGAGGATATCGCCCGGCGGCAGGTAGACGACCCCGCCGGGAGAGGCCGCCCGAAGCGCGCGCATGATGGCCGGGGCGTCGTTGGTCTGTCCGTCTATTGCCGCCCCGTAGTCCCGGATGTCTTCCCCCTCGGGCACCTGTTCGCCGTCGCCCTCGGTCGGCGTCGGGGACATCGGCGTCGGCGCCTCCGTGTCGGGGTCGTCGTCTCCGTCCGAGAAGAGATACGAGAGCGCGAGCGTCCCGGTACCGACGACTCCCGCGGCCGTCGCCACGATGGTCTCACGGCGCGTTACCGTCTCGTCTCCTTCGTCCCGCTCTCCCTCCGCGCCGACCTCTTCGGGGTCCGCTTCGGTCTCTTCTTGACGCTCCGTATCCTCACTCATCTCTCGCCCGCTCTCCTCGCTGTCCCGTCCCTGTTCGCCCGACCGGCGCGCACTTCGACCCGTCGAACGCCGCCGAGTGTCTTGTATCTGTGTTCATGGTTGCTGAGCCACGGGTCCGCCGACCACGAGGGCCGTTTGCTGTCCTGAAGGTCTTCGCCCGGTAAAGGTATACGCTCCGTATCCGACCGACCGCGGTGGTTTTCGCCTCGAATCGCGTCCCGCCGAACGGATTCGCTGCCGCCGCCGCTCGCGTTCGAGTATTAGTAGCAATGTAACTAATTGCCCGAACCAAGCATAAAATAGCTGTCTTTTGTTCCTCGGCGGCCGACGGTGTCGTTCGTCTCGTAATAACACGCATAACAGTATGTGGACGCGGAGACGACACGGACGAGAACGATGTCCGGACCGAACGCCACGCAACCGCGCCCGCGACGCCCGCCCCTCCGGTGACCCGATGAGTCGAACCGACCCCCACGCCGACGACCCGCTTGTCACGGTAATCATCACCACCTACGACCGCCCCGCGTACCTGCGGACGGCGGTGGAAACCGTCTCCGAACAGGAGTACGCGCCCGTCGAACTCGTCGTCGTCGACGACTGCTCGGAGGTACCGGCGAGCGAGGTTCTCGACGGCGTCTCGCCGGACGTGCACTCCTTCGAGATACGCCGCCACTCGGAGAATCGCGGCGCCAACGCCGCCCGCAACACGGGCGTCGAGGCGGCGACGGGGGAGTACATCGCGTTTTTGGACGACGACGACCGGTGGGACCCCGAGAAGCTCTCGAAGCAGGTCGCGCGCTTCCGAACCGTCGGCGACGACGTCGGCCTCGTCTACGTCGGCCGCAAGGGCGAGATGGACGGCAGCGTCCACGACGTCGTCATCCCCGACCCGGTCGACGGGGACGTCACGAAGGCGGTGCTCTGCCGGAACGTCGTCGGCACGCAGTCGGCGGTGATGGTCCGGTCGGACCTCGCCAAGGAGACGCCGTTCGACGAGCGGTTCAAGCGGTGGGCCGACCTGGAGTGGTACGTCGCCCTCTCGACCAAGTGCGAGTTCGAACCCATCGGGGAGGCGCTCGTCACCTACGAGTACGACGCGCACAACCGCATCTCCGACGACTACGACAACCTCCTGGAGAGCTACGGGCTGTTCGTGGAGAAATACCGCGACCTGGCGGCCGAGTACGGCCCCCTCTTCGAGCGGAAGATGCTCGGGTGGACGGCCTACCGCGTCGGGTCGGCGTCGATAAACGACAGAAATTACCAGGTGGCCCGTCGGTTCTTCCTGAAGGCGGTTCAACACTACCCCTTCGAACCCACGTTCCTCCTGTACGCCGGCGTGACGCTCGGCGGGCGGACGACCCACCGACTCGCGCAGGCTACGAACCGCCTCGTCGCCGGGTCGTCGGTCCCGAAGTAACCGCCGGTCGGTCCTCAGTTCGACGTCTCGACGCCGCCGTATCCCATCTCGCCGTAGCCCTGTAGCCCGTAGTCGTCGAGCGAGGGCGAGGGCGTGGGAGTCGGAGTCGGCGTGGGGGTCGGCGTCGGGGTGGGAGTCGGTGTAGGAGTCGGCGTCGGCGTGACAGCCGGTTGGTTGCTCGTGAACTCGATCCAGTTGAGGTTCACGTCCCCGTCGACGACTTCGACCCGCAGCACCTGGTCCTGCCCTTCGGACAGGACGACGTCCGGTATCGTCACCGTCTGCCAGGACTGCCAGCTACCGGTGTTCGGCACCTCGACGACGCCGAGTTCCTCCCGGTCGAGCAGCACGCGGAACCGCTTGCCGCTGACCGGCGAGGCGACGCGAAGTTTGACGTCGTACGTCGCGGCCGTCACGTCGACAGTGTACTCCAACCACTCGCCCTCCTGCATCCACCCGACGTTGTACGTCCCGGAGTCGTCCTGCGTGTTCTCGATGTCCACCAGTTCGTCCGTCCGGTAGTCGCCGCCTTTCGCCGCGCTCGTGGTGTCGAAGTAGGCGACGCCGGCGCCGCCCGCGTCGAAGTGTTCGGCCTCGATCTGTCCCGGAAGCGTCCGCGCTTGCCCGCCGAAGGGTGACTGCCCGTCCGTCGGGGTGGGCGTGGGAGTCGGAGTCGGCGTGGGAGTCGCGGTGGGCGTCTCCGTTTCCGCGCCGCCCGCCGAGACCGCCAGCGTGTAGTCTCCGCCGCCGTTCTCGACGTCGATGACCTGCACGTAGTACGTTCCCGACTCCTCGACGGCGCTCCGAACCGTCACCGGACCCGAGGTGCCCAGATACCGGAGGTCGCTCCACCCGCCGTCGGCGTCGTAGACGATGACCGCGACGACGCCCGCGTCGGTGGCTCGCTCGAAGTCCACGAGGAGTTCCTGTCCCGCCGTCGCGTCGACGGCGTACCAGTCGACCTCCGAGGACGCCAGCCGACCCGACACGGTGGCGCCGAGGTCGACGGCCATCGCGGTCGCCTGACTGTCGTTCGACTCGGACTCGCTCACGGTGAGGTCGAGCGAGGAAGCCTGCTGGAGGACGGCCGCCCCGCCGTAACCGAACGCCGACAGGGGTTGGACGCTCGCGACGCCGTCGGACGTTCCCGTGCACCCCGCGACAGAGGCCGTCGCCGCGGCGACGCCGACCATCTTCAGGTACGACCGCCGCCCGATTTCGACTCGGTCATTCTCTCCTTTCGCCGCCTCGGAATCGGAATCGGACGCGGACGCGGTTCGCGCCCGCGGACGCGAGTCTCCGCCCCCTACCCAGTTCTTGATGGCCCCCCCGAGGCCGCTCCGTTCGGTTTCGTTCTCATCGGAAAGCTTTCTACTCATCCTGGGAAGAAATACAAGAATACCTTAATTATCGCTTTTGCATACTTAGCAGCGAACAGTAGGTATCTCCTGACCAGATACCGGCGGTTAGTTACCAAAAAAGTACCAGAAGAGTCCTCGGTCAGGGCGGTTCCGGTGGTCGCGCGCGCGAAGGCGGAATCGAGACGAGCGGCGACCGACCGAAGCGACCGTTTTCGGGCTGTGACGCCGCGTGATTACGCGTCGTCGGACGCGAGTAGTTCGTTCGATTCGACCATCTCTTCGAGCGCGTTTCCGTCGACTTCGAGGGGGAAGGCGACCCGCTCTCGACGCCGTGCGGACTCCCAGGCGCCGAAGATGAGCTCCGTGGACTGGAGGGCGTTCTCGCCCGAGAGCTCCGAGGGGCGGTCTTCGACGAGCGCGGTCACGACCTCTTCGATGGCTCGTTCGATGTACGTCGGTGTCCGGAATCGGTCCTCGGAGACGAACGGAAGCCGAGCGGCGACCTTCCGCGCGGCGACCTGCGGGAGCGAGTCGGTCGGTCCGTGGGCGCCGTCGCGGCCGGTGTCGACGGATTTCCACCCGTTCGTCGACCCGTTCCGGTACCGAAGCGGTGGACCGTCTTCGGTACAGATGTCGATAAGGCCGTCGTCGCCGACGAGGCGCATCTGGGCGGGGACGACGCTGTAGTCGCCCGTCGAGGCGATGCCGACGACGCCGTTCTCGTGACCCCACTGGGCTATCGCGTTGTTCTCGTTGTGCGCGCCGAACTGAACGTTCTCCTCACCGTAGTCGACGCCGCAGAGAACCCATTCGGGCGGGGACTGGTCGGTGTAGTAGCCGCAGAGGTCGAACAGGTGGGTCCCGAAGTCGTAGAGGTTCGGTCCGCCTATCTCGACCCGTTCGAGCGACCCGACGGCGCCGTCGTCGAGCAACCGCTTGGCCTCCCGGAACGGGCGGCCGAACCGACGCTGGTGGTTGAACGTGAGTCGGACGCCCGCCTCCTCGCAGGCGGCGACCATCCGCTTCGCGTCGTCCCAGGTCTTCGCCATCGGCTTCTCGCAGTGTATCGCTTGTACGGAGTCGCTCTCGGCGCACGCGAGGACCACGTCGGCGTGGACCGACGGCGGTACCGTGACGCTCACGACGTCCGGCCGTACCTCTTGGAGCATCTGTTCGACGTCCTCGTAGACGGCGCTCTCCGCGAGACCCCACGTCTCCGCGAACGCCTCCGCGTTCGGTCGGATGATGTCCACGCAGGCGGCGAGTCGACAGTCGTCGAGTCGGTCGTAGGCGGATGCGTGTCGATACCCCATCGCGAAGCCGTCGGTGTCCGGGTCCTCGGGGTCGGGACCGGTGCCGACGATGGCTACGTCGTACGTCATCGTCACGGACGTGGTGTCCTCGACGTATCAGTAGTAGCGATATAACCGCCCACGCTTCGAAGGACGGCGGCCCCTACTCGGGTCGTCTCGTAGAATCAGCGGCGGGTCGCCCGAGTCGTCCGAGTCGACCAAGCCAATCGATTCGGTCGGCCCCGCGGTGCGTCGGGTTCGCTCAGGATTCGTTGTACCAGATGTCGACGTGGGCGTTCGGTTCGTAGGACTTACCTACGATGTCGAGTCGCCCGTCGCCCGTCATGTCGACAACTTTCGCTTCGTGCGTCTCGACGCCGGTGGCGATGACGTGCTCCTCGAACGTTCCGTCGCCGAGGTTCTCGAAGATGAGGTGTTGGGGGTCCTCGTTCACGCCGAGTCCCATCTCCGAGACGTAGATATCGGGCAGACCGTTCCCGGTGAAGTCCGCAATCTGCAGCGAGTGCGGGCAGTACATGTCGTCCCTGAGCGTGTGCTGTTCCCAGTTCGGCGGGTCGAACCACGCGACGCGCCCCGGATGGTTGCCGAGGAGGGGTGAGTCACCCTCCGTGAACACGACCTCCAGTTCGCCGTCGCCGTCGAGGTCCGCGACGGCCACGCGCGTCCAGTCCCACCCGGAGACGACCGTCTCGCGCTCCCAGTCTCCGGTATCGGTCTGCCGGTAGACGTGCGTGCCGGCGATGAGTTCGTTCTCTCCGTCGCCGTCGAGGTCGACGATGCAGAGGCCTTCGAGGTCGACCCCCGATTCGATGACGTGCTTCGTCTCCGCGGGCCACGGCGTCCGCCGGGGGTCCTCGGGGACGTCGTAGTAGAACAGCGTCTCGCTCTCCTGGGAGACGCCGACCAGTTCGGGTTTTCCGTCGTTGTCGACGTCGCCGAAGGCGAGGTCGTGGTACTTCTCGAAGTCGCTCCGGAGGAGCCGCTTTGTCCACTCTTTTCGGGGGTCCGCGGGCCGTTCGAACCAGTAGATGTCGCCGAAGCCGAGACCCTGCCCGACGACGATGTCCTCGGAGCCGTCGCCGTCGAAATCGACCAGCGTGCTCCCCAGCAGTCGGAGTTCGTCGTCGTCGGTCATGTCGTGGCGCTCCCACGTCGAGTTCTCGTACCAGAACAGGTCCGTTTCGAGACGCTTGAAGAAGTACCCCGGGATGGATGAGCGTTCGACCGTCAGGCCCGGAACGAACGTCGAGACGTCCGTCGACCCCATGCCGCCGACGATGAGGTCGGGATGGCCGTCGCCCGTCAGGTCCGTCGGGTGGCAGATGAACAGGCGACCGCTCGGCGGGTTCGCGTCGATGGTCTCGTGTCGGAATCGGAACTCCGTGTCGCTCGTCCCCGGTTCGGCGAGTTCGCCCGTCGCCGCCCCGCCGCCGGCGGCCGGAGAGGCCTCGTCGCTCATCTCTCCGCCCCCGTCCGGTTCGTCGGGTCGTTCTCTGTCTGTCGGGTCGACGCGGCCGCACAGGTTCGGTCCATTGGTCGCTAGTCGTCCAATCGATGCTTTGTTATCCGCCGCGGAACGGGCGCGAAACCGCGGCTTCACCTCATCGCTCCGCCGCCGCCCGATTCGAGGTCGGTCTCGGACTGCGAGACCGAGTCGGAGGCCGTCGCCTCGGAGTACCACCTCCGCTCGGTCCCTTCCCAACCGCGTCCCACACCGGAAGAACCTCCGAGAGGCGAGAGAGGCGAGCGTCTTCGAGAGCCTCTTCGTCCCCGTTCGCGCGCCTGTCCGTCGTGATACGACCTTCCGAACCCGCTCCGGGTCCAACCCGCCAGACGCTCGAAACCCGGCGTTAATGCCCCATTAACGCCCGCTGAAACAGTCGGCGGTGCCGCCGACCCCGTCCCGCGGCTCAGAAGCGTTCGGTCGAACGAGCGTCAGATCGCACCGCGAAAAAAGGTGGTACCGGCCGTTACACGAGGTCCTTCGTGTCGAGCATCTCCCACACGGACCGCCCCTCGTCCGTGATTCCGTAGACGCGGCCCTTCTTGCGGTCCTCGGACACCAAGAGCGTCACGTGCGACTGCTCGCGAAGCTGTTGCAGCGCGCGCGAGACGTGCGTGATAGAACTCCCCGAGTCGGCCGCGATGAGCGACGGCGTCGCCGGCCCCTCAATGAGCCGTTTGAGGACGAGAATTCTGTACCGCGAGCTGATGATGTAGCCGACGTCGTCCCACCTGCTCTTGCTGACGCTCATCGGGTCTCCCCCCTGACGACGGTATCGAGCGCGTTCGCTCCTTCGTTTTTCTCCGACCCGCACGGTCCCACGGTGCGGCCCGAAAACAGGCGAGTCGCCCCCCGGCGACGCCTAACTGCTCCCCCAGTTCGATTCTCCGCGATTTCTGGCATCGCCCTACGTTTAGCGTATCATTAAATAAGATTTTCGGGCACATTCTCTATTTATTGAATGTTCTGTAGTTGCGAAGTTAAATTCTTTAGATAGTGAATTATCAGATGAAGTTTGTGTCTCGCCGCTCGACTCGACGAGTACGGTCGAACCCGGTCGATCGGCGACCCGAAAACAGTGATGGAACGGCGAATCGACGTCGGTCAGTCGTCGGAAGCGGGCGCTTCGGCGGCCGCATCGGGGAGTTCGGTCGACGTGACGGGGTCGAACTCGTCGTAGTGGACGATTTCGTCCACCGAGCGGCGGTACTTGCGCTCTCGGTCCACGTCGGCCGCCCCGTCGGCAGAGTAGCCCATGGTGACGAGCATCACGGGTTCGTACTGGTCGCCGTCGATATCGAACGCCTCGACGACAGCGTCGGCGTCGAATCCGCCGAGCGGGCAGGTAGCGACCCCTTCGTCCCACGCGGCGTTCATCAGTTCCGTGGCGGCGATGGTGGTCGAGCGGACCGTCCAGACCCGCCGCTCCTCTTCGGGCAGTTCGGACATCGCAGCGACGTTCTCCATGACGGCGTCGCGTGCGTCGTTGTTCGGGAGGTAGCCCTTCGCCACCCAGTCGTCGAAGACGGCCTCGGCGTGCGCCGCCGGGTCTTTGTTCCCGAGGACGACGACGGCGACGGGGGCGTCGGTGACGTGTTCCTGCCCGTTGGCCGCCTCCCGGAGCGCTTCTCGGTTCTCGTCCTCGGTGAGGACGAGGAACTCCCACGGCTGGAGGTTGTAGCTCGACGGAGCGTGACGGACGCGTTCGAATATCGATTCGACGACTTCGGTAGACAGGTCCTCGTCGGCGTACTGGTGAACGGACCGTCGGGACGTGACGACTTCGGAGTACTCCACACCGAGTACTCTCTTCGCGAGACGAAAAGGGCGGGCGACACCGGCGGTGCCCTCCGGCACCGACCCCGTGCTCGCACCTCTCGTGGGCGGCGCGTAACCCGGTTACGCCGACGACACTCCGTCCGCTCGTTCGGCGTCGTCCATCGACGTCCGCGCGACGGTCACGGGAACGGGCGAGCGCCGCGCGACGGCCTCCGCGACGCTGCCGAGGAGGATGCGCGAGATGCCCTCGCGGCTGTGACTGCCGAGAACGACGTGGTCCACCGCCCCCTCCCGCGCCACGTCGAGGATGGTCGCCGCGGGACGACCGACCTCGATTCTCGTCTCGACGGTCGCATCGGCGGGAAGCACCGTCCGCGCCTCCTCGAGCAGCGACTCGGCCCGTTCCCGAGCGTCGTCGTACCACTCTTCGGACCCCGAAGGAACCGCGCTCGCGCGCGAACCGTTCACGGGGTCGATGACGTGCAACAGAGTGACGCGGGCGTCCCCCCACTCCGAGGCGGCGAACCGGAGCGCTTCGACGGACTGCGGCGACCCGTCGACCGGGATGAGTAGGTGTCGAATCATACTTCTAGTATGTTACCAATCGACAAAAAGCTCCGCTCCCGCGCCGCTCACTCGCCGTGTCTCGTCACGCACGTCGAGAGACCGACGAGTTCGACGGGTTCGGAGTTGTCCGGCGAGTAAACCACCATCTGTCCTTTCTCCATGTACGGCACCTTGTCCTCGAGATTCGGCGGGATGTTGACGCTCTTGATGGCGTCCTCGTCGCCGAGGTTCAAGACCAGTTTCGTGTTCACCTGCTTGAACACCGGTTCGGCCACGTCCTGCGGGTCCTGCGTGATGAGAAAGAGGCCGAGTCGCTCCTTTCGACCCTGCTTGGCCGCCTCGGTGAATTTCGAGACGACCTTTCTCGCTTGGACGTTGTCGGCGTCCGCGAGGAAGTTGTGCGCCTCGTCCATCCCGAGAACGAGGGGCGTCTCTTTGATTCTCTCAGACCGGGGGGCGTTCGACAGTTTGTCGTCGATGAGCATGCTCGACACCGCGAGGACGAACATCTCCTTCGCGCGACTCGTCGAGAGGTGGTAGGTCGGAATCACCGTCAGACCGCCCGGTCGGACGAGTTGGTGGTCCAACTCGGTGATGGGGCGGGCCGACTGGTCGAACACGCCGTTCGGGACGCCGCGGACGCGGCGTTTCACGGCGTCGTACGTCGCCTCGTGGACGCGTCCCGCCTCGTGCAGTTCCTCTTTCAGCGCCGGGTCGTCGAGGAACGTCAGGAACTCCTCGTACGTCCCCTCGTTTCCGTACTCCCGGAAGAACCGCCGCAGCAGCTCTTTCAGCGCCGGGAACTGGTTTTCGTTGAGGCTGCTGCCGGCGACCAGCCACGGTCGGTCGCGCGCCATCGAGAACGGGATGGTGAACTCGACCTGTTCGGCGCGGTGGTTGTCGCCGCCGTACGGCACGCCGTCCTCCTTCGGCACGAGACAGACCGTGTCGTCGTGACCGCCGTGCGCGACGCCCTCGCGTTCGTACCGCCGGGCGACCGAGTCAGTCATCTCGGGGTTGTCGTCGTGCATCTGAGCGTACTCGTCCTGCGGGTCGAACTGCACAACAGCCATCTGAGCGTCGCGCCCGTCGTCCATCTCGTAGGTCCGGTCCGAATCGAGCAGTTGCCGGAGAAGGTTCTTCGAGGCGTGCGTCTTCCCCGACCCGGTGCCGCCGGCGACGAGGGTGTGTCGGAAGACGAGAGGGTCGCCGTCGGCGTAGTCGTCCTTGAGGCGGTAGTCGATGGTCGGCGGTTCCGCCGCCGTTCGCACCTTCTCGCCGCCGACCGAGAGGTGACCCAAGAAGACTCCCTCGGCCGGAATCTTCAGTCCCGTCTTGATCTGTTCGGGGTCCGTCGCCTCGGCGACGACGGCGCCCGGTTTCGGGACTCGGTCGACCATCCGGCGCTTGAGTTCGTCCCCTTGTTCGAAGAGGACCGCCACGGGGTCCAGCGACGCCACGAACTTGTAGTCGCGCTCTTCGAACTCCTGTCGGCGCATCGCGCGCCGGGCGTGAATCTCCGTGGCGTCGTCGGTTCGGAACTCCTGGGCGTACTCCAGGGCGGTGATGCGGCAGAACAGCAGTTCGTCGTCGGGGTAGGGGACGAGGAGGTACTTGCCGAGGCGCACGTCGTCGCGGTTGCCCGTCGTGACGAACGCGCGGAGGGCGGTGTCGTCGCCGTCCTCGGCGACGCGGAGCCCCTGCGAAACCGAGACGGCGCCGATGCCGCGGTCCTCGCCCGCGGGCGCCACGTCGAACCGCTCGAAGGCGACCCCCCCGTCCGCCGCGTCGGACCCGGCGTCCGCGGACGCGGCCGCCGCGCCCTCGGATTCCCCGTTCTCCCCCCGTTCGGCGTCGGACGCGTCAGCCGTCTGTGACGACGAGTCACGGTCGGACCCGGACTCGAAGTCGGTGAAGTCGCCGAGGTCGGACATGTTCTCCGACACGGTAGGCTGTGGTTAAAAAGACCCGTGGCTCCGAACCTCCCGCGCGTCTTTTCACGCCCGGGGTCGTATCGCAAGGATATGCTTCTGGTTCGCGGTCACGGCGGCGGCACGACCCTCACGGGCACGATATTCGAGCGCGGCGAGGACGCGCCGTCGTACAAGGGGGCGCCCGACGAGGACGCGCCGTACGTCTGGGTCTGCGACGAGTTCTACGAGGTCGAGAGCGGCGGGTCGGAGACGACGATAGACGGTCGGACCATCAACGTCGCGTTCGACTCGCCGATGCCCCGGGGGTTCGACACGCGCGACCAAGCCCTCGCGGCGGCCAAAGAGCACGTCAGGACGCAGTTCGCACGCGTCGGCGTCGCCGCCGACGACGTGCGCATCGAAGTCGTCAAGAGCGAACCCGGCGCGGCCTGACCACGGGGACCCGTTCGGTCCGCTCCCGTCGCCCCGTCACTCCCCGGGCGCCCACCGCAGGTCGTCGTACTGCCGCACCGCGTCGGAGTCGAGGTTCTCCTCCAGTTTCCGTCTGAGCGCCACCTTCTCGCGCGCGCTGATCCGCGCCAGTTCGTCCGCCTTGGCGACGGCGTCCGGCGGCCCGCGGTTCGCGGCGACGCCCGCCAGCATCTGCGTCGTGAGGCGGCGGCGCACGTCCTCGTCGCGCGCGAACGCGACGGGCGCTTCGACGCGGTAGAGCACGTCCGTCCGCGGGTCGTAGATGACGAAGAACGCCACCTCGTACAGGTCGGCGTCGAGGTTCCGCTCCAGTCCGAACGCGTCCCCGCCGGCGGCGAACGTGCGGTCGCATCCGCCCCGCGAGACGAACCAGTTGGTGAACGTCAGTTCGCCCGTCTCCCGCCCCTCGGTGCCCCGGTTGCCGACGGCGCGGCGTTCGAGCAGTCGGGTGAAGAAGGCGGTGTCGTCGGTCCACGGTGCCTCCATCCCCCTCTCTCGCACGGCGTTCACGAGATGTTTCGACGCGGGGTTCTTCACGAACCCGCAGAGCGGCACGTCCCGTTTGACGAACCGCTCGACCAGGCGGAGGTAGTTCTCGACCACCTGCTTGGGTTTGGCCTCCCGGGAGAGGTCGCTGAGTTCGCCGTCCCGTCCCCGCCAGTTCAGCAGTTCCTTCGGGTAGAGCGGTCCGTCGAGGACGAGGAGGTCCTCGACCTCGTCGGCGTGTTCGAGGGCGTGCGTGCTCTCAGCGAGGTACAGCGAGAGGGCGTGGACGACGCCCTCCGCAAACCGGCTCACCCGCGGGGCCTGAATGATTCGCCAGCGACAGTACCCCTCGTCGCGCTTTCGCCACGGTTGGTCGAACGCGGACGTCGCGTCGTTCGTGTGCGTCGTCGCCACGATGCTCCGGTGTCGGTGCAGGTCGAGGTTGGAGGGGACAGCGGCCATCGCGGCCTGCGCCACGTCGAGGACGATGCCGTTCTTGAACGTCGTCGGGTTGATCGTCCCCGAGTCGAGGCCGTGGACCGTCTCGAACGGCGACTCGGTGAGGGCGACGTCGTCGACGTCGGCGGCGCGGAGGCGCTTCCGCCCGAGCGGTTCGAGCACCGCGCCGCCGTCGGGGCCGTAGAGGGGGTCCAGATACTCCTCCCAGACGGTGCGCGCGAGGTCGACGTGCTCGTCGTCGTCGACGTTCCGGGCGAGATAAGTCGCGAGGTCCGCGATTCCGTCCACGTGGACGGGGTCGAGCGTCATGAACCACTTCTCGGCGCGCGCGAAGAAAAACCCCCGCGTCGTCGCCGGGTCGCCGCCGGGTTCTCGCCCGTTCGCGTTCGCCTCTTCGGTGGCCGGCGTTACACGAACGCGAACGCGAACGGTCATGGTGCTCGACCCCGTACCGACGAGCGTGACTATCCGGGCGGTCGGGTTCGACCTCGACTACACTCTCGCGATACCGACGCGAGACCGAGAGATGATTCTACGCGACGCCGCGACCGCCGCGGGCGCGCCGCCGCTCTCCAGGGACGCGTACCTCGACGCACACAGCGAGCACCTGACGGGGGAGACGCGAGCACCCATCTTCGAGACGCTGCTGCGCGCGCGCGACTCGGACGCCGACCCCGACGCCGTCGCCGCGTCCTACCGCGAGCACATCGCCGACGCCCTCGTCCCCGTCGACGGCGCGGAGGCGTTCCTCGCGGACCTGCGCGAGCGCTACCCCGTCGGCCTGCTCACCAACGGGCCGCGGGTCGCCCAGCGCGACAAACTCGCCACCCTCGGCTGGGAGGACGCCTTCGACGCGGCGCTCGTGACCGGCGAACTCGCCGCCGGCAAACCGAACGCGGCAGCCTTCGAGGCGTTACTGGACGCGCTGGGCAGCGAGGCGGGCGAGACCGCGTACGTCGGCGACGACGTGAACGCCGACATCGGCGGGGCGAGGGGGGCCGGCCTCGTTCCGATTCAGGTCATCTTCGAAGGCGGCCCGGACCCCGACTCGCACGCGGCGGCGCACATCGAGCGCGACGAACTGACCGACCGACTGCCGGCGGTCCTCGACGGTCTCTGAGTACGTTCGCCAATAAAAAGACGAGACGCGTGCCTCGAACGCTACGCACGGAACGCTCTCGCGACGCCGCGGCGGGCCACGCCGACGAGGAACAGCCCGAACACCGCCACGGCCAGCCACCGGCCCGTCTGCGAACTGAGCGCCTCGGCGAACAGTCCGAGCAGGTCGAGACCGACGGCCTGTCCGAGGGCGAACAGGAACAGCACGAACCCGGCGATGCCGATTCCCCAGCGCAGCGCGGCGCCGGCGAAGACCGCTCCGAGTCCGGACCCGGACCGCTCGCCGGCCGGTCGCTCGTCCGCGACCCGCTGGGTCCGCTGGGCCTGATTTCCGGACCCCTCCTGCGGTTGCCCGCCGGACCGGTCCGGAGCCCGTTCGTCCTGCGCCTGCGGCTTCGTGTCGTTCGCGCGCTGTGCGCGCCGTGAGTCCGCATCTTCGTCTGTGTGGGGCATAGTGAATCCCCGACGGGAGGAGGCACGGACGGGGCTTTGTTACGAAGTCGGTAGAATCCGGTTAATCCGACAGTCTTCGGATATATTCAGCCGTCGGCGACGGCGCGAAGCGCGGGGAGGAGGCGCTTCACCTGCACGCCGTCTTCGACGAACACGAGCGTCCGCGGCGGTCGGACCGCCTTCGGGCGGACGCGGAGTCCCTCCGTTTCGGCCGCCTCGGCGACGGCCTCGGGAGCGGCGAGGAACTCGACGCGCGCGCGGTCCGGGTGGATGTACACCTCGGCGACGCGTTCGGCCTCGCGGTCGACGGCGTAGGCGAACGCGCCGTCCGCCGTCGGTTCCGCGTCTCGCTCCGAGTCCGCGACGGACAGCGACGCGAGCGACCGCTCGTGGCCCGTCACCTCGCTGGCGAGGAGTTGGGCGATTCGTTTCCCGTCGGTGAGTCGGTCCTCGACCATGCCGGCCGTTACCCGCCCCGCCGTTTAGACCGCGCGGTTCGGGACGGAATCCCGGCCTCGCGGGTTACAACTCCTCGCGGGCCGCCCGCGCGGCGTCGCCCACGTCGACGCCGCGGCGCTTCGCGTAGAGGGCGGCGGCCGCCTCCACGCTGACGCCGAGTCGTCGCTGGAGGTCGTTGACGCCCGCGACGGCCTCCCGTTTGTCGTGGCCGGCGGCGACGAGGGCGTCGAGCATCCGCTCGAACGCCGACTGCTCGCGCAGAATCGACTGGTCGGGTTCGTAGTCCTCCGGCACGGTGACGCCGGCGGGGTCGAACGCGGCGACGACCTGTCCGTCCTCGCGCGCGACCAGACCGCGACCCGCGGCGACGTCGATGAGGCGCTTCGCCTGGTCGGGCGAGAACCAATCGCGGTCCAAGGAGAGGGCGACGACGAACTCCCCCTCGCCCAGGCGGTCGGTTCCGCGCTGTTTGAACGGCACCGCCACCGCCACCTCGAGGCTCATACTCTCTTTTCGGAGCGCCGCGGCACAAGGAGTTCTCGGTTCCGTCTCGTGAGTCCTCGACCGACCTCCCGACGCCTCCCCGACGCCGGGGTGAGCGCCGCGCACGCACACCTCGCGGCCCGATTCGAGCGATTCAAGTAGCTACCGGGATTTTCCTCCCCTATGAAGGACCAAGGACGCTCCAAGCGGAAGCGCACCGGCGGGCGGCTCAAACCCTCCCACAAGAAGAAGCGACACCAACTCGGCCGTCAGCCCACCGAGACCACCGTCGGCGAACCCCGGTTCCGCGTCGTCGACTCCCGCGGCAGCAAGAAGAAGGTCCGCGCGCTCTCGACGAACGTCGCGCAGGTCGCCGACGGCGGCGAGGTCAGCGAGGCCGACATCGAGAACGTCGTCGACAACCCCTCGAACGTCAACTACATCCGCCGGAACATCATCACGAAGGGCGCCATCATCGACACCAGCGAAGGTCGCGCCCGCGTCACCTCCCGCCCCGGTCAGGACGGGCAGGTCAACGCCGTCCTCGTCGACGAGGAGTAAACTCGCATTCTCTTTCGTTTCTCGTTCCGTCGAGCGACGCCGCCGCTTCGGGTCGAATCGAATCGGTCGGGGTAGGTCGGCCGAGGTCGAACGGAGACGGAGCGGTCGAGACCCCGTTAGGGCGTCGGCGCCGCCTTTTGGAGCGCCGTCTCGGCGATGTTGCCGCCGTAGTCGGCGCTCCGGGAGACGGAGTCGACGATGAGACCGAGCAACTGCGCGCGCGCCGGGTCGAGGTCGCGAAGCAGTTCGTCTATCTTGCGCGCGCTCTCGTCTATCTCTTGGACCGCTTCGCGGGCCTCGTTGGCCAACCGGGAGGCCTCGTCGGGGTCGTCGGTGAACAGGGCGTCCATCCCGTCGTCGACGACCTTCCGCGCGTCGACGTACAGTTCTTGGAGGGCGGTAACCACCTTCTCCGGGACCGGTTCCTCGAAGTTCAGCGTCAGGTGGGCTATCTTCGTCGCGTGGTCGCCGATGCGTTCGAGTTGGCGGGCCGCGGACTGGTAGTCGAAGCACACCTCGCGCGGGAGGCCCAACTCTTCGGCGGCTTTCGGCGTCCGGAGCGTCGCGCGGAAGATGCGCGAGACGACCATCCAGAGGCGGTCGACGTCGTCGTCGCGTTGGATGACGTCCCGGGCCATGTCGTCGTCGAGTTCGGCGATGGCGGCGATGGCGTCTTCGAGCATCGACATCGAGATGAGCCGCATCCGCGTGACGGCGTTGTGGATGGACAGTTCCGAGGAGTCCAACAGGTCGCGGATGACGACCCGGTCGCGGGTCTCTTCGAGCACTTCGAGGCCGACGAGGCTCTGCGTCGCCTCGCGGATTGTCCGGCGCTGCTCGGTGGTGATGCGCCCGCTCTCCAAGGCGATGATGTCGAAGCCGCTGACGTACATCGTCATCACCGCGCGCATGAGTTCGTCGCCGTCGAGGTTGGCGATGTCGAGCGTTCCCTCCGTCCGCTCGTCCTCCGAGCGCGGCGTCAAGAACAGCGAGTCGCCCTCGGGGTAGAACTCCACTTCGGTCCCCGCTGAGACGCTGTTCTCGGTCGCCCAACCCTTGGGAATCGAAACAGTGTACGTCGACCCTCCCGTCACCTGCACCTTTCGCGTCTCGACCATATCCGAGGGTACGGGACCCACACCATAAATCTATTCGTATCTATATACTTCTCCGAACCGAGCCGAAATCTCCGTGGCTTCATCGTCACCACCACCCGCTCGTACTCGAACCGACGTCTCTCCCACCCTCTCGGTCGGCCATCGCTTCGGTCGACAACCGGTATCTAAACCGTTTGAGGGGGCGCATATTCGAACATAACGGTCCCGAGGAGTTGGGATCGTTACCCCCGTATAGTGTGACAACAACAGACGCGGAGCAGGAGATATACATCTCATAGCAGATTACATAGTCGTGTGCGGTCCCGAATCGAGTGATGACGCGGAACCCATCGAAGGCGTCGAACGGTGTGTCGAGGCGGAAATTCGTGGTTGCCTCCGGAGCGGCGGGGCTCGCCGGACTTGCGGGGTGCAGCGGCGGCACGGGCGGCGAACAGGCGTCGGCTACGTCCGGCGGCGAGGGAACCGAGCAGTCGATGCAGCAGTCGACCCAGTCGTCCAGTGGAAGCGCGGGCGACACGTCGACGCCGCTGACGGCCGACGGGTCGTCGACGGTCTATCCGGTGACGAACCTCGCCGGGTCCTACTGGAACTCGAACCCGCCCGCCGACGACAAGGAGTACTGGGGACCGGGACAGTACGACATCGACACCGACCAGAATCTAGCGGACTACTGGGCCGGACTGTACGGCTTCGAGGCGAGCGAGGATGGGTCGCCGCCGTTCCCGACCAGCATCGGTCTCAGCCACAGCGGGGTCGGTCTGGAGAAACTCAAACAGGGACAGATCGACATCGGCGACTCCAGTGCGCCGGTCAGCGCCGAGTTCCCGGAGGCCTCGGAGAGCGAACTCGAATCGTTCACGAACCACGTCGTCGCCGTCGACGCGCAACCCGTGGTCGTCAGCAAGGCGATATACGACGCGGGCGTGACGAAACTCACCATCGAGCAACTCCGAGGCATCTACCAGGGAGAGATCACGAACTGGTCCGAAATCGACGGCTACAGCGGAGAGGACAAGGAGATTCAGGCCGTCGGTCGCGCCGTGGGGTCCGGCACCGACACGTCGTTCCGCCTAAACGTCCTCGGCGACCCCGAGGCATCGATGAACGGCGTCAACGTCCGGAAAGGGCAGAACCAGCAGGTCAAGACGTTGGTGTCGAAGTCGAACAACGCTATCGCGTACCTCGCGCTGGCGTTCGTCGACGAGCAGTCCGTCCCGCCCGTCTCGCTCGCCATCGACGGCACTACCTACACGTACGGCGAGAATCTCGGCGCCAAGGACTACCCCCTCTCCCGGGACCTCCACGCGTACACCTGGGAGGGAACCTCGAAGAAGGAGGCGGCGTTCCTCCGGATGATTCTCTCCGACTTCGGGCAGCAAACGTTCGTCGAATCGAACAACTACGTGACGCTCACCGACGAACGGTTGTCGGAAGAACAAGGGAATCTCCCGGAAACTGAATAGTGAACGAGCTGGGGTATATACCCACTTCCCACTCGCTATAGTCTCGGGAATCACTCGAGACCGAGGGTACCCCGCGATACACCCCCGTCCCCCGACTCTCCGCTAGCCGGTGTCTCGAGCCCTCTACTCCGCCGCCGTTTTCGCGAACCGCTCGTACGTACGGATATATAGAAATCATAGTAGAGTATTTACTCCCGAATCGGAAACCTACGGTCGATGTCTGAGTATCCTGTCCATCGACGCTCGCTGTTGGCCGGTGGCGCCGGACTCGTGGCTTCCGTGGTGACGGCGGGGTGCGTGAGCACGAGTGCGACGCCTCCCGGAGGCGGTGAGGGGTCAGACGGGAGCGGCGACGGTGGCTCGTCCGGGTCGACGGAACTGCTGAAGGCGGGCGGCTCCTCGACCGTGTACCCGATCGCCAACAAGGCCGGGTCGTACTGGAACTCGAACCCCCCCGCGGACGACGAAGAGTACTGGGGGCCGCAAGAGTACAACATCGATACCGACCAGAATCTCGCGGACTACTGGGCCGGTCTGTACGGCTTCGACTCCGGGTCGGGGTCGTCGGTGCCGTTCACCGTCAGCGTCGGGCTGAGTCACTCGGGAACCGGCCTGGAGAAGCTCAAAAACGGTCAGCTGGACATTGGGAACGCCAGTGCGCCGGTCGACGCCGAACTTCCCGAGGCTTCCGAGGAGGAACTGAACAAGTTCATCAACCACGTCGTCGGCGTCGACGCCCAGCCCATCGTCGTCAGCCAGGAAATCTACGAGGCGGGCGTGACGCAACTCACCGCCGAGCAGGTCCGCGGTATCTACAAAGGCGAGATAACGAACTGGTCCCAGATAGACCGCTACGAGGGCCCACCCCGGGAGATACAGGCCATCGGCCGGTCGGTCGGGTCGGGGACCGACACCGCCTTCCGGGCGAACTTCCTCGGCGACCCGGAGGCGGAGATTCCCGGTGTCGACGTGCGTAAGGGGCAGAATCAGCAAGTGAAGACGACGGTTTCGAAGTCGAACAACGCCGTCGCGTACATGGCGCTGGCGTTCGTCGACGACTCGGTGCCGGCCGTCGCACTCAACGTCGACGGCACGGTGTACGAGCGGGGAAAGAATCTCTCGGACCCGAGCTACCCGCTCGCGCGTGACCTTCACTGCTACACCTACGAGGACACCTCGGAGATGGAGGCGGCGTTCCTCCGGATGATCATCTCCGACTTCGGACAGCAGACGTTCGTCGAACCGGTCGGCTACGCGAAACTCACCGAGGAGCGGCGCCAGAACCAACTGGAGAAGCTCCCGGAGACGGCCTGATGTCGACCGGCAATCGATTCGAAGCGTTCGACGAGATAGACCGCGGGACGCGACTCATCGGCGCGACCAGCGGACTGGCGCTGGTGGCCGTTCTCGTCGCCTTCCTCGTGGCGGCCCAGTACGCCATCTATCCGCTCGTCGCCTTCGTCGCCGTCGTCGCGTACGGTTGGTACGCCTACCAGGAGAACACGGCCGCGGTGCTGATGTTCTTTACCACGGTGTCGACCATCGTCATCCTCGGCCTGATAACCGTCTATCTCTTCGTCAGGTCGGTCCCGGCGTTCGAGACGATGGGTCTCGATATCCTCCTGAAGACGAACCAACCGCTCTGGGAGCGGGCCTCGAACACCTACTCGCTGGCGCCGATGATCTGGGGGACGATTCTGACGACGGTCATCGCCATGGCTATCGCCGCCCCCCTCGGCGTCGCGGGCGCGCTGTTTATCAGCGAGATAGCGCCCGGCTGGGCGCGCGAGATAATCAAGCCGGCCGTCGAGATGCTGGCCGGTATCCCTTCTATCGTCTACGGCTTTCTCGGCTGGGTCGTCGTGACCGAGTACTTCTACAACGAACTCCAGCTCTCTAACTTCAGTAGCCTCATGGTCGCCGGCATCATGATCGGCGTCATGGCGCTGCCGACGGTCGTCTCCGTCGCCGAGGACGCGATAACGAGCGTCCCCGGCGCGATGAAAGACGGGTCGCTCGCCCTCGGCGCGAGCGACTGGCAGACGATAAAGAGCGTCACCTTCCCCGCCGCCTTCTCCGGCATCTCCGCGGCGGTCATCCTCGGTGTCGGCCGCGCCGTCGGCGAAACGATGGCCGCGACGGTCATCCTCGGCCACCAGCAGGCGTTCCCCGACCCCCTGTACGACGTGTGGGAAGGGACGGAGACGCTGACTAGCCTCATCGCCAGCCAGTACGGCATCGCGACCGGCACGCAACTCAGCGCGCTGTTCGCCGCGGGGGTCGTGCTGTTCATCACCGTGCTGGCGCTCAGTATCGGGTCGCAGTTCGTCGAGGCGCGGATGCGCCGCCGCCTCGGAGGTGAACAATAAATGAGCCTCGACACCCAAACCGCGAACACGCTCGTCGACGAGGACTCCTCGGCGCTGGCGTACGTCGCCGGCGCCGCCACGGTGGTCTCTTTGCTCCTCGCCGTCGCCGGCGTCCTGACCGTCTTCGGCGTCGTCGGACTGACGAGCACCGTCGTCGGTCTCTCCGTCTTCGAACTGTTCGGCGTCGGGTTCGCCGCCGTCGGCGTCACGCTCCTCGGCGTCGGGGTCGCTTCGCGGGCCGGCGTCGTCCAGACGAAACCTGACGTGACCGCGGGGGCGCTCCCGATGGTCGTCTTCGGACTCGTCGGCCTCGTCGTCTCCGGGCTCGTCGCCTCGCAGACGCTCGGCTTTTCGACACTGTGGCCGCTGTTCGCCCTTCTCGGAGGCGTCGGCGTGGCGGCCGCGACGGTCTTCCCCCCCGAGGACATCGGCGTGACGCTCCCCGCGGGCGGCCTCGCGCTGCTCACCGGGGGGACGTTCCTCGCCGGCCTCATCACTCCCTCGTGGACGTGGGAACCGATAGCCGGGTCGGCGACGTACACCGGAACGTTCGCCATCCCGGTTCTCGCGCTGTTCGTCGGCGTCCTCGTCGCGTGGGTCGGCGCCGAAGCCTACGGCGGCTTCGGCACCCGCGGGCGACAGATGGGGGCGTACCTCCTCATCGGCGCCAACGCCGTCGGCATGCTCTCGCTGCTGGTCGTCCTCGTCGCGTACGTCGTCAGCAGGGGGTTCGCCCCGATGACCCGCGGCATCCAGTTCGGCCTCTTCTGGGAGCCGCTGACGTGGTTCTACTTCCCGCCTATCGAGGAGTACGTCGTCATCAACGGTCCGCTCGTGTGGTTCTACTGGCCGTTCGTCATGGAGGGCGTCGCGCTGATGAACGACGTGAACGGCATCTTCCCGGCAATCGTCGGCACCGTCTGGGTCGTCGCCGGCGCCGTCGCCTTCGCCATCCCGCTGGGCGTCGGCGCCGCCATCTTCCTGACCGAGTACGCCGAACGCGGCCGGTTCACACAACTCGTCGAAATATCGACGAACGGGCTGTGGAGCACGCCCAGCATCGTCTACGGGCTGTTCGGGCTGGCCTTCCTCGTCCCGCGGCTCGGTAACACGACCTCGCTGCTCTCGGGGATGCTGGTGCTCGGCATCATGATGCTCCCCTTGGTGGTCATCACGAGTCGGGAGGCGCTCAAGAGCGTCCCCGACGACTACCGCGACGCCAGCGCCGCGCTCGGCGTCGGCAAGTGGGAGACGATAAAGAGCGTCGTCCTGCCGGCGGCGATGCCGGGCGTCATCACGGGCGTCATCCTCGGCATCGGTCGCATCGCGGGCGAGACGGCGCCCATCCTCCTTGTGATGGTGAGCGACCCGTTCCCCTCCCGGGCGACGGACGTGCTCGCCCCGCAGTTCTCCTTCGTCTCGAACTTCCCCTTCGTCCACGCGCAGTTGATAGACACGAGCGCGCTGCTGCAGCCGACGAGCGCGCTGCCCTACCAGCTGTACGCGATAATCACCGCGGGCGTCGGACAGCGCGAATCGTTCGCGTGGGGGACGGCGCTCGTCCTCCTCCTCGTCGTCCTGTCCTTCTACGCGGTCGGCATCGGCTCGCGGATGTACTTCCGACGGAAACTAGACCAATGAGCAACACGACACAGGCGAACCCGAACGCCGAGGAAGCGAACGAGAACGAACAGACGACGGTCGTCGGCGAGACGAGCGAGGAGCTCAAATCGGAGTGGGTCGACTACCAGTTCGAAGGCGACCCGAAGTTCACCGTCGAGGACCTCAACGTTTGGTACGGCGACGACCACGCGCTCCACGACATCTCGATGGACATCCCCGAGAAGAGCGTCACGGCGCTCATCGGCCCGTCCGGTTGCGGGAAGTCGACGTTCCTCCGGTGTCTCAACCGGATGAACGACCGCATCAAGGCGGCCAACGTCGACGGATCGGTGAAGCTCGACGGCCGCGAAATCTACCAGGACGGCGTCGACCTCGTGGAACTGCGAAAGCGCGTCGGACAGGTGTTCCAGTCGCCGAACCCGTTCCCGAAGTCGATCCGCAAGAACATCTCGTACGGACCCCGGAAGCACGGCGACCTCAACACCGGACTGCTCGCGCGCCTCACCGGCCGCGACGACGGCGAGAAGGAGGAGGCGCTGGTCGAACGGTCGCTCAAGCAGGCGGCGCTGTGGGACGAGGTGAAAGACCGCCTCGACGACAACGCCATCGGCCTCTCGGGCGGGCAACAGCAGCGTCTCTGCATCGCCCGCGCGCTGGCGACCGACCCCGAGGTCATCCTGATGGACGAACCCGCCTCGGCGCTGGACCCCGTCGCCACCTCGAAGATAGAGGACCTCATCGTCGAACTCTCCGAGGACTACACCGTCGTCGTCGTCACGCACAACATGCAGCAGGCCGCTCGCATCTCCGACCAGACGGCCGTCTTCCTCACCGGCGGCTACCTCGTCGAGTACGACGACACCGACAAGATATTCGAGAACCCCGAGAGCCAGCGCGTGGAAGACTACATCACGGGTAAGTTCGGGTAGTTCTCCGTTCGCCTCCCGTGTTCCGTCGCCGATTCGGTTCCGTAGCCAAATCTATATAGTCTATTGTGACGACAATACTTATGACTCCCCCCGTCGTTGATTGTTTCATGCCCCGTCAAGAGTATCAGAACTCCCTGGAGTCGCTTCGCGACGACGTGCTCTACATGAGCGAACTCGTCGCGGAACGCCTCCGCATGGGTCTGGACGCACTCGAACAGAAGGACGAAGAACTCGCACAGCAGGTCATCGAGGGCGACAGCGAGATAAACCGGATGTACCTCGACCTCGAACAGGAGTGCATCAACCTCATCGCCCTCCAGCAACCGGTCGCCTCCGACCTTCGCTTCATCGCGGCGTCGTTCAAGATCACGACCGACCTCGAACGCATCGGCGACCTCGCGACGAACCTCGCGGGGTACGCCACCGAGGCCGACCGCGACGTGTTCCCCGAGGTCGACATCCAGCAGATCGGCGACGAGACGCTGGACATGTTGGAGACCGCGATGGAGGCGTACGCCGAGGAGGACGCCGAACTGTGCCGCTCGGTCGCGGACCGCGACGACGAGGTCGACGCGATGTGCGAGGCGGCCAGCGAGATGGTCGTCCGCGACCTCATCGAGGCCGACCCCTTCGGCGAGGCGGACCTCGACGCCGAAGCGTACATGACCGACATCTCCCGCCTCCTCCTGACGATTCGCGACCTCGAACGCGTCGGCGACCACGCGGTCAACATCGCCGCTCGGTCGCTGTACATGGCCGAGGACGACGACGAACTGCTGTACTAGTCGCCTCCGACGTTCCGCGGCCGGCTTCTCGCAGATTCGGACTCTCCGCCCTGCGACCGCTCGACGACCGGAGACGACTTAACGACCGCCGCTACTGAAGGGCGACGTTTTTCAGTGGCGATACGGAAACTATACCAATGGATTTCCCACAGATAGGTTCGGCTGTCTTCTTCGGTTCGATTACGATGGTCACGTGGGGAATCTGGGTCGTCCTCGGCAACGCCGCTTCGGAATCCATCGACCCGAGAACGGCCGCCGCAATCTCCTATCTCGTCGCGGGACTCCTCGCACTCGGGTTCGTCATCGTTTCGGACGCGTCGTTCGCCATCAACGCGAGAGGAGGGCTTCTCGCCGGTGTGGCCGGTCTGTTCACTGGTATCGGCCTCATTTCGATGTACGTCGGCCTCTCCGCGGGGTCGACGACGACGGTCTCCACGCTCGGTGCGATGTACTTCGTCGTCGCGGCCATCATCGGCATGATCGTCTTCGGAGAGAAAGTGACGGCGACGAGACTCGCCGGAATCGCGTTCGCGGTTCTCGGGGTCGTCTTGGTCGCCCGATAGCCGGGCGTACGTCGTCGGCGTAGCGCAGTAGCGAAGACGGAGAGCGACGGCGGGAGGGTGTTACTGGAACCCGATCCGTCCGCCGCGACTGTCGTCGAGTTGGTCGCGGGTGCCGCCTTTGAACTGGTCCTGCATCTGCTCGTAGTAGTCCATCAGGTCTTCCGTGATGGTCGGCCGGACGGACTCCATCGCCTTGCGGAAGTGCCGCATCTCTATCTCTTGGGCGTCGTCGTCCTCCCGGAGGGCCTCGATGGCCGCCTCGCGGCCGATGGATTCGAGGTCCGAGCCGACGTAGCCCTCCGTGATTTCGGCTATCTCGCGGAGGCTCACGTCGGGCGCGAGCGGACTCGAATCCGTGTGGATCTTCAGAATCTGCTCGCGGCCCTCCTCGCCGGGTTGGCCGATGAGCACGAGACGGTCGAACCGACCCGAGCGGATGAGCGCCGGGTCGATCATGTCCGGACGGTTCGTCGCCCCGATGACCATCACGTCGCCGTTCTCCTCTAATCCGTCCAACTCGGTCAGCAGTTGGTTGACGACCCGTTCGGAGACGTTGTTACCCATCTCGTTGCCGCGGGCGGGCGCGAGGCTGTCCAACTCGTCGAAGAAGATGATGGTCGGACTGACCTGCCGCGCCTTGCGGAACGTCTGGCGGATGGCCTTCTCCGACTCCCCGACCCACTTCGACAGCAGTTGCGGGCCGCGCACCGAGATGAAGTTCGCGTTCGTCTCGTTGGCGACGGCCTTCGCCATGAGCGTCTTCCCTGTCCCCGGTGGACCGTACAGGAGGACACCTTTCGGCGGTTCGATGCCCATGCGCTCGAACTTCCCCCGAGAGGTGAGGGGCCACTCGACGCTCTCTTTGACCTGCTGTTTCGGGCTCTCCAGACCGCCGACGTCGTCCCACGATATCTTGGGCAGTTCGACGAGCACCTCGCGCATCGCCGAGGGCTCCACTTCCGTCAGCGCGCCCTCGAAGTCGTCGCGCTTGACGATCATGCGGTCGATGAGGCTCGGCGGGATATCCTCCTCGTCCAAGTCGATTTCGGGGAGGTACCTTCTGAGAGCCTTCATCGCCGCCTC
Source organism: Halogeometricum sp. S1BR25-6 (assembly GCF_031624495.1). Lineage (NCBI taxonomy): Archaea > Methanobacteriati > Methanobacteriota > Halobacteria > Halobacteriales > Haloferacaceae > Halogeometricum > Halogeometricum salsisoli. The sequence continues at coordinate 544,695 of NZ_JAMQOP010000002.1, read as the reverse complement.
CTTCGTCAGCGACTCGATGTCGGCGCCGACGAAGCCGTGCGTCTCGTCGGCGAGGTGGTCCAGGGAGACGTCGTCCGAGAGCGGCATCCCGCGGGTGTGAATCTGCAGGATCTCCTTGCGGCCGCCTTCGTCGGGGACGCCGATCTCTATCTCGCGGTCGAACCGACCCGGACGGCGGAGGGCGGGGTCGACGGAGTCGACGCGGTTGGTCGCCGCGATGACGATGACCTGCCCTCTGGTCTCTAGACCGTCCATCATGGTCAGCAACTGCGCGACGACGCGGCGTTCGACCTCGCCGGTCACGTCCTCGCGCTTCGGGGCGATGGAGTCGAGTTCGTCGATGAAGATGATGGAGGGCGACTCCTCTTTGGCGTCCTCGAATATCTCCCTGAGTTGCTGTTCGGACTCGCCGTAGTACTTCGAGATGATCTCGGGGCCGGCGATGGAGAAGAAACTCGCCGACGTCTCGTTGGCGACGGCCTTGGCGAGCAGCGTCTTCCCGGTGCCCGGCGGGCCGTGCAACAGCACCCCCTGCGGCGGTTCAATGCCGAGTTTCTTGAATATCTGCGGGTGCTTCATTGGGAGTTCGACCATCTCCCGGACCCGCTGAATCTCGCCCTGTAAACCGCCGATGTCCTCGTAGGTGATTCCGCCGCCGGTTTTCTCGAACCCGGAGATGGGCTCCTCGCGGAGTTCCACCTCGGTGTCCTCGGTGACGAGGCACACGCCTTCGGGTTCGGTTTCGACGGCGATGAGCGGAATCGCCTGGCCCGGCGACCGCATGAACGGATGGTTCGTCGAGGACATCACGGGGACGATGTCGCGTTCGACGACGGGGCGTTTGAGAATTTGCCGTTTCACCATTCCGGCGGCGTCGGAGCCGAACTGCACGCTCGCCTCCTCGGGGGGCGCGAGGACGAGTTTCTCGGCCTTCGTCGCCTCCGCCTTCCGGATGGTCACCCGTTCGCCGATTCCCACGTCGGCGTTCTGCCGAGTGAAGCCGTCGATGCGGACCGTGTCGGTGTTCCAGTCCTGCCGGTCTGCGCGCCACACCTTCGCTGCCGTCGTCTCACCACCCTCAATCTCGATGATGTCGCCCGGTGAGAGTTTGAGATGAAGCAACGTGTCCGGGTCAAGACGGGCGATACCGCGTCCCGAGTCGTTCGGGTACGCTTTCGCCACTTCGAGTTGCACTTCGTTCATGATTTGATCGCGGGGATATGTCTGATTTCTCGTTTTCGGTGCGGGTTAAGTCCTTCCCCAGATGGGACGCTCTGCACCCGCCTCGCTGTGGGTGACACTCCGTAGCACACTACGGGCTGGAACATACAAATCCCTACCGACCGCGTCCATCGATGCCGTGGAACTTTCACGTCCCACCGCCTCCTCGCGAATATGCGTACACTCGCGTTCGACGGGCGAATGGGTGCCAGCGGCGACATGATCCTCGCCGCCCTCCTCGCGGCGGGTGCCGACCGCGACGCCCTCGCCCCCGTCGAAGAGGCTCTCGACGTCCGCTACGAGACGTCGACGGCGGTGAAGAACGGTATCTCGGCGACCCGCGTTCGCGTGCTGTTGGACGACGAGGACAGGGCGGACGGCGACGGGGAAGACGCCGAGTCGCCGAACGACGACCACGGCCACACGCACGACCACGACCATACCCACGGGCACGACCACGACCACACCCACGGTCACGACCACGACGCCGGCGATGCCCACGCGACGCCCGCGGAGGGGCACGGTCCCCACCGCGCGTACGCGGAAGTCGTCGAGATTGTCGAGTCGATGGACCTCCCCCCGTCGGTCGAACGCGACGCCAAAGCCGTCTTTCGGATACTCGGCGAAGCGGAGTCGTCGGTCCACGGGACCGACCTGACGGAGACGCACTTCCACGAGGTCGGTGCGGACGACGCCATCGCGGACGTGGTCGGCGCCTGCCTCCTCCTCGCGGACCTCGGGGTCGACCGCGTCGTCACCGCCCCCCTCGCGACGGGCGGCGGCGAGCAATCGATGGCCCACGGCACCTACCCCGTCCCGACGCCCGCGGTGGTCGAAATCGCACAACGCGCCGACTGGTCGCTGAAGGGCGGTCCCGTCGAGGCGGAACTGCTGACGCCGACGGGCGCGGCGATACTCGCGCACGTCGCCGAGGGCGTCGAGACGCTCCCCGCCCTCCGAATCGACGACTCGGGGTACGGCGCCGGCGGCTACGACTTCCCCGAGCACCCGAACGTCCTCCGCGCCCTCGTCGGCGACGGCGAGGGCCGCCTCTCCCGCGACGAGATAACCGTCCTGGAGACGAACCTCGACGACGCCTCACCCGAACTGCTGGGACGCCTCCAGTCGACGCTGACCGAGGCCGGCGCGCGCGACGTGACGGTACTCCCGGCGACGATGAAGAAGTCCCGGCCGGGTCACCTCGTGAAGGTCGTGGTCAAACCCGAGGACGCCGAACGCGTGGCGCACCGCCTCGCCGTCGAAACCGGCACCTTGGGCGTCCGCGAACACGGCGCCGGCCACCGCTGGATAGCCGACCGGACGTTCGAGACGGCGGAACTCGAAATCGGCGAGGAGACCTACCGGGTGGCGGTGAAAGTCGCCGCCGACGCGACGGGCGAGACGTACGACCGGAGCGCGGAGTTCGACGACGCCGCCTCCGTCGCCGACGCGACGGACCTTCCCGTCCGCGAGGTGATGCGGCGCGCCGAAAGCGCGGTCTCCTTCCCCAACTAAACGCGCGCTTCGAGTACTCACACGCGCTTTTTCGGGCGTCTCAGGATCTCGACTCGCCCCTTTAAACCACATTAATATGCAACCAGTCCGGTAATTGAATACGGGAACTTGTTCCTGAATGCAATGTCCGCTGACTCGCTCGAAGACCTGTTCGTGGATGGACTGCAGAAGATATACTACACCGAGCAACAGCTCGAAAACGCGCTCGAAGAACTCGAGAGCGGCGCGGAGGACGAGGAGATTCAGAGCGCGTTCTCCGAGCACCGAGAGGAGACGCGGACGCACATCGAGCGCCTCGAAGAGGTGTTCGAGGCGCTCGGTCAGGAGGCCGAGGGCAAGCAGGACCGCGTCGTCGACGCGATGATCGAAGAGCACGAGGAGTTCACCGAGCAGAACCCCGACGACAAGGTGCTCGAGCGGTACAACGTCGCCGCCGGTCAGAAGTCCGAGCACTACGAAATCGCGTCCTACGGCAACCTCATCCCGCTGGCCGACCAGCTCGGGATGGAGGACGCGGCGGACACCCTCGAAGAGACGCTCCGCGAGGAGCAGGACGCCCTGGAGAAGCTCTCGAAACTCGGCGAAGGCTACGACTACGGCGAGATTCCGTCCGAAGCGTAAGCCGTTCCCGACGCCGAGCACCGTCCGCCACGACCGACCCGCTCTCACCCTCGTTCTTCTTTCGACGCGTCGCGCGTCCGACCGTTCAGCCGTCGGCGTCCGCGTCTTCCGTCGTATCCGCGTCCGCACCGCTTTCCGCGTCCGCGGGTTCCCCCTCGTCGCCGCTCCGCTCGCGGTGCTCGGCCAAGGCCTCGTTGACGGTCAGGTCGCCGGCGGCGACGCGCCGGGCGAGTCCCTCGTCGATGGTGCGGCTGTCCTCGCTCACGCGCCGCGAGTGGTCCTTGATGCGCTGGAGTTCCCCTTGCGTGGGTTCGATGTCCCGGGAGTCCACCGCTTCGCCGCGGCGCCGGGCGATGTTCACCGCCGCGAGTACGTCGCCCATGCCGCGGGTTCCGGTACCGAGGTAGGGGGTCGTCCCCGTCTCGTCGACGAGTTCGACGGTCACGTCCTCCAGTTCGTTCACGATGGTCGCCCCCTGCAGGCGGGCGCCGTCGCCGACGCGGACCAAGGCGTCGGGACTGTCGGCCACCTCCTCTCGAATCGTCGCCACCGCGTCCGCGAGGGGGACGTGAAACGCCGCGACGACGGTGTCCCCGGCGAGCACGGCGATGCCGGGTCGCGTACCGGGGTCGACGCCCACTATCGTCCGCCCGCCGTCGCCGCGGAGGAGGGCGACGGCCTCCTCGACGGCGCGCCTGACCTCGTCCGTCGGCGCGACGACCACGTCGACGTCCGCATCCGCGTCCGCGTCGCCGCCACCGCCGTCGCTATCGCCGCTGCCGCCGTCCGGCAGGTCGGTGTCGTCCGTCTCGGCGACCACGACCACGCTCGTCCCGTCGGGCAACTCGGCGCCGGGTTCGACCGTCGTGAACGCGACCCCTCGGTCGCGGAGTTCGCCGACGACGTCGTGGTAGAACTCGAAGTCCGCGGTGGCGACGACTATCACGCCGCGGACGTTCGAGAGGAACCGAGTAAAGCGTGTCGCGCCGCGGCGGGCGGCCGGCCGGGAACGTGCGGGCGGCGCGCTGACCGGCCGTCGCCGTCGGAACGCGGGACGGCGACCGGGGGGTTTTTCGGCGGACGCGACCCACCTCCTCTCGTGTCCGACCCAGTCACTACCGGGTGCCGGTCGCTCGACGACCTCTTGGGGGGCGGGTTCGAGCGCGGAACCGTCACGCAGGTGTACGGCCCGCCGGCGGCGGGGAAGACGAACCTCGCGCTGTCGGCGGCGGTCCGCGTCGCCGCCGCCGGCGGCACCGTCGTCTACATCGACACCGAGGGGCTCTCGGTCGACCGCTTCCGCCAACTCGCCGAGCACGTCGCCGGCCCCGACCAGTCCATCGAGGACGTGACCTCCCGGCTCATCGTCTCGGAGGCGCACGACTTCGACGAGCAGGAGGAGGCCGTTCGCGACGCCAGCGAGTTCGCCGAGCGGGCGGACCTCGTCGTCCTCGACAGCGCGACGGGCTTCTACCGCCTCGAACGCACGATGGACAAAGACGACGGCGGCGAGTCGCTCCGCCGCGTCGCCCGGCAGGTGACGCATCTGCTCTCTTTGGCGCGGAAACACGACCTCGCCGTTGTCATCACGAATCAGGTGTTCTCCGACCCCGACACCGACCGCGTCCGCGCGCTCGGCGGCCACACGCTCGAACACTGGACCGGTGCGGTACTCCGCATCGACCGCTTCCGCGGCGGCAACCGCCGCGCGACGCTGGAGAAACACCGCGCGAAGGCGGCCGGCGAGACGGCAACGTTCGAGATAACCGACGGCGGCCTCGCGGCGACCGACCTGTAGCGTCGGCTCGGAGGCCGTCCGTTCGGCCCGGCACCCGTCCCGTCACCTGACAGATACGTGGCCGTATCTTTCTCGGCGGCCACGGTTGAAGGCGACTCGTGACCAGCGCATCTCACATCGCGGAGACCGGTAAGCGGATTCTCACCGAGACGAAGGAGAAGAACGTGACCTTCATGGCGGCGGGCATCGCCTACAACGCCTTCGTCTCGCTCGCGCCGATGCTTTTGCTCCTCCTCTTCGTCGTCTCGGTCGTCGGCGGCGGCCTCGAAGCGCGTATCGTCGACCTCGCGCGGACGTCTCTGCCCCGACCCATCGCCGATATCGTCGCGCAGATATTCCGCGGGGAGTCGGCCGTCGCCGGCGCGTCGCTCGTCGGTACCGTCGCACTGCTCTGGGGGACGCTCAAGATATTCCGGGGACTCGACACGGCGTTCTCGGAGATATACGAGACGACCGGCGAGAACTCCTTCGTCGACCAACTCAAAGACGGCGTGGTCGTGCTCGTCGCGTTGGTGGTCGCCGTCGTCTCCATCGTCGGGGCCAGTTCCGTCTTCGCCCGGTTCGCCGACGCGATTCCGTTCGTCGGTTACCTCCTCCCGGTTGGACTCGTCGCCGGCCTCGTCGTCGCGTTCCTGCCGATGTACTACGAGTTCCCGGATACGGACGTCGACTGGCGGAACGTGCTCCCCGGAGTCGTCTTCTCGGCGGTCGGGTGGGCCGCCCTGCAGGCGCTGTTTCAGGTCTATCTCACGTTCAAAGGCGGCGGGTCGGGGAGCTTCTTCGGCGGCGTCATCGTCGTCGTCACGTGGCTGTACTTCTCGGGCATCGTTCTCCTCCTCGGCGCGGTCATCAACGCGGTTGTGGGCGGCTACGCCACCGGGACGCCGGGCGGAGTCGGAACAGGCGCGACCAGTTGGGAGACGGAGCGAGAGGAGTCCATGACCCGCGACGAGTTTGACGACTACCTGCAGGAACTCAGAGCGCGAACCACGGGGCACTACGAGACGTCCCGGTCGACGCTCGACGACGAGGGGGACGTTCGTGAGATGCGCCCCGAGAGGACGGTGGAGGTGACGGAGCACACCACCCGCACGGACGACGGCGAGGAGTTGGTCGTCCGCTGTGAGTGGCGGACGGAGGCGCCCCGCGCCGACGCGGTGCGCGACGACGCACCCCTCGAGGCCGGGTCGGACTGAGCGGCGGCGGTTCGGGAGGGGTCGCGTTTCGAGGCCGTCGCTGGCGAGTCGGACCGGGGAGAAAATGTGGTCGAGTTCCGTCGAGGCGGGTCCGATTACAGGTCGCCGAGCTTCCGCATGACCTGTCCCTGGTACTTCTCGTCGGCGTTGACGCCCTTCAGTTCGAGCACGTTGCGTTCGAGTTTGTCCAGCGCGACGTGGAAGGCGTGTTCGGAGCCGTAGCCCTCGCCGCTGCCGGCCACCTGTCCGTGGCTGGTGCGGAGGCGCACCTGCGACTGGATGAGGGGCGTTCCGCGGAGCTTCTCCTTGTGCTCGTGGAAGCGCACGTGCGCGTGGTGCACCTGCATCTGCTGGTACTTGTCGACCACCTTCGTGATGGAGTCGACCACCTCGTCGCGGGTGAGCGTCTCCAGGAGACCGATGTTGGTGATCTGTACGTCCATGCGCTCCTCCTCGGTGAACGTCAGGGCGCGGAGCACGTCCGTCTTCGTGACGATGCCGAGCACCTCGCTGTCGCTCTCGGTCGGCGTCACGACCAGTCCCTCGATGTCGTTCTCGAACATCCGCTCGACGGCCTCCCGAACCGTTTCGCCGGGCGAGGCGGCGATGACGGGAGAGGACATCAGGTCGTAGACGGGTAGGTCGAGCATCCGGTCGATGTCGCCGCGGCGGTCGCCGCGACCCTGTCGGTCGGTGTTGCGCACCGAGAACTCGATGATGTCGTGCGTGGTCAGCACGCCGGCGAGCTTTCCGTCGTCGTCGATGACGGGCAGCCGCGAGACGCCGTTCTCGCGCAGGAGATTGATGGCCTGTCCGACGTGAGACTTCTCGCCGATGGTGACGACGTCTTCGGTCAGGATGTCGTCGACGGTGATGGCGTCGAGGTTCTCAAGCACCGCTTCGAGGATGTCGTTCCCCGTGATGATGCCGTACAGTTTCTCGCCCTCGTAGACGGGTGCGATTCGGGTGTCCCCCTCGACGAGCATCCGGGCGGCCTCTCGGATGTCTTCGTGGCGGTCGATACGGGGCGCGGACTTCATCACGGCCGACGCCTTGGTATCGTCCTCCATGCGGGACCGGACGAGCTGTTTCTCGCCGATAACGCCGGCGTAGTCCCCGTCCTCGGTCACGACGATGCCGCGAGAGTTCTCGCGCTCGAAGATGGACCGGACTTTACCCAGCCGTTTGTTTGCATCAACCTCGACGAAATCGGGAGTGGCAATATCAGCAATATCCATAGTCCGAGTAACCTCCATCATTAACGTACTCCTCCCCCGGTCTTGAAGGTTCGCGCTGGTTCCCGGTCGACAGGCGTCGCACGCTGCCGCCCGGACCAAATGGGTATTCGCGGCGCGTACGTGGTCTTGGACGTCAGTACACGCGCTTCTGACCCGGACCGACCGGACCGAAAAGGACTCAACGGACGGTGCATCTTCACCGGTATGGCAAACGGACTACTCGCGTTGGTTCCTGAACTCGTCGAGGTACTGTTGTTCGGCATCGGAACCGTCCTGCTGTCGGGTGTCGGCATCTACGCCGAGCGATTCGCGCTGTCGATGGTCGAGGGCGGGCAACTCGGACTCGGCGCGTGGGCGGCCGTGATGGGCGCCGTCGCCTTCGGCTTCGCGTACCTGCTCGCGACCGACCAGTTCCGACCGCGCGTGGCGGAACTCCTCGGTTCGGACGCGTAGCGCGAACGGTTGACCCGGAACGGAGTAAATTACGAATTTTTTAGAAGAGAAACTAATACCCGTCCGGGACCGTAAGATAGAGTATGGACAGCTACGACCCGGCCACGCTCTCGAAAGACGAGGCGTACGAGTTCGCGTCGAACGAGCGCCGACGGAGCCTCATCCGCACGCTCATCGCGGACGGCGCCCAACCGCTCTCCCGGGTCGTCGAGGAAGTCGTCGACGACGCGCGCGAGGAGTCGACACAGGGGTCGTCCGCGGACGCCCATCGCAACGTTCGCGTCGCTCTCGGACACACCGACATCCCGAGGCTGGCCGCCGCCGACGTCGTCAGCTACGATTACGCCGACGAAGTCGTCGCTCCCGGCGACCGCATCGAGGAACTCGAACCTCTCGTCTGAGCGACGATTGGGGCCACGTCCGCCTCGTGACGGCGAAAAGTCAGGTCTAGCGTCTATTATTTCACGGAATATTTAATTGGATTATTTGTTCCGCGGCGGAGTGCGTTCAACACAGAATGTCCCGGCTGATAGTACTCGGAGTCGTACTCATCTTCGTCACGACCGGCTGTATCGGCGTGGGCCCGTCGGAGTCACCGTCCGGCGAAATCGTGTCGGAGGTAGAGAGCGCGCAGACCCCGGACGGGTCCAGCGTCTCGCCTGACGCGACCACCGACGACGGCGGCGATTCGACCGACATGGCCACCCCGACGGACGCGCCGCCGAACGCCGACGCGGACGAAAACGAACCGAACGCGGACTCGAACTCGAATTCGAATTCGGACTCTGACGAACCGAACGCGGAGTCGGATTCGAGCGACTCGAACGAGCCGAACGCCGATTCGGATTCGGACTCGAACTCGGACTCGGACTCGGACGATAGCTCCGACGGCGCGAACGCCGACTCCGACGATTCCGAGAATGCGGACGACGACTCGGACGACTCGGACGAATCGAATACCGACACGGACACGGCAACCGATACCGCGACCGATACGGACACGGCGACCGATACCGTGACCGACACGGAGACCGAGACGCCCACCGACGCGGGCGCGAACGCCTCGGCCGCGGTCGACGCGGAGTCCGACGACGAGGACGACCCGAACGCCGATGCGGACGCGGAATCCGAGACGGCAACCGACACGGCTGCCGAAACCGACACCGAAACGGACGCACCGGAGAACGCCGACGAGAACGAAGACGAACCGAACGCGGACTCGAACTCGAATTCGGACTCGGACGAACCGAACGCCGACGACGAGAACGGCGAAACGGAGACCGAGGCACCGACCGATACCGACGCGCCGACGGAGACCGAAGGAGACGACGGCGCTCTGTCGGCGCTGCTGACGACTGCGGCGGCGATAGCCGGCGACGCGGACCGAGCGCAGAACCCGACGCAGACCGAGACGCGTCGCGAGACGGAAACGGCTGAATCGACCGACGAGCCGACAGCCACGCCGACCGACGAGCCGACAGCCACGCCAACCGACGAGCCGACAGCCACGCCAACCGACGAGCCGACAGCCACGCCGACCGGCGAACCGACAGCCACGCCAACCGACGAACCGACAGCCACGCCAACCGACGAGCCGACAGCCACGCCGACCGAATCCGCGACCCCGACTCGGACGGAGACCAGCACCGAGACGGAAACTGCCACAGCGACCGAAGCGCCGACTGATGAACCGACGGCGACGGAGGAGGCGACCGAAGACAGCGAACCGAACGCCGAAGCGGCGCCCCCGGCGAAGGACGGTGACGAGGGCGGACTCGTCGAAACCGCCCTCGGTCTCGGCGACGACGAGGACGGTCCGGAACCGAACGACAACGCCGACGAGGCGGCCTCGAACGAGTCCGACGGGGGCGGCTCACCGCCGAACGGTGAAGCAAACGGAAACGGAAACACGAACGGGAACGGGAACGGAAACGCGGGTTTCCTCGGATAGCCGGGCTTACCTCAGAAAGCGAGCGAACCCGCGCCGACGTGCTTTCTTCTGGTAGTCGGAGCGATTCGCCGAATCGCGTCGGCGCTGTCTCTCGGCGCGAACTGTAAGCGACGCGTGCGCCCAGTCGAAGACTCGTACCGAACAGCGTCGAGACGACTGCGGAGTCGACGGCTCCGCTCGTCGTTGCGAGGGATCAGAGTAGGGAGGGCGGGTTGTGAGCCTCACTCGCATCGCTCACGGTGTCCGTCGGTTCGAAGCTACTCTGCGGAACTAACGTATCCGGCTTGCGAGTGGCGAACACACGGGATGTTCACCGTGTAGTTCGCTTGGAAAAGTGAGTGGGTTGGGGCAGATTTGAACTGCCGGCCTCCTCCATGTCAAGGAGGTGTCATAACCAGACTAGACCACCAACCCGGTGTGCTGCGTGCAGTGCGCCCGTCTGAGCGCATTACCTCGTTTTCCGGGGATACAATTAAGGGTTGCGAATCGGAGCGGAGTCGCTCGATTCCGAGGGACGGCGCGGGGACGCGACGCGCTTTCGGGACTCATCGAACGTCGGCCCTCCCGTCGCTCCAGTCCCGCCCCGACAGCCTTATGCTGGTGTACTTATTTGTACATCATAACCCGAACACGTACATCGGTGTCTCACAATGACGCTTCAAACATACATCGAACGCGCGACGGAGGGAACGGACCTGACGCAGGAAGAGGCCCGCGAGGCCGCCAGCGCCGTCTTCGAGGGCGCGACGGACGCGCAAATCGGCGCGCTGCTGGCCGCGCTACGGGCGAAGGGCGAGACGGAGGCGGAGATAGCGGGGTTCGCGCAGGGGATGCGTGACGCCGCGCGAACCATCTCGCCGGAGCGGACGCCGCTGGTGGACACCTGCGGCACCGGCGGCGACGACTACGACACCATCAACGTCTCGACGACCAGCGCCATCGTCGCCGCCGGGGCGGGCGCGGCCGTCGCCAAACACGGCAACTACTCGGTGTCCTCCTCGTCGGGGAGCGCCGACGTGCTCGAAGTCGCCGGCGCCGACGTGGAGGCCGAACCAGCGGCCGTCGAGGCCGCAATCGACCGTGACGGCATCGGCTTCATGCTCGCGACGGTATTCCACCCCGCGATGAAGGCCGTCATCGGCCCGCGGAAGGAACTCGGCATGCGGACGGTCTTCAACGTGCTCGGACCTCTGACGAACCCCGCGGGCGCGCAAGCGCAGGTCGTCGGCGTCTACGACCCGGACCTCGTTCCGGTGCTCGCCCGCGCGCTGACGAAGATGTCCGTCGAACGCGCCCTCGTCGTCCACGGCTCCGGCATGGACGAAATCGCGCTCCACGATGAGACGCTCGTCGCCGAAGTCAGAGGGGAGGAGATCAAGGAGTACACGCTCTCCCCGGAGGACATCGGTCTCGACCCGGCGCCCGTCTCGGAAGTGGCGGGCGGCACGCCGCAGGAGAACGCCAAGGACCTCCGCGGCATCGTCACCGGCGACGTAACGGGACCGAAGCGGGACATCATCCTCGCCAACGCCGGGGCGGCGATATACGTCGCGGGACTCACAGACAGCATCGAGGCTGGCGTCGAACGCGCCGCCGAGGCCATCGACTCCGGGGCGGCCGCCGAGACGTTCGCGGCCCTCTGCGGTACCGAGGAGGCTCCCGACGCGGAGTCGGCGGAGGTCTGAGATGGTCCGGGTGAAGATTTGCGGCGTCACGCGCGAGGAGGACCTGCGCGTCGTCGAGGAGGCGGGCGCGGACGCCGTCGGCTTCATCGCCGGCGTCCCCGTGGACACGCCGCGCGAACTGTCGCTCGTCCGGGCGGCCGAACTCGCCGCCACCGCCTCGCCGTTCCTCTCGGCCACGCACGTCACCATGCCGGAGACGCCCAGCGAGGCCATCGACGTCGGCAACCGAGTGAAACCCGACGTACTCCAGATTCACGGCGAGTTCGATGCCGAAGAGTACCGCGCCGTCCGCGCCGCGGTGGACGCCTGCGTCGTCGCCGTCGTCGACGCCGAGGAACCGCAGCGAGCCCGCGCCATCGACGCGGCCGTCGACGGCGTCGTCGTCGACTCCGTGAGCGAGGAGGGCGCGGGCGGCACCGGCGAGACGCACGACTGGCAGCAGACGGCCAAAGTGGCTTCGACGCTCGACGCGCCGGTGATTCTCGCGGGTGGATTGACGCCCGACAACGTCGCAGAGGCCATCGAGACGGTCGACCCCTACGCCGTCGATGTGGCCAGTGGCGTCGAGTCCGAGGGCGGCGTGAAGGACCCCGACGCCGTGCGGGCGTTCGTCGAGAACGCCAAGGCCGCGGCCGCCGACGCCGCGGAGGTGCGGACGTGACGCGCGCGGACGGGGTCGCCGACGCTGACGTCGACGCCTCGCTGTCGCTCTCGCGCGCGGAGTTCGTCTCGCTCCTCGACGACGAGGAGCGTCCGGTCGTCGCGCACGTCACCGCCGACCTGCCGGCGACGACGCCGATGACGGCGTACGCGGCGCTCGCGGACCGCAGCGACTACGGCTTTCTCTTAGAGAGCGCCGAGAAGACCGCCTCCAGCGACCCCGACGGCGCGTTCGCGCCGGACCACGCGACGGCGGACCGACACGCCCGCTACTCGTTCGTCGGCTACGACCCCGAGGCCGTCGTCACCGTCGGCCCCGACGGCACTTCGGTCAAGTCGCTCGGCGGCCGCGCCGCACGCTATCTCGACCCCGGCGACGGCGACGTGCTGGACCGACTCCGCGGGGCGCTCCCGGACCTCCCGCGCGTCGGCTTCCCGGACGACGACCGACAGCGCCTGCGCGGTGGTCTGGTCGGCTTCCTCGCCTACGAGGCCGTCTACGACCTCTGGCTCGAAGAGGTGGGCGTCGACCGTCCCGAGACGGACACCCCGGACGCGGAGTTCGTCCTCACGACGCGCACCCTGTCGTTCGACCACGCCGAAGGGACGGCGACGCTCGTCTGCACGCCCGTCGTCGGCCCGGACGACGACGCGGGCGAGGTGTACGACGAACTGCTCGCGGAGGCCCGAGACGTCGTCGCGACCCTGCGAGCGGCGGAGGCCCCCGACACCGGCGGCTTCGTCCGCACGGGCGAGACGGCCGGCCCCAGAGACGAGTACGAGGCGGCCGTCCGCGAGACGAAAGAGCGCGTCCTCGACGGCGACATCTACCAGGGCGTCATCTCCCGCGTCCGCGAACTCCGCGGGGCGGTGGACCCGATGGGTCTGTACGAGGCGCTCCGGACCGTGAACCCCTCGCCGTACATGTACCTGCTCCGCCACGACGACCGGCACATCGTCGGTGCGAGTCCGGAGACGCTCGTCTCCGTCCACGGCGACCGGGTCGTCTCGAACCCCATCGCGGGCACCTGCGAACGCGGGACGAGTCCCGTCGAAGACCGCCGCCTCGCGGGCGAGATGCTCGCCGACGGGAAGGAACGCGCCGAGCACACGATGCTCGTCGACCTCGCGCGCAACGACGTCCGCCGGGTGAGCGAGGCGGGCAGCGTCCGCGTCGAGGAGTTCATGAACGTCCTGAAGTACAGCCACGTCCAGCACATCGAGTCCACGGTGACGGGAACGCTCGCGGCCGGCAAGGATTCGTTCGACGCGACGCGCGCGACGTTCCCCGCCGGGACGCTCACCGGCGCGCCGAAGGTGCGCGCGATGGAGATAATTGACGAGTTGGAACTCACTCCTAGAGGAATGTACGGCGGCGGCGTCGGCTACTACTCGTGGTCCGGCGACGCCGACTTCGCCATCGTCATCCGCACCGCGACGGTCGACCGCTCGGGAGAGGAGGACACCATCTCGGTCCGCGCGGGCGCCGGCCTCGTTGCCGACAGCGACCCGGCCGCCGAGTACGAGGAGACGGAGCAGAAGATGGGCGGCGTCCTCGCCGCCGTCGAGCGAATCGAGCGGACGCCCGCGGACGGTACCGGCGGCGAAGACGATTCGGAGGCCGCCCCCGAGGAGGCCCGCCGATGAGCCTCCGCGTCGTCGTCGTCGACAACTTCGACTCGTTCACGTACAACCTCGTGGAGTATCTCTCCGAACAGCGGGTGGACGGCGACACCGACGGGCGAAGCCCGTCGAGCAACCGGACGTCGTCCGGTGAGCCGGTGGAGGTGCTCGTCCGAAAGAACACGGCGTCGCTCGACGAGATTCGCGGTCTCGATCCGGACGCCCTCGTCGTCAGTCCGGGTCCGGGACACCCGAAGAACGACCGCGACGTCGGCGTGACGAACGAGGTGCTGACGACGCTCTCCGAGTCCGTCCCGACGCTCGGGGTGTGTCTCGGCCTCGAAGCCGCGGTGTACGCCTACGGCGGCAGCGTCGGCCACGCCCCCGACCCCGTCCACGGCAAGGCCTCTCCGGTCGACCACGACGGCCGCGGCGTGTTTCGAGGGTTAGAACAAGGGTTCCAGGCCGGCCGCTACCACTCGCTGGTCGCCACCGAAGTGCCCGACTGCTTCGAGGTGTCGGCCACGACGGTCCACGGGGCCGGCGAAAGCGAGTCCGACGATGGGACGGAACTCGTGATGGGGGTGCGCCACCGCGAGTTCCCCATCGAGGCGGTGCAGTTCCACCCCGAGTCGGTGCTGACGGGCGTCGGCCACGACGTGATGCGGAACTTCCTAGCGACCGTCGTCGGAGACGAACGCGTCGTCGCCTGAGTGCGACGGCGACGCGTCCGGTCTCCTCTCGCCCGACCCCGGGCGTCCGTCTCTCGAAGGGCCACCAGATACAACTTTTTGACTCGTATGTACGTCACCATGGTCGACATCATCGGACACCTCGGAATGGGACTGATCTGGCTCGCCATCGTAAGCTGGCTCGCCTACGACGGGAAGACGGCGCTCGGGTTCGTCGCCCTCGGCGCGCCGTTCTCGCTGCTACCCGACATCGATCTCTGGCTGTCGAAGGCGTTCCAGACGGTCAACCACCACGGCGTCGTCCACACCATCGTCTTCGTCGCCGCCGCCTCGATAGTCATCGGCGCCATCCTGGCGAAGTGGGTCGTTCCGCGGTTCGACGGCGACTACCTCGTCCCGCCCGCGGGCAGTTCGTACGTCTACGCCATCGGCGCGGTGTTCGTCGGCGGTCTCAGCCACCTGTTCGCCGACATGCTGTCCGCGCCGGACATCGCCCCGCAGGTCGAACCGTTCTGGCCGTTCGTCGAGACCAAAATCGTCACCGTCGACGTGTTCTACTACAACGACCCGGTCGTCAACTGGGGGCTGTTCCTCAGCGGTCTGGCGCTCGCGGGCGTCATCTGGTGGCAGGCGGACGACGACGATTCCGCGGTCGCCGCCTGAGTTCTCGCGCGTCACACCGCTCTCTTCTACCGAGCGTCGAACGAAACCGACCCATCGGTCCACCGCCGCCTTCAGTTAGTCCTGCCGCCGCCGCTCGCGTCGAACGAGGAACGGGAGTCTCCGGCGGCCCGACTCCTGCCGAGGCCGCCTCAGATGCCCATACCGAAAAAGGAGAGCAGCAGCAACACGCCGATGACGAGGGCCGCGATGGTCACGAGGCGCCACGCGATGTTGAGGACGATGCGGCCGACGACGACGACGACGGCCAGGGCGACGACGGCGACGAACGCCTGTCCGAGTTGCGTTTCCAGCAGTCCGCCGAGTTGCATCGGGAGGGTGAGCAGCGCCCCCAGAGCGCTGCCGAGTGCGAAGTGCATACGTGAACTATCAACCTCGCAGAGTATAACCTTGTGGGATAGAAATCCTCCCGACGGCCCCGGACGGTCTCGCCCCCAAGCGGGACCCGCATCTCGACCTCGAAACGCGGCGTGAGAGGGCTCGCGGACCGTCGGTTTCGAAACCATATTGCTTCTGGTAGTTCTCTCGAGCCCGGAGGGTGCGTCGCGTTCAAATACTCGGACTCGCTGCCGTGGGTGGTCGGCGGCCCCTCGAATCAGCCTCCTTCGACCCCCCTTTGGTTCGTCTGCACAACGGCACTCTGTCGGCCGATTGGGTGGTGGAAAGTATCACTTTCACCGCGCTTCAACCACGGTTATTGAGGGACGGCACGTAGTCGATATCGACGCCGTCCGACCTAGGGGGGTGTGGGGTCGGCGGTAGGTATCGAATCTGACAGTTCGAACGTGAGTCACCGATACCGAAGCCTTAACGGACGCACCCGTACTCACAAGCCATCGTTACTATGCCTGGAACTGAGCACGCTATCCGACTCGAAATCGCCCGGTGCGGGGACGCTGGGCGGGAGGAACAGTAGATGAGCGGCGCGGACTTATCGGCGGACGAACTCGTCCTGCCCATCAAGCGTACCGAGGGGGAGACGCTGGCGGAGCGACTCACCTCGAACGCCTACAACAACATTCTGCCGGCGCGGTACCTGCGCAAGGACGCCAACGGCGACCTGACGGAGACGCAGGAGGAACTGTTCGCCCGCGTGGCGAAGAACATCTCGCTTGCCGAGGCCGTCTACGAGGCCGAACGCCGAGACGAGGAGATAACGGTCACGCCCGACCAACTGAAACCCGGCCACCCGCGGCGCGACGAACTCGCCGCCGAGGTGTTCGGAAAGGGGGTCACCACGGAGGACGTTCACGGGAGCGAAGCTCCCGTGAGCCAGCCAGAAGCGGACGCTTCTGGTGACGACGCGGAGGCGACGCTGTCGGTGTACAACGTCAACAAGTTCGCCTACGACACCATCGTCCCCGAACTCCCCGGGGAGGTTCGGGACGTCGTCGAGGAGAAGCGCGAGACGTTCCAAGAGATGATGGAGTCGCTCTCCTTCATGCCGAACTCGCCGACGCTGATGAACGCCGGCGACGAACTCCAACAGCTCTCGGCCTGCTTCGTCGACTCGCCCGAGGACGACATCACCGACATCCACCAGACGGCCAAGGAGGCCGCCGAGGTGTTCCAGTCCGGCGGCGGGATGGGCTACGCCTTCTGGCGCCTCCGCCCCTACGGCGACGCCGTCGGCTCCACCGGCGGAATCGCCTCCGGTCCCATCACGTTCATGCGGACGTACGACCAGATGTGTGAGACCATCGCGCAGGGCGGCGCGCGCCGCGGCGCGCAGATGGGGGTCATGCGCGTCTCGCACCCGGACGTCATCCAGTTCATCCACTCGAAGAACAAGGACGTCTCCCTGGCCCACTCGCTGCGTCTGAACGACCCCGACGACTTCACGCACAACTCCTTCGCGGACGCCCTCGAAGAGGCCCGCGAACTCATCGACGAGGAGGGGAAAGTTCCCAAACACCTCCGCAACGCCGTCGAGGGCCACCTCTCGAACTTCAACATCTCCGTCGGCGTCACCGACGACTTCATGGAGGCGCTCTACGCGGACGAGGAGTTCACGTTCACCAACCCGCGCACCGAGGAACCGCACGTCGCCACGCCCGAGACCAAGGAGATATACGACATGTTCGGTCTCGGCGAGCACGTCGAAGTCGGCGAGGTGCTCTCGGTCCCCGCACAAAAGCTGTGGGACCAGATGGTCGACGGCGCCTACGAGAACGGCGAACCGGGCGTCATCTACCTCGAACGGGTGAACAAAGAGCACTCCTTCGACGTTGAGAAACACCCCGAACACCGCATCCTCGCGACGAACCCCTGCGGCGAGCAGCCGTTAGAGGAGTACGAGGCCTGCAACCTCGGGCACATCAACCTCTCGACGCTCGCGGCGACGGACGCCCCCGACTGGCGCGTCTGGCACGACGAGCACGGCGACGAGTACGCCGACACCGAGGCGGCCGTCGACGCCTTCCTCGAGGAGGCCATCGACTGGGACGCGTTCGACCACCGCATCGCCGAGGGGACGCGCTTCCTCGAAAACGTCGTCACGATGTCGGACTTCCCCGTCGAGAAGATAGAGGAGAAGGTCCGTCAGATGCGGAAAATCGGCCTCGGCGTGATGGGACTCGCGCAGTTGTACATCCAACTGGGCATCCGCTACGGCAGCGACGAGGGCAACGAAGTCGCCGGGAAGCTGATGACCCACATCAACCATCAGTCGAAGTGGGCTAGCCACGAACTCGCCGAACAGCGCGGCTCCTTCGAGGACTGGGGCGACTCCAAGTTCGCCGACCCGACGGAGTACCGCGAGTGGTTCGAGCACCACACCGGACTGGACGCCGACGAGTGGACCGACGGCTTCCCCGTCCGCAACCACAACACGACGACCATCGCGCCGACCGGAACGACGTCGATGATCGGCAACACGACGGGCGGTTGTGAACCCATCTACAACGTCGCCTACTACAAGAACGTCTCCGACGACGTGCAGGGCGACGAGATGCTCGTCGAGTTCGACGACTACTTCCTCCGCGTCTTGGAGGAGAACGACGTTGACGTCGACGCGGTCAAACGCGAGGCCCAAGAACAGATGTCGAACAACGAGTTCGACGGCGTCGAGGGACTCGACACCGTTCCGGATGCCATCGGCGAACTGTTCGTCGTCACCTCCGACCTCTCGGGCAAGGACCACGCGGCGGTTCAGACGGCCTGTCAGACGGGCGTCGACTCGGCCATCTCGAAGACCTGCAACTTCCCGAACTCCGCCTCGAAGGAGGACATGGACGAGGTGTACCGCTACATCTACGACAACGGCGGGAAGGGCGTCACCGTCTACCGCGACGGGACGCGCTCGAAGCAGGTGCTGACGACGCGCGCGAAGAACGCCGACTTCGCCGACGAGGGCGAGGCGGCGGAGACGCTGGTCGACCAGATGGAGGAGGTGTTCGGCGGCCTGCAGGGCTTCCTCGACAACGAGGACGTCCGAGCGGCGCTTGACGGCGAAGTCGAGCGGCTGCTGGCGGCGGCCGACGGCGAGCGCAACCTCGGGAAGAAGCGCCCGCGGCCGGACGTGCTCCACGGCGTCACCCAGCGCATCGACACCGGCTACGGGAAACTGTACGTCAACATCAACGAGGACCCCGAGACGGGCGACCCGTTCGAGCTGTTCGCCAACATCGGCAACTCCGGCGGCTTCACCGCCTCGTTCACCGAGGCGCTGGCCAAGACCATCTCGACGGCGCTCCGCTCGGGCGTCGACCCCGCCGAGATAGCGAGCGAACTGCAGGGCATCCGCAGCCCGAAGGTCGCCTGGGACAAAGGCGAGCAGATAAACAGCATCCCGGATGCCATCGGCACGGCGATGCGCCGCTACCTCGACGGCGAGATAGACAAGGGCTACCCGCAGCAGCAGAGCCTGACGGAACTCTCCGAAGAGGCGACCGGGGACAGCGTCGACGCGCCCGAACCGGACGGAGGGGCGACGGTCGCCGACGACCCGAACGTAGACATCGACGTCAGCGCCGGCACCGACGCCGATACCGCGTCCTCGAACGCAGAGGGCGCCGTCGACGACCTGCTGGCGGCGGGCGAAAGTCCCGAGTGTCCCGACTGTGGGAACATGACGCTGTACTACTCCGAAGGCTGCAAGACGTGCGAGTCCTGCGGCTGGTCGGAGTGCTGAACTGACTCTCGAAGAACGGGCTCCGTAGCCCGACCCGCCGACTTCGTTCGGAACTCGACTTTTACGCGATTCGTTCGGACGTCGTCGGTCCTCTCCGTCGCCGTCGGGACCGGCATAAACATCGTCCGGACGCCGCGTCGAATCCCGTCCGCACCCGGCGGTCCGACGCCGTCGAGAAACAGTGATGGCGCTCGGGGTTCCATCTCGACCTGTGAGCGAGACGCGAGGCGGCCGGCCCTGTCCGCTGTGCGAGGAACCGATGCATCGCCGCCACTGCAAGTACGTCTGCCCCCGGCACGGCGTCGTCTACGACTGCAGCGACACCTTCTGGTAAACACCTGACAGATGCCTCGGGCGGCACTTCCGCGGCGACACCGCTCGGGACCGGTCCGCAGTCAGTCGATTTCGCCGGCGAAACCACGGTGTAGGACTGTGCTGGGTTAAAGTTTCGGGACGAACGATTATGTCGGTGCGAGCACTATAGTCATCAAGTAGATGCGTGGTCGCGTCGTCACCGCCCGAAGTGTGCCGCCACTGAATCTCTCACAATGGTAAGACAGGAGCAGGTCCAACGTAGCAAGGCGATCCAGCGACAGACCGGCAAAACCTTCCACCTCGCGACGAGGGTGCTGCCCCGCCGGGTCCGACACGCGACGTACGTGCTCTACGCGTTTTTCCGCGTCGCGGACGAAGTCGTCGACGCCGAGGACACCGCCGAACCAGCGGTCCAACGCGAGCAGTTAGAGCACCTCCGCGCGGAGGCGCTGGGCGAACGCGAGACGGACGACCCTGTGCTCTCGGCGTTCGCCGAACTCCGAGAAGAGCACGGCATCGCCGAGGAAGACGTGAACATCTTCGTCGACGCGATGCTCGCGGACATCGACAAGGGCGAGTACGAGACGTACGAGGAACTGGAGGCGTACATGGACGGGTCGGCCGCCGCCGTCGGCCGGATGATGACGGCCATCATGCGCTCGCCGGACGCCGAGAAGGCGCTCCCGCACGCGACGGCGCTCGGCGAGGCGTTCCAGATGTCGAACTTCCTGCGCGACGTGCGCGAGGACATCGTCGAACGCGACCGGGTGTATCTCCCGCAGGAGACCCTGCGCGAACACGGCGTCACCGCCGAGCAACTGCGCTCGTTCCGTACCGACGAGAGCTTTCGGAACGCGATGCGCGCGGAGATGCGCCGGACGGAGGCGCTCTACCGCGAGGGCGTGCGCGGCATCCAGTATCTCCCCTCCGATTGTCAGTTCGCCGTGCTCCTGTCGGCGGTGCTGTACGCCGACCACCACCGCGCGATTCGCCGCCGGAACTACGACGTACTGTCGGCGACGCCGTCGCTGTCCACCTCGCGTAAACTCCTCCTGTTGGCGAAGACGCGGGCGTACTGGGCCGTCGAGAAGGACCCCGAGACGGTGTTCCGGAAGGTGAGCGTCGTCCCGTACCCCGAGGAGGACACCTCCCACCACGAGCATCCGGGCGTCCGACGCGTCCCCACCGGACGCACCGTCGGTCGCCTGTCGAGTTGGGTCCGCAGTTTCACCCGCGGCGAATAGCTCGTCTCCGGCCGCTCGCCCCGTCTCTCTCCCTCACCGGCGAATCCGAAGCACCCGCGAGTCGAACCGCTCGGTCTTCAGCAGACCGACGCCGAACAGCGCCGCCACGGCAACGGGTATCCAGTTGCCGAACCAGGCGTTGATTCCGCCCCAGAGGATGACGAACGAGACGAGGTCGTCCAGCATGAACTCGCAGTCGTCGAGGCGGGCGAGGAGGGCGTCGCGGTCGTACCCCCAATCGAGGAGGGCGACGGCGACAGCGGCGCTCACAACCCACCCCGCGTAGTTCGACCACGGGACGCCGTAGAACGGGCCGGCGGGGTCGTACGCCCAGAAGCCGAGGGCCACGGCGCCGGGGTCCAGCACCACGTCCATCGCCAGCACGGCGGCGACGACGGTCGCGAGGCGGACGGCCGCGTTCTCGGCTCTGTCGCCGAGCAGGAGGACGCAGAGCAGGTAGGCGTTCATCACGAGGGGGACGAAGAACACCGGGAGGCCGAGCGGAACGCCCCCGACGGTCGGTCCGAGGTCGACGCCGTACGAGAAGCTTCCGTAGGGAAAGCCGGTGTGGACGCCGGTGTACTCGATGGCGTAGGCGTACAGCGTCAGCAGGCCGACGCCCGTCGCCGCCCGCCGCGTCGTCCGCGGCAGGACGCCGACGACCAGCGGCGAGCGCATCACCATCGTCCCGAACAGGATGAACAGGCCGTTGAACGCCAACGGGGCGAGGAGCGTCCCGTCGAACCAGCCCTCGGCGCTGGCGAGGAGGAGGACGAGGCCGTTCAGCGGGAAGAACACCGAGATGGTGAAGCGGTTCTCCCGGACAAGTCGGTCTAGCCGCCGCTCCCACTCCTCGCGCGTGGTCGGGAGTCGTTCCTGAACGGAGAAGTTCGACTCAGCCATGCACCAGCCTCCAGAGTGCTCCCACCGTGAGGGCCGTGCCGACGAGCGTGTTCAGGGCCGGATACCACCAGTAGGCGCGTTCGACGTCGACGTTCGAGCGGACGACGGCGAAGACGGCCACGGGATAGGCGAACAGCACGGCGCCGAGGCGCGGGTCGACGAGGGCGAACCCGGCCGCGGCGGCGAGCCAACACAGCGCGCAGTAGGCGTACGTGCGGCGCTCGCCAAGGAGCGTCGCCGTCGTGCGGATGCCCGCCTCGCGGTCCGGTTCGATGTCGGGAATCGCCGAGAACGTGTGCATCCCCATCGTCCACAGCCACGCGCCGACGACGGCGGCCGCGGGCGGGTGACGGCCCGCGACGGCGGCGAACGCCGCCGCGCCGGGCATGACGTACAGCCCGTTCGAGACGGAGTCGAGAAGCGGCGTTGTTTTGAATCGCAGAGGAGGGGCGCTGTACTCGATGCCGAGGAAGAAAAAGCCCGCGAGGTACGGCCACGCGAGCGTCGGGGTGACGGCGAACGCGACGACGCCGAGGAGTCCCGAGGCGACGACGACGGCGGTGACGACGGCGTCCCCATTCCCCCGCCAGCGCGCCTCCTTCTCGTCTTTCTTCGGGTTTCGTTCGTCGACGTCGGCGTCGAACGCGTCGTTGACGCCGTAGACGAGCACGTTCGCCGGCAGGAGGAAGTAGCCCGCGAGGACGAGGGTGGGTAGGGCGTACAGGTCGCTCACGACGTCGGCGGCGAAGGCGGCGCCGACGAGGACGGGGCCGGCGAGGTAGAGCCAAAAGCGCGGCCGCGACAGCGTGAAGAGATAGGAGAGTCGGCCGCGGGCGGACGCGGCGCGCGTCACGCGACCCGTTCGGCCATCTCTTCGGCCGTCAGACGTCCGCTGATGAGACACATCGGGACGCCGATGCCGGGCGTGGTGAACGACCCCGTGAAGTAGAGGCCGGGAACCTCCTCGGAGTGGTGCGGCGGGCGCAGGAGCGCCGTCTGCCTGAGCGTGTGCGCGAGGCCCAGCGCCGTCCCGCGCGTGCTGTTGTAGCGCTCGGCGAAGTCGCTCACGCAGAAGGACTCCTCGAAGACGATGCGGTCGCGCAGGTCCTCGTCGGTGTGCTCCGCGATGTCGTCCAGTACGAGGTTTCGATACTCTTCTCTCCGCTCCGGCGTGTCGTCGAGTCCGGCGGCGATGGGCACGAGAGCGAACAGGTTCGAGTGTCCCTCGGGGGCGACGTCGTCGTCCGTCTTCGAGGGGACGCAGAGGTAGTAGGCGGGGTCGTCGGGCCACGCCGGGTCGTCGAATATCTTCTCGAAGTGGTCGTTCCAGTCCGTCGGGAGGACGAGCGTGTGGTGTTCGAGGTTCGGCACGTCGCCCTCGACGCCGAGGTAGAGTAAGTAGGCGGAGGGGGCGTACGTCCGGGTGTCCCAGTAGTCCTCGTCGTACTGCCGCTTGCCCTCGGGCAGGAGGTCCATCTCCGTGTGTCGGTAGTCGGCGTCGCTGACGACGTAGTCGGAGTAGAACTCCCCGCCCTCGGTGCGGACGACGAACCCGCCCTCGCGGCCGCGAATCTCCGTCGCCGGGGCGTTCACGCGGAAGTCGACGCCGAGTTCCTTGCCGAGTTCGGCCATGCCGTCGACGACGCCGCCGAGTCCGCCGTCGGGGTAGTAGACGCCCATGTTGAAATCGACGTGGCTCATGAGGTTGTACAGCGCCGGAGTGTTGTTCGGCGCGCCCCCGAGGAAGACGAGGGTGTACTGCATGATCTGCTGGAGTTTCGGGTGCGAGAAGTAGCGCTCGACGTGGTCCTGCATCGACCCGACGAGCGAGAGGCCGCGCGCGTTCTTCATCACGTCCCAGGTGGCGAAATCGGAGAGTTCGGTCCGGTCGGTGTAGACGAAGTGCTCCATCCCCACCTCGTAGTTCTTCTCGGATTTCTCCAGGTACTTCTCGAACTGCTCGCCCGCGCCGGGTTCGTACGACTCGAACGTCTCCTTGTTCGCTTCGAGGTCCGACACCATGTCGACGCTGTCGCCGTCCTTGAAGAAGATGCGGTAGTGGGGGTCCAGTCGCGTCAGCCCGTAGTAATCCGAGGGCGTGCGGTCGAAGTGGCCGAAGAAGTCCTCGAACACGTCGGGCATGAGATACCACGAGGGCCCCATGTCGAAGCGGAACCCGTCCCGTTCGAGGCGACTCGCCCGCCCGCCCAACTGTTCGTTCTTCTCGAGGAGGGTCACGTCGGCGCCGGCGTCGGCGAGGTAGCACGCCGTCGAGAGGCCGCCGAATCCGCCGCCGACGACGACCACGGACGACCCCTCGACCGCGGAGAGATCCGAGACAGATTTCATAGCCGACCTTAGGACGTAGAACGCATAAATCGACTGACTGTGGCGGAACGGCCCCCGGGTTCCGCCGACGGAGCGCTTACGGTGTGTGCGTCCTCACGGGAGGCATGGACGTAGACGGTCGGACGGTCGTACTCACGGGCGCGAGTCGCGGAATCGGGGCGGCCCTCGCGGCGGCGTTCGCCGCCGAAGGGGCGCGCGTCGTCGCCTGCGCCCGCGACGAGGGGTCGCTCTCGGGCGTCGTCGCGGACGCCGAGGGCGCGGCGGGGTCCGTCGAGGCCGTCCGCGCCGACGTGCGCGACGAGTTCGACGTGGAACGACTGATGGAGACGGCCGCGCGCGGCGCCGGCGCGGACGGAATCGCGGTCCTCGTCGCCAACGCCGCGGTGAACCACGCGGCGCCGGGCGAGGCGCCGATGGGCGAGGAGTCCTACACCCGGTTCGACGATACCCTCCGCACGAACGTCCGCGGCGTGTTCGCGTCGGTTCGGGAGTTCCTCCCCCACGCGAGCGACGACGCGCGCGTCCTCGTCCCCTCCGGGTCTATCGCCGCAGACGCGAAACCCGGAATGGGCGCCTACGCCGTCTCCAAGGCGGCCGTCGAGGGTCTCGCCCGGCAGTTCGCGGCCGACGCTGACCCGGCCGTCGGCATCGTCGACCCCGGACTCGTGGCGACGGACCTCTCCGGCGGGGCGGGTCGCGACCCCGCGGACGTCGCGCCGATGTTCGTCTGGGCCGCCGCACTCGACCGTTCTGACCTCGACGGCGCCCGCCTCGACCTGCGCGCGTGGAAGGACGCGACGCGCTGAGGCTTCGGCCTCAGTTTCTCGGTCGACACCGAGCGGCGTCCGACCGACATTGTTATTAACTTCGTCTATGGAGTTAACATCGTGGGTCATATTAACCTCGGTTCGAGAGTTAACAGCGTGTCCCGAATCTCTCGCGTCGGCGTCGGCGCTACCGCCGTCTTCGTCGCGCTCTCGGTGTACGCGGCCAGCGCCGGCGCGTGGAAACTGCTCGGGATAACCTGGGTGGCGTTCGCGGCGATGGCGCTCGCCGCTCCCCTCGGCGCCCGACATCGCGACGAGGGGGCGAACGCCCTCGTGTGGGGCTACGGTCTCGCCAGCGGCGCGATGGTGACCAGCGCGGCCGTCTTCTTGGTGCCGCAGGCCATCGGCCACCACCCGCAGTACGGCGGGTTCGGCATCGCGGCGGGTCTGCTGGCCGGGTTCGGCTCCCACACCGTCGGCCACCGACTCGCGCACATGGAGTTACCCGTCGACCGGACCGTCGCGGAACTCGCCGCGCACGCCTTCTCGGCGGGCCTCATCATCGGTATCGTCTACGGGAACATGCCGAACCTCGGTCCGACGCTCGGCCTCGCTATCGTCTCGCACAAGGGACCGGCGGGGTACGCCGCCGCGCGCCGCCTCGCCTCGAAGCGGCGCGCCGTCTCGGCGCTCCTGCTCCCGGCGTCGGCGCTCGGAATCGCGGCCATCCTCGCCAGCGTCGTCGTCCTGCCGGGGTCGGCGCCGTTCCGCGGCGTCGTCTTCGGCTTCGCCGCGGGCGTCTTTCTCCACGTCGCGATGGACTTCCTCCCCCGCTGTGAGATAGGCAGCGAGATACACGAACACCTCTCGGTGGAGGGTGACGCCCACGACCTCCTCGACGAACTCCGTCTCCACGCCGTCGCCAGCACCTTCCTCGGCGGTCTGGCGGTGTTCCTCGCGTGGCTGTTCGTCGTCTGACCGCTCACTCCTCCTCGGACCCCGATAGGCGGCGCAGTTGCAGCGAGATTCCGAGCGCGGCGAGCAACAGGACGGCGAGGTTGAACGCGACCATCAGCGGCGCGCGGTACTCGTAGACGACGAACGTGGAGATGGTCCGCCCGACGGCGAGGTACAACTGCACCGCCGAAATCGCCGCCAGGAGCAGCAGTCCGCCGAGGACGGCGTAATTCAGCGTCGTTCGCAGTCTGTCGACGGCGCTCCCCTCGTCGTCGCTCGGTTCCCGCGTCGGTGCTCCCGTCTCGGTCGTCGAATCGGTTGGCATGGTCGTGTCTCCGTCTGCGTCCGCCGCATCGTTCCTCTCTCTGTCCGCCCCCGCTCGGTCGGTCATCGTTCTCGCCTCCGCGCGAGAAGCGCCGCCGCGAGGAGGGCGACGGCGGCGACGCCGACGCCGAACCCGGCCGCGCCGCCGTCCGTCTCGCCCGCCGCCGTCGCCTCCGGCATCTCCGTCGACCGACCCCCTTCCGCGCCGCCGGACTCGAAGTCCTCGACGCGGAACTCTACTTCCTCTTCGGTCTCGTTCACGGCGATGCGCCTCGTCGGGTCGAGGTTCGCCGCCGCGCGGGCGGTGTCGACGACGACGCCGTCCTTCGTCAGCACGGCGTCGAGGTAGTAGTTGTAGCCCGCCGGCACCGTCGCCGACGCCGTCGTCGTGGTGGTCCGCCCCGGTCGAATCGCCCCCACGTCGCTCGTCGTCCGCGCGGCGACGACGTTCGAGTCCGCCTGCCGCAGGACGAACGTCACCGCGAGGTCCTCGGAGGGGGAATCCCCCGCGTTCGTCAGCGACGCCGCGAGGTCCAGCGTCGTCCGGTTTCCGCCGCCCTCCGCGACCGAAAAGGAGAGGGGCGGGAGCGCCTCGCGGTCGCTGAACGCGACGGTCGTCCGCGCGTACGCCGGCGTCAGCGCCTCCAACCCGCGGACCGTCTTCGACGCCTCGTCGACGCGTTCGTCGTCGCGGAACAGGACCGCCTCGATGCGGTAGCCCCCTTCGCGTTCGACCGTGAGGTTCGTCCCGACGGCCGTTTCGCCGTCGTCTTCGAGCGTTCCGACGTCGACCGTCTCCGTCGTCGCCACGAGTCCGGAGTCGGCGTCGACGGCGCGGACGAGAAGCGTCACGTTCGGCGTCGGGTCGCCGCGGTGACGCATGCGCGTCTCCACGCCGAGCGTCACCGTCTCGCCGCGGACCGCGGCGTCGTCGTAGCCGATGTTCATCTCCGTCACGTCGACCGGTCCGGGTCGGGTCACCTCCTCGGCGGGGTCGGCGAGCACCCCGGGAACGGCGAGGACCGCGAGGAGGGCGACGGCGACGACTCCGACGGCGGCCGTCGCGAGGGCGGCGTCTCGGTTCATACGTCAGCAGATAGAACTGTTCGGTATAGGCTTTGTGTTCGGGCGGGGTCGAATCGACCGTCCGCGCACCGGGGGCGGCGGATTTTTGTCACACGACGCGAATCGTGGGGTATGACAACGTACGTGCTGGCGACGAACCACGTCGACACGAGCGCCGCCCTCTGCGATTACCTGCTCTCCCGCCTCGACGACGGCGACACCGTCCACGCGGTGAACTCCCTGCCCGGCGGCGACGAGACGTCGGGCGAGGACGCGCGCGACGGCGAAGACGCCCTCAACGTCGTCGCGTCCCGTCTCGGCGGGTTCGCCGAGGTGGAGACCCGCCAGTTCGTCCGCGGCAACGACGCCGCCACGGACGTCCTCGACTACGCCGAGGAGGTCGACGCCGACGAGATTCTCCTCGGCGTCCGCAAGCGCAACCCGACGGCGAAAGTCGTCTTCGGCAGCACGGCGCAGAAGATTCTCCTCAACTCGAACCGACCGATGTCGGTCGTTCCGCTCGAACGGATGGAGTGAGGTTCAGTCGTCCGCCGCGTCCTCCTCGGCGTCCTCGCCGCCGTCCGTGACCGAACTGTCGCCGGTCAGCACCTCGTCGGCCAGCGTCGGCACGAACGTCCCGATGTCGGTCACCATGCCGATGGCCTGTGAACTCCCGCGGTCGAGCAACTGCGTCACCGTCGCGGGGTTGATGTCGACGCAGACGACGCGCGTCGTCGAGGGGAGGCAGTTGCCGACGGCCACCGAGTGCAGGAGGGTCGAGAGCATCAACACCATGTCGGCCTCGTGGGCCTGTTCGCGGATGGCGTTCTGCGCCTCCACCGCGTCGGTGATGGTGTCCGGAAGGGGGCCGTCGTCGCGGATGGACCCGGCGAGGACGTACGGTACGTCGTTCTGCACGCACTCGTACATGATTCCGCTGCCGATGAGGCCCTCTTCGACGGCCTCCTCGATGCCGCCCGCGCGGATGACCTCGCTGATGGTGTAGATATGGTGTTTGTGCCCCTTCCGCGGGTGCTCCATCGTCTCCATATCCATCCCGAGCGAGGTGCCGTACAGACCGCGTTCGATGTCGTGGGTGGCGAAGCCGTTGCCCGCGGATATCATGTCGACGTAGCCCTCGCGGACGAGGCGGGCTAAGTCCTCGGCCGCGCCGGCGTGGATGAGGGCCGGGCCGGCGACGACGAGCACGTTCCCCCCCTCCCGTTTCGTCTCTTCGAGAGCCTCCGCGACCTGTTTGATGAGCGACTCGGAGGGTCGCTCCGAGGAGACGCCGCCCTGCATGAACCCGAACGGGCCGGAGGCGTCGCGGGGGCGTTCGGGCGGGTCGACGCGGACGCCCGCCTCGTCGGTCACGACGAGGTCACCCTCCTCGATGGCGTTCAGCACCTTCGTGTACGCGCGGACGTCGTCGCCGTCGTCCTCGACCACTATCGCGCAGTCCATCTCGATGTTCTCGACGTCGATCCACTCGCTCTCGTAGCGGACGCGCGTGGGGTGGTTCGTCGTCGAGTAGAAGCCGTGCGGGACGACTTGGTCGGCCGGAGCGGGGACGACGCGGGCGTCCACCGGATCGATGAGGTTCGCGCCGATCTGGTGCAGTTCGTGCAGAATCTCCTGTAACTCGGCGTCGTCCTCGTCCGGACCGGCCGAGACGGCCATCCGGCAGTGCGACGTCTTGTCCTTGTGCTTGCCGACGACGAACTCCTCGACCTCGAAGTCGCCGCCGAGGTCCATCACGAGTCCGAACGCCCGCTGCATCATCCCGGAGTCGATGATGTGCCCCTCCAACTCGACGGTTCGCGTGGCGGTCATCGTCGGATGTGCGCAGTGCCGTCCTAAGAAGGTCACGCACGCGTCCCGACGGGGGTTGACAGGGTTCGGCGGTCGCGAATCGAACCCTCCGAAAGACAGCGGCCTACGCGGACCCCTCCATCGACGCGGCGACCGAGAGAATCAACAGTACGGTGACGGCGGCCCTACACGCGCGACCGGTCGGACAGTGCATGATATCACAACGGAGAGCCGGAGACGAATAACGGTACCCTGCCGAATCTCCCGTTTGATACTCGGCTAGTGGTCGGCGTCGTCGACTTCAGCGTCGAGGAACGCGAGGCCGTGGCCGACGACCGACTCCAGACCGCTACCCTCGTAGACGTCGAAGTGGCCGGTCGGCAGGCGGAGGAACGTCGCGTCCGACAGCGAGTCCGCCGCGGACTCGACGCCCCCGACGGGCACCACGTCGTCGCGCGTCCCGCCGACGACGAGAACGGGACAGGCGACACTCTCTAGGTCGTCGCCGGCCGAGAAGCGGACGAGATTGAGAAGCGACCGGGCGGGCGTCTCGTTGTCCCAGTCGCTATCAGAGGGGACGGTGTCGAGGTAGCCCCGGCGCGCGCCGGCCGTCGAGACGAGGGCGAACTCCTCGGGGTCGCCGGCGACGGGGACGGTGTGCGGGTCGGTGAGAAGCGACTGGAGTCGGTCGCGAACCCCCGACAGCACCGATTTCGCGACGAAGCCGAGGCCCCGCGTCGAGAGGAACGACCGGCCCGAGAGCACCGGCGTCTGCGCGACGACGGCGCGCACGCGCGGGTCATCCGCGGCCACGTCGAGGGCGTGCCCGCCGCCCAAGTCGGCGCCCCAGAGGACGAGGCGGGTGTCGTCGAGGCCGTCCCGACCCCGGACGCTCTCGACGGCCGCCTCCCAGTCGGTCCGCTGGCGCGACGGCGAGACGAGGTTCCGCGGGTCGCCGTCGCTGTCGCCGTGGTTGCGGTAGTCGAACAGGAAGACGGCGTACCCCGCCTCCGCGAGTCGCTCGGCGTAGGCGGGCAGGCCGAACGAGCGCTCGCCCGCGAGGCCGCCGGCCATGACGACGACCGGCGGGTCGGCGGGTCGGTCGGGGCGGTAGAGCCACCCCGAGCAGCGTTCGCCGCCGCTCTCGAAGCCCATCGTCACCTTCGAGAACGACTCCCGCGAGGGTTTCTCGGCGTCGCGCCCGTCGGTCCGGTAGCCGTCACCCTCCCGGTCGACGTACTTGGCCTGCTTCCACTCGCCCCTGCCGGAGGGTCGGGTCACGCGGGCACCCCCGACCGGCGCGTCGGCGTCGGGAGGACGCCGGCGCTGTTGCTTCGGGGACGACGCTGCGCGCACCTGGTCGCGTCGGACATACAGACCATTACCGCGGCGACCGTCTAAACGCTTGTCGCGAGACGTATCTGAGATGTGGGTGTCGAAGGAGAGACCAATCGCCGCCGCACCCGGGGCGGTCCGTCGGGATGGACCGCCGCACGCGCGTGATGTCGGTCGGTTCGGCGACTCGGTGCGCCCGTCCGAGGGGTAGGCAGTCCTGGACGGCCGCGGCGACCCGGTGCGGGGGGTAGGCAGTCCCGGACGGCCGCGGCGACCCGGTGCGGGGGGTAGGCAGTCCCGTTTCGGGTCGACCGAGCGCCGACGAGGCCCTTCGAGAGAGCCCCGCCGGGGGGAGCGGTCGCGCGAGCGACGGCCCGCCGGCGCGGCCGACAGCGGCGAATTGGATTACTGATGAATGTGTACGCGCGTCGCGTCGAACGACCCGCACACGTCGACCCGCCGGCGGCTTTCGGAAGACCGCGCCGCGCGCCGACAGTATCACTTGGGGGAGACGGGCTGATAAATTCTTCCGCTCAGATATCAATCTTGATATCCTGGTCGACGAGGTGAACGATACCCACTCCGGCGACAAAGGGACATCGACGACGCCGATGGAGTTCGAGGGTTCGCGTCGACGCGTGAGTGAAGCCGGACACCGCGAGCGGGATTCGACCCCGACTCAGGCCTCGTCGTGCCGCGGCGCCTCGGCCGTCACGCCTCCGTCTCTGTCCTTCCCTCGCTCCGCCTCTCGCTCCTGAATCAGCGTCGCCTGCCCCAGCGGACCGACCGTCGCCCATCCGTACTCGGCCTCGCGGAGGTACAGCGCGCTGTTGATCAGTCCGATGTGGCTGAAGCCCTGCGGGAAATTGCCTATCTGTCTGCCCGAGTCGGGGTTTATCTCCTCGGCGAACAACCCGAGCGGACTCGCGTGTTCGAGGACGCTCTCGAAGACGTCCCACGCCTCCTCGACCCGGTCGGTGGCGACGAGGGCGTCGACCAGCCAGAACGAACAGAACACGAATGCCCCCTCTTCGCCGGGAAGGCCGTCGTCCTCGTAGCGGAAGACGAGGCCGTCGTCGGTGGTCAGATGCTCGCGCACGGCGTCGACGGTGCCGACGATGCGCTCGTCGTCGAACGGGAGGATGCCCGAGAGTACGATGAGGAGGCTGGAAGCGTCCAGTTCGTCGCCCTCGAACGACTGCGTGAAGCTGTTCAGGTCCTCGTCGAACCCCCGCTCTAAGACGGTCTCTTTTATCTCTTCGCGGTACTCCTGCCAGCGGTCGACGGGTCCCTCCCGTCCCGTTCGGTCGGCGAGTCGGATGCTCCGGTCGAGCGCCACCCAGCACATCACCTTCGAGTAGACGAGGTGTCTGGGCTCCCCGCGCAGTTCCCAGATGCCCGCTCCCTCGTCGTCCCAGTGTTCGCAGACGTAGTCGGCGATGTCGCAGAGCGCCTTCCAGTCCTCGTCGGTCACGTTCTGTCCGTCGCTCCAGAACCGCTGGTACATCGCGAGCACCAGGTCGCCGTACACGTCGAGTTGTTGTTGCTCGGCCGCCTCGTTGCCGATGCGCACCGGTCTGGAGTCGCGGTAGCCGCGGAGGTGGCCCAGTTCCTCCTCTTCTAACTCGCCATCGCCCTCGACGCCGTACAGCGGCCGAACCTCCGCCGAATCCCCCCTGAGGCTCAGCTTCAGGAAGCGGTGCACGTAGTCGGCCGCCTCCTCGACGTGGCCGAGGTTCGTCAGCGCGCGGACCGTGATTCCCCCGTCGCGAATCCACGAGTAGCGGTAGTCCCAGTTACGCACCCCGCCGACGTTCTCCGGCAGCGACGTGGTCGGCGCCGCGACCAGCGCTCCCGTCTCGCGGTAGTTGAGCAGTTTGAGCACGAGTTCCGAACGGACGACGTACTCGTGCGCCCGGCCGCCGAACAGACACTCCGACTCGACGCAGGAGTGCGCCCACTCCCGCCAGTACTGTGCGGTCTCCTCCAACAGTCGCTCGCAGTCCTCGGCGTCCGTCGGCGAGTCCATGTCGTACTGGAGAACGTACCACTGCGTGTCGTGCGCGTCGAGGCGGTACGTCGCCCGGGCCGTGCCATCTTCGGCGTTCAACGGCGTCGGCGTCGAGAGGTACAGATGCCCGTCGTCACCCGTCGCGGTCACGCCGTCCGTCACCGCGTCCACCGAGGTGTCGGCGCGCCCGTAGTCGAACTGCGGGTCGAACTCGACGGCCACCTCCACGGAGCCCTCGGTGCAGGTCACCTTTCGGTAGAGCCCGCGCACGTCCGGTTGTTCCTCGTTGTTCGCCTCCACGACCGGCATGAAGTCGGTCACGGTCATCGTCCCCGACGCCGTCTCGAACGTCGTCTGCAGGACGTTCGTCCGCGAGAGGTACGCCTGCTCGGACTCGAACTCCCCGGCGGGGGCGACGGCGAATCGCCCCCCTACGTCCGGGTCGAGTATCGCGGCGAACACGCTCGGCGAGTAGACGTGCGGCAGACAGCACCAGTCAACGGCGCCGTCCCGGCCGACGAGCGCGCACGTCTCAAGGTTGCCGATCACCCCGTAGTGTTCGAGCGGCTTAAAATCGGCTTGCATAGCGTGAACAAACCACGAGCGTCCGAAATAGCTTCGGGCGGCCGCTCTCCGCTGCGAACGCCGAACGGAGGCGAGAGCGAAACCGAAGCGACAGACGGTGCCGCCGCTCTCCGAACGGAGCGTCAAAAAAATCCGCACGCGGGGTGGCCGCGCTTAGCCGCCGAACATGTTGCGCATCATCGGGTGCATCTCCATCAACTGCTCCTCTGCGATCTCCTCGTACAGTTTGTACGTGATGGAGACCGTCAGCAGCAGTCCCGTTCCGGAGACCGATCCGATGGTGCCGAGCATGTTCGCCATGACCGCGAGCAGTCCGACTAAGGCGCCGCCGATGACGGTGACCTGCGGGATGTACCGCTCCATCACCTTCTCGATCACCTGCGGGTTGCGCCGGAAGCCGGGAATCTGCATCCCGGAGTTCTGAATCTGCTGTGCGGTGGACTCGGGGCCCATCCCGGTCGTCTCGACCCAGAAGATGGCGAAGATGGCGCCACCGACGACCATGAACGTCAGGTCGATGAGGACGCGCAGGAGGATCTGCGCGGGTTCTTGGGAGGTCAGCCCGAGGAACCACATCCAGTCGCCGCGCGATTGGATGGGTGCGAGGTAGTAGAACAGGCCGCCGGTGACCTGTCCCTGACTGTAGGTGCCCGCCCACGCCGGCAGACCGGTCCAGTTGTTCAGGATCTGCCCGAGGAACTGGATGTTGGCCTGCAGGGCGCGCACGAGGATCATCGGCAGGACGCTCGCGTAGATGAGCTTCACCGGGAAGCGGCCGCGGGCGCCCTTCACGCGGGCGTGCGACAGCGGAATCTCGACCCGGACGCTCTCGGCGTACACGACGATGCCGAAGATGAACAGCGTCGTGAGCAGCGCGAGCAGTTGGCCCTGTCCGAGGAAGATGTCGGACAGTCCGCCCGGCGAGAGCGGCGAGCCGATGTCGACGGCGCCGGTGAGGATGCCGATCCACGTCGGGAACAGCCCCGAGGCGCCACCGAGGGCCTCCCAGCTGAACAGCCCGGCGACGAGCTGCTGGCTGACGCCCGCGATGATGAACAGCCCGACACCGGATCCGACGCCCCACTTGCTCACGATCTCGTCCATGAACAGGATGAGGATGCCGCCGACGAACATCTGCGCGAAGATGATCGCCTTCACGCCGCCGAGGCCGACGCCGAGCGACTGCGCGACCTGCTGGCTCGCGGGTAAGTAGCCACCCGCGAGCACCATCGGCAGTCCGGTGAGACAGATCATCACGACCACCAGCAGCTTCTGAAGCCCCTGATAGAGGATCTGGTCCCGGGGGTCGTCGGTGTCCAAGCCGAGCAGGTCGGCGCCGCCGAGCAGTTGCAGAACGATGCTCGCCGTGACGATGGGACCGATACCCAACTGGAGTATCGACCCCTGCGACCCGGCGAGGATGCTACGGAACTGCCCGTAGAAGTCCCCCCCGGCGGTCTGCGTCTGCAGACCGAACATCGTCACGTTCGTCAAGAAGAAATACATCACGAGGATGCCCGCCGTCCAGCCGAGTTTTCGGCGGAACGGAACGTGCCCTTCCGGACGGGCGACTGCAGGCATCCGCGTCAGCACCGGTTCGGCGGCCTCCTTCCATCCCATATGTTACTCTTCGGAGCTTTCTTCCTCGTCCGAGTTATCTTCTTCGGATTGCGCCTCCTCCCCGCGCTCGGAGAGTTCGGCGCTGCCGCCGGCTTCCTCGATGAGTTCGACGGCGCCCGCGGTGAATGCGTCGGCGACGACGTGCAGTTCCTGTCGGACCTGCCCGCCGCCGAGCACTTTCACGACGTCGGCGTCGTAGCCGTCCTCGGCCACGTCGCGAGCGTCGACGCGATAGGCGTCGCCGTCCTTCTCGGCCACGTCGTCGGCCGCGAGAAGCGCCGCGTCCTCGTCGAGTTTCTGCACCTTTACCTCGACGACGGTGTCTTTCGCCTTCTCGGGTCGGTCGAAGCCGTGTTTCCCGAGCGGTTCGTAGTTGTGGAACTCGTGTTTGGCGCGTCCCGCGCGGCCGCGTCCGCCGCGGTTGCCGGCGCCGCGCCGGTTCTTGTGTGTGCCGCCGCCGTGCGTGCGAGAACCGCGCTGTCGTCGTTTCTTCGAGGTCATCGCATATCCTCCAGGAGTTCGTCGATCTGCTCGGTCTCGTGTTGTCCGAGCTGACCGCCCTCTTTGGTGACGTGCTTTTGGCCCTTGTGACCGCCGCGCGGCGGGTGCAGGCGAAGCACGGGGGAGAGACCCTGCTCGCGCAGCGTCGTCTCCTCGTCGACGACGGCCTCCGCGAGTGCGGAGACGTCGTCGTAGTCGGTGTGCTCTGCGATCCAGTCGTCGTCGACCGTCTCGGAACCCTCCGCGGGTTCGGCGCGCGTCCGCAGGAGCGTCTCGACCACGTCGGCGCTCGGTTCGCCGTGCGCGACGTAGTCGTTGACCTTCGTGATCATCCCGCGATACGTGTCCGTCTCGGGGACGAACGCGCAGTGGTTCACGCTGTGGATGTTGAGCATCTTCAGCGTGTCGTGGGTGGCCTCGCTCATGTTCACGTCGCCGCGAAGCTGCACGATGGCTTGCATCAGTTGCCAGCCTCCTGCTGCTTCTCTCGCGCGCGCCGCGGGGTGCGCGACTGCGAGGCGTTCTTCAGCGCGTTGTACGTCGCCTTCGCGAGGTTGACCGTCGTCCGCGTGTTCCCGTTCGAGCGGGTCCAGGCGTCCTGCACGCCGGCCAGTTCGAGGATGTTCCGAACGGTCTCTGCGGCCGCGAGGCCGAGGCCCTGCGGTGCGGGCATGATCTCGACCGTCACGGAGCCGGCCTTCCCCTCGGCCTTCCGGGTGAGGGAGTTCACGCCGCCGGCGGAGTCCTCCCACGAACCGGAGCCGCGGTCGACCTTGATGATGTTCAGCTTCGCCACGTCGATGGCCTTCTGGATGGCCGACCCGACCTGGTCGTCTCGGGCCTCGGCGTAGCCGAGGAACCCGTCGCGGTTCCCGATGGCGACGACACAACGGAACTTCACGCGCCGACCGGAGTCGGTCATGCGCTGAACCATGTTGATGTCGAGCACCTCGTCTTCGAGTCCGGGCAGGAGCTGGTCGACGATTTCGGCCTCCTTGAGCGGAAGTCCGGTGTCGAGCGCCTGCTGCATCGAGGTGACGTCGCCGTCCTGTACCATGCGGCCGAGCCGCGTTCGCGGCTCCCAGCCGTTGCTGTTGCGTTGGCTCATGCGTCCTCCTGAAGTCGTTCGAGCACGTCGTCGAAGTGCTCGGGTAGGTTCGTGGCGTCGAAATCGCCGCCGTACAGCGGCTCGTCGAGCTGCTCTGCGTACTCGGCGATGTGCTCGCCGCGGTTACGCGACCAGTCCGCGAGCACCGACTCGTTGTGCGGGATTTCGAGGCCAGCGTCTATCGCTCCTTCCTGAACCGCGAACACCTTGTTTCCGGGCGTCGCCGTGTTCAGGCCGATGTCGAGGACGGCCTCTTCGAGGCCGGCCTCCAGCGCCCGCGTCCCCGCGAGGAAGCCCGTGAGGTACGCGCTGGGGAGATTGCCCGTGGGGGCTTCCCAGCCGTACTCCGCGAGGTCCTCCGAGGAGGCGGCCGCGTGCGTTTCGTCTCCGTTCGGTCCGGGGGTAACCAGCTGCGCCCTGACGTGCTTGTTGCTCAGACGAGCAACGAGGCGGGGTTTGCCCGATTTCAGCAGGCGCAACCTCTGGTGGTAATCCGTCCGGACTTCCCGGCGACGTCGCATCGGCACCTTGTAGCGTGGTCCTGTCGCCATTATTCTATCTCCACGTCGTAGTTGTTTCGTGCGTACGCTTCGAGCCTGTCCACGCTGTCGAACTCGCCGCCGGACGCCTTGTTGTACAGTTCGCGGTACTGCGTCGGCGTCAGCGGCCCGTCGTCGCGAAGCTCCTTCAGGCGACGACGCTGCGCGCGGATTCGGCTGATCCATTCGTCCTTCGAGCTCTTCCGACCGCCGGACTTCCCTTTGCGGGAGCCGGGGCCCTTCCGGTGACCGTAGGAACGCTTCTCGGCGCGTTCGCGGGCGCGTCCCTTCGAGTTGCTCTTCGCATCCTTGATGCGAATCGTTCCCTCGTCGGCGAGTTCGCGGATGTCCTCTCGGGTGATGGCTTCCGCGATTTCGGCCTGTTCCTCCGGGTCGAACCAGATGCGGCTCTTTCCGACGTCGAGGACGTCGGAGGCCATGCGTCGTTGGGCTTTCAGATCGGTCATTCGTCGACCTCCACTTCGACGTAGGTGGGGTTGAGGACGCGAATCTGTCGGTCCTCGGCTTCCTCCTCGATGCGCTCGCGCTTGCGAGCGCCGACGGAGGAGGCGATGCGGACGGCCTCGGTGTCGCCGTCGACGCCTTCGAGGTCGTTCACGTTGTGGACGTGAACCTCCTCGAAGCCGGACGGGTGGAGACCGCGGGCGGCCTTCGGCGAGCGGTAGCCCGACTCGACTTTCGGCCCCTTGCCCTTGACGCCGCGGCGCTGCTTCGAGAGGTTGCCGCGGGGCTTCCGCCACGATTCGGGCGTCCGCTTCTTCTTGTGGTAGTCCTGCCGCCGGAAGGCGGGCTTGCCCTCGCGGTGCTTCTGTGCGAGCGCAGCCGCGGTGTCCGAGTCGAGGTCGGGCGTCTTGTCCGCGTGCCCGCGGGGTTGGAGTTCCGTCTCCACGTCCGCTTCCTCGCTCTCCGGCTCCTCGGTCTCCTCTTCGACTTCCGCCTCGGTGTCTTCGGAGACTTCGAGGCCGCCGACGTCGGCTTTGATACGCGCGGCGAGCGCGTTCCCGACGCCGTCGACCTCGGCCAGTTCGGACTGGCTCGCGGCCTTCACGTCCTCGACCGACTCGTAGCCGGCCTCGCGGAGCGCCTCGGCCTTCGAGGGACCGACGCCGCTGATGTCTTCGAGTTCTTGGATCTCTTCGTCAGCCATTTAGACCGTCTCCTTCTCCGGTTTCTGCGTGATGTACACGCCGTCCTGGAAGACGCGCGTGTCCTTGTCGTTCACGCGGGTGAGCTGTTCGATATCGGCGGCGGTCTGCCCGACGTCCTCCTTGTTGGGGCCGGTCAGGACCACTTCTTCGCCGTCGACCTGTACTTGCGTGTCGCCGCGGACCTTCGCGTGCCGCGGCGCTTTCTCGCCGAGGAAGTTCTCGATTTCGACCTCGTCGCCCTGCACGTTCACCTGCATCGGGAAGTGGGCGTAGTAGATTTCCATCTTGTACTCCCATCCATCGGTGACGCCGTAGAGCATGTTCTCCACGTGGCTCTCGAAGGTGCCGACGGTCGCGTTCGTCTTCGCCTTGTCGTCGTTGGACTCGATGACGATGTGACCGTCCTCCACCGTCACGCTGACGGCGGGGTACCAGAGCGTCTTCGTGACGCTCCCGTTGGGGCCTTCGATGGTGAGGTCGAGATTCTTGATCTCGGCCGAGACGTCGTCCGGAATTTCGATTTCTACTCGGTTCATTGTCTCAGTACACGTAGGCGATTACTTGGCCACCGATGCCCTGTTCGCGGGCGTCGTAGTGGCTCATGACGCCGTGGCTCGTCGTGACGATGAGCGTCCCGTAGTCGCGGGCGGGGAGATATCGCTTCTCCCACTTCTCGAACTCGTCGGCACCCGCGGAGTAGCGGGGCTTGACGACACCACATTCGTTGATAGCGCCGTTCAGTTCGACCTCGAACGTTCCGGCCTTGCCGTCGTCGACGAACTCGAAGCCGTCGACGTACCCGCGGTCGTAGAAGACCTCGAGGACGGAGCCGATGACGCTGGAGGCGGGCTGTATCTCGTGCGACAGATGCCCGACGCTCTCGGCGTTGTTCACGCCGGCGAGAGCGTTGGAGAGGGGGTCGTTTCCTGCCATTGTTATCTGTACTTCTTGAATCCCATGTCGCGGGCGACCTCGCGGAAGCACTGCCGGCACAGGTTGATGTCGTACTTACCGACGAGTCCCTGCTTGCGGCCGCAGCGACGGCACTCGTTCTCCTGTCCCGTGCGCCGTGTCGCGTGCTCGCCCGTCTGTTCGGTCTCTGATTCGCTCATTCTTCTGTAGCCTCCACGTCCACGTCGAAGTTCGATTCGAGGAACGGGATGGCGTCCTCGGCGCTCATGCGGTGGGCCGAGGGGATGCTGCGCGACGCCTTGTCGCGCTTCTTCACTCGGTAGCCGGGGCGGACGAGGTTGACCGTCACGTCCAGCCCGTAGATACCGATCTGCGGGTCGTACTCCTGAGAGGGGAACGCGGTGTGCTCTTCGACGCCGAAGCTGAAGTTCCCGGTCTCGTCGAACTGTCGCTCCGAGATGGTCGCGAGCGACAGCGCCGTCTCGAGGAACTCGACGGCGTTGTCGCCGCGGAGGGTGACCTTCGTTCCGATAGGGTCGCCCTTCCGCGCGCCGAACTGCGTCGCCGCGCGCGTCGCGAGCGTCTGGACCGACTGCTGGCCCGTAATCTCTTCGAGGATGTCCTCGGCGTTCGCGAGTTCGCGACCGCCCTCGCCGACGCCCATGTGGACGACGACCTTCTCGATTTTGGGCTCGCGCATCTCGTGGAACTCGCCCTCGCTCTCGGGTTCACTCTCGCTCATTCGTCGTCACCTCCGTCGGACTCCGTCTGACCTGCTGCCGACCCGTCGTCGGCACCTCCGGTCTCGACCGCCGACTCGTCGTCGGCGTCGCCCGTGAAGTTCTCGTCGATGACGACGACGTACTGTTCGACCGTCTCGAACGTGTACTCGTCGGTCTCGACGGTGACGGAGTTGTTCCCGCTGCCGGGCGTGACGGTGATCTCGGTGATCTCGCCGATCTCGCCGGCGTGCGTGCCGTCGACGGCGGTGACCAGCGCGCCCTCCTCGTACGGGAAGTGCGCAACGATCTCCTTCGTCTCGTTGTCGACGACGAGCGAGTCCTTCGAGTGGTACTGGTCGGGGTCCTCGTCGGCCTCGACGCGGACGTTCGACCCGTCGTGCAGCGTGAGCTGCGTGGCGCCGCCCGTGACGCTCTGTTTGCCCGCGATCTTTCCGAGGCGGCTGTCAGCCGACTCGGCGTCGATGGGCGTGAGCGCGAGGCGTCCGCCCTCGTCGGGGAAGACGCGGAAGTACTCTTCTCGCTCCGTGAACGCGAGGATGTCGAACATCCCGATGGGACGGGCCTCGTCGGAGATTGCGTCCCCGTTGACGAGCACGGTGTCCTGGTTGAGCGCGTAGCGCGCCTCCTTCTTCGAGTCCGCGTAGCCGAGCACGTCCCGCAGCAGGATGAGCAGGGGAACCCCCGCCTTCCCGTGCGGACCGGCGTCGGCCTTGACCGTGAACGTCTCCTCTTTGCGTTCTATCGGCCACGAGTTCGGTGCCGAGAGTCGCTTCTGGTGCTTCGTCATTCGTTGTCCTCCGAGTCCGAGTCCGTATCAGATTGGAGACGCTCCTCGCGACGCTCGTCCTCGAGGTCGAGTTCGACGACGCGGACGTTGCTGGCGTCGAGGGGGCGAGGCACTTCCTCGCCGTCGGCCTTCGCGACCGTGACGTCCTCGACGTAGACGACCGCGTCCGTGAGGTCGACGCGAGCGACTTCGGCCTCGGTGCCCGCGGCGTCGCCGCGGAGCACTTCGACCGTGTCGCCGGCGTTGACGCGCACGTTCCGGCGGCCGTACTCGTCGCGCAGGTCGCCGGACAGCGTCGCGCGGACCTGCTTCTGTCGCTCGTGGAGCGGCGCGTTCTGCGTCTCGTTTCGCTGTTTGCGTGGTTGTTTGGTCATGTGCGGTTCTCCGTCAGACTATCATCGTCGCCGTGGAGGCGATGCTCCCGAAGCGCTCGGCGACCTCACGCGCGACGGGACCCTTGATCTCGGTCCCACGAGGCTCTTCCATCTCGTCGATGATGACGGCGGCGTTGTCCTCGAACTTCACGCGCGTCCCGTTCGGCCGGCGGATCGATTTCCGCTGGCGAACGATGACGGCCTGGAGCACCTGACGGCGCATCTCCGGCGTCCCTTTGGTCACCGAGACGGTGACCTGGTCGCCGATGCCCGCCTTCGGGTGTCGGTTCTTGGTTCCTGAGTAGCCCTTCACGCTGATAACTTTCAGCTGACGCGCGCCGGTGTTGTCGGCACACGTGATGAGCGAGCCTCGTGCGAGGCCCTTCGTGACGTCGGCCTTCAGCGCCTCCATCACTCCTCACCTCCGAGCGTCTCGACGACGACGTGCGCCTTCGTCTTCGACAGCGGTCGGGTCTCTGCGATACGTACCGTGTCGCCCTCGGCGAGGTCCACGCACGGGGGTGCGTGGGCCGGGATGCGACTACGCCGCTTCATGTAGCGGTCGTACTTGGGGACGCGAACGTCGTATTCGCGTTCCACAACGACGGTTTTGTCCATGTCTGTGGAGGCGACTGTTCCTTCGAGCGTCTGTCCGCGAACGGCAAGGGAGCCGTGGAACGGGCAGTTCTCGTCGGAGCAGGTCTCCTCCGGTTCTTCTACGTTCAGTCCTATCGCCATGTTGTGTCACCTGCCTTCTCTGTTCGCAAGGCGGGTCGTGAGAGCAGACGTGCGCCATCCACCGTAACGTAGGCCGCGCCCTGGCAACGACCAGACTGACCGGCTTCGAATCTGCCGGCAGTTTCCGACCGAAGTTTGGACGCGGTCCCCGACGCCTTCTCGGCGTCGGCGGCTTCATCTGTGCGCTCGCGTGCGGATGCGGGAGCGTCGTCCCGCGACGGAATCTCGAACTGCAGGGTCGCGCCCTGCTTCGGCACCTGCAGCACCCGAGTCTCCCCGTCGTCGGACGCCTCCGACTCGGAGGCGTCGACGTCGACGTGGAGCGTCTGCATCGTCTCGACGACGACACGGCCAGCTATCCCGACGAGGTCGGGGTTGGCGGCGTCGACGACCTCCACTCGGAGGCCGTTGAGTTCGTGTCGCGTGAGGGTCTCGGGTGTCAGTGCCATGGGTTCCGTTATTCGTCGTCGAGGTCGCCTTCTTCGCCCTGAATCGTCTTGATCCGGGCGATGGTCCGCTTCAGTTCGCCGACGCGACCGGGGTTCTCCGGCGCGCCGCCCGCGGCCTGCACGGCCTTCGCGTTGAGCAGTTCCGTCTCGAGTTCCTCGAGTTCTGCGTCACGCTCGGCGGGCGTCATGTCGCGAATCTCTTCGGGGTAGAGGATTGCCATGTATTACTCCTCCGTTTCTTCGTCGTCGGCGTCGGCCTCGTCGGCGTCCGCGTCGGACTCGGCTTCCGTGTCCTCTTCGTCCTCGTCGGCCTCCTCCATCTCGGCGACGAGGTCCTCGGCTTCCGCCTCGACCTCCTCGTCGAGTTCGGCCTCGCTGGCGTCGGCCTCGTCGTCGTCCGGCGAGACGTCCTCGTCCTCGACGTCGCCGGTGCCGACGGGCTCTTCTTCCGGAGCGGGCTCCGCGCTCTCGGAGCGCGAGGCCACGTCGCCGGACTCCTCGACGACCTCTTCGACGATCTCCTCGTCGATGACCTCCGTGGGTTCCTCGTCGGGGACGTCGACGTCCTCGTCGTCCTCTGCGACGTCGGGAACCTCCTCGGGTTCGTCCTCGAGGAGTTCCTCGACGCCCTCGGACTCGACGGTCTGCTCGACCGCTTCGGGGTCGGCGTCCTCTTCGATCTCGAAGTCGTCGGGAAGCTTGGCTCCCGGCGGG
This sequence comes from Halogeometricum sp. S1BR25-6, assembly GCF_031624495.1. NCBI lineage: Archaea > Methanobacteriati > Methanobacteriota > Halobacteria > Halobacteriales > Haloferacaceae > Halogeometricum > Halogeometricum salsisoli. Next base: position 501,908 of record NZ_JAMQOP010000002.1, on the reverse strand, counting down.
ATGATTTTGACGTTCACGCCGATGGTACCGAGCTTCATCACGGCGACGCCCTGTCCCTCGTCGACGATGGACTGGGCGGGTTCGCCGTTGTGCTTGATGTAGCCGCGGTTGAACTTCTCGACGCGCGAGCGGGCGCCCGTGACCTTCCCCGCGAGGACGATTTCGGCGCCGAGGGCGCCGGCGTCCATGATGCGGTCGATGGTCGTGTGGCCCGCCTTGCGGAAGTACCAGCCGCGTTCGAGCGCGTTCGCCAGACGGTCCGCAACGATGCGCGCGTTGAGGTCGGGTTCGTCGACCTCCTGCACGTCGATCTGGGGGTCGTCGAGGTCGAAGCGGTTCTCGAGTTCCTTGGTCACCTTGCGGATGTTCTTCCCGCCCTTGCCGATGACCATCCCGGGCTTCTCCGCCTTCAGGACGATCTGCGTGCCCATCGGCGTCTTGGCGACGTCCATGCCGCCGTAGCCCGCGCGACCGAGTTCGTCCGCGAAGAACTCGTCTATCTGCGAGCGCTGGAGCCCGTTCTCGATGAACTGGTGTTCGTCAGCCATTACTCCTCGACCTCCTCGATGATGAGTTCGACGTCACAGAGTGTGGTGTTGAATGGGTCTGCACTCCCGAACGCGCGGGGTTTACGACCGGGTCGTTCTCCGACCTTGTGCGCGGCGACGTGCATGATCTCCATCGAGCGACCGTCGAAGCCGTCCTCGTCGGCGTTGGCTGCGACGTTCTGTAGGAGTTCGAGGAACGCCTTCGACGCCTTCTCGGGGTAGCGGCCCGCGTCCCAGCCGTCGATGTCGGAGCGGTGTCCGACGCCGGTGTTGTGCTGGCGGAACGGGACCGAGCGGTCTCCCTCGATGACGGCGTCGAGGTAGTCTTCGGCGTCCTCGACGGTCATGCCCTTTATCTCGCGCGAGATGGCCTTGCTGTGCTTCAGGCTGATGGGCCGGTCACGGAGCATCCCCTTGGCGGTGACGTCCGGGTCGGCCTCGACGCTGTAGTTGATTCCCATGGGTTATTTGAGCGGCACGAACTTCGAGGACCGGGTCGCACCGATGCCGGCCTGACCGTGTTCGACCGAGTTTCGGGTCAACTGGAACTCGCCGAGGTAGTGTCCGATCATCTCGGGTTGCACGCGGACGCGCTCGAACGACTGCCCGTTGTAGACGGCGAACGTCTTGTCGACGAACACCGGCAGGATGGGCATGTCGCGGAGGTGCGTCCGGATGGGCGAGTTGGCCGTCTCCTCGGGGTCCGCTTCGCGGACCTCGTCGAGGAGCTTCTCCTTCTGGAGCGTCAGCCCTCTGTTGATGCTTCGCCGCACGCGTGCGGGGAGCAGTTCGACGACCTCGTCGAGCTCCATCTCCTGGAGCTCTTCGAGCGTGTGGCCGCGGTAGGTGAACGTCTCACCCTGACGGCCGGTTCGGTATTCCGAGCTCATGTTCAGTTGCCTCCCTTACCGCCGCGGCCGGTGCGCTTGGAGGCGATGTCGCCGACCTTGCGCCCCGGCGGCGCGTTGCGCGAGACGGACTTCGGGCGGCCGGGGTGCTGGCGGCCGCCGCCGCCGAACGGGTGGTCTACCGCGTTCATGGCGACACCGCGCACGCGCGGCCACTTGATGCCTCGCGCCTTCATCTTGTGGTGTTTGTTCCCGGCCTTCACGAACGGCTTCTCCGTCCGACCGCCGCCGGCGACCACGCCGATGGTGGCGCGGCACTGCGGGTTGAGGCGCTTGACCTCGCCGGACGGGAGCTTCACGACGGCGACGCGCCGGTCGTGGGTCAGCAGTTGGGCGCTGGTGCCCGACGCGCGGGCGAACTTGCCGCCGTCGCCGACCTGTCGCTCCACGTTACACACCGGAACCCCTTCCGGGATTTCGGCGAGCGGGAGCGTGTTCCCGGGTTTGATCTCCGCGGAGACGCCGACCTGAATCGTGTCGCCGACCGCGACGCCCTCGGGTGCGAGGACGAGTCGCTGGTCGTCGTCGTCGAACTCGACGGCCGCGACGGGCGCGCTGCGCGCCGGGTCGTGCTCGATGTCGACGATGGTGCCGGAGATCGTCTCGTCCTGTGCGTTCTTGTGCGAGAGTTCGGCCTTGTAGCGGTGCGACGGCGCCCGGAAGGTGGGCGAGCCGCGTCCGCGACGCTGGCCTTGAATTCGTCGTCCCATTGTTAGAACACCCCAATTCGCGACGCGACTTCCTGCGCGTCGTCGTCCTCGGAGAGTCGGACGGTTGCTTTCTTGGTGCCCTTCGGCGTCACCTGTGTGTTGACCTTCTCGATGGACACCTCGTAGCGCGATTCGAGCTCCTCGACTATCTCGGGCTTCGCCGCGTCGAGGTCGACGAGGAACTGGAGCTTGTTGTCGAAGTCCATCTCGTTCATCGCCTTCTCGGTCACGAGCGGGTGGCGAACGACGCTCATCGGTCGGCCACCTCCTCGATTGCGCTCTCGGTGAACACCGTGAGGCGACCGGCGTGCGTGCCGGGCGCGAGTTCCTCGGCACCGACGTTCGCCGCGGTGGCGACGTCGACGCCGGCGAGGTTCCGAGCCGCTTTCGACGGCTCCGAACTCGTCACGAAGAGGATGGACTTGGGTCGCGTGTACTTGCGACCGCGGGCCTTCCCCTGTCCGGCGCGGACCCGCTTGTTCTCGTCGGAGTGCTCGACGTCGGCGTAGACGCCGAGCGTTTCGAGCAGCGAGACGACCTCTTTGGTCTTCACGAGGTCCTCGAAGTCGTCGGAGACGACGAGCGGCAGTTCGAGATCCTCCTCGAAGCGGTGGCCGCGTTCGGCGACCAGTTCGGGGTCCGTCGTGGCGGCGAGCGCCGAACGGACGGCGAGCTTTCGCTCCTTGTCGTTGATGTTCTTGCCCTGCTCTTTCGACGCCTTCGGCGGGTGCGCCTTGCGACCGCTGACGGCGTGGGGGACGCGGCGGGCGCGGCCGTTCTCACGGGGGTCGTGAGACATGCCGCGACCGCTACCCAGCGATTCGGCCGGGGTGCGCATCCCCGCGAAGGGGTCGGCTCCGTACGCCTGTTTTCGGTTTGCCTGCGCGGCGAGGACGGCGCGCTTGATGAGGTCCGGCCGGTAGGCCGTCTCGAAGACCTCGGGGAGGTCCAGCGTGCCGGCGTCGTCGCCGTTCAGGTCTCGGATTGTTGCCTGCATGAGTTATCCCTGGTTCGATGCGGTGGAGACGAAGCGCACCTCGGGGTCGAGGCGCGGTTGGTCGTTCGGCCGGATGGCCGGGCGGAACCGCAGGAGGCGCTTGTCGGGACCCGGGAGGGACCCCTTCACGAGCGCGTGCGGACCGTCGACCTCGCCGTAGCCGACGTAGCCGCCGTCGACCGAGGCCTCGTCGCCGTCGCCGATGTCGACGAGGCGCTTGTTGAGTTCGGTCCGCTGGTGGTAGCCCGTCTGACCGAGTTGCGGAACGGTCGAACGGACGCGGGAGGGGTTCCACGGGCCGAGGTTACCGATGCGGCGCCGCCAGCCCTGACGGGCGTGCTTACCCTTCCGCTTCTGGACGCCCCATCGCTTGACGGGGCCCTGCGTGCCTTTCCCCTTCGTGACGCCGGCGACGTCCATGTACTCGCCGGCGCGGAAGACGTCCGACATCGCGTGCTCGCCGCCCTCTCCGACGAGGTCGAGGGCGAAGTCGACACGCTCGTCGAGCGAACCGCCGCCGACGCGCGTCTCCATGATGTCGGGTTTCTTCTTGGGGATGTTCTTCATCCCTGCCGGGACGGTGTGGGTGATGACGCGGACGTCGTCGACCTCGCCTGCTTCGAGCGCGGAGCGCAGGTCGTCGGCGTCGTCGTCGAACGTGTCCTCCGACGGGAGGTCGAGGGCGCGGTCGAGGTTCTCGTCGAACTCCGACGCCCACACTTCGGTCAGGGGCTTGGTACCGTACGGCGTGTCTTCGTAGGCTCGAAGGGCGACGGCGCGCATCGGCGGCGTCTCGACGACGGTCACGGGGACGGCCTCCTCCATCCCTTCGCGGGGGGAGTTGGACTCGTCGTTGACCATCATCACTTGGGTCATTCCGGCCTTGTAGCCGGCGAACCCTTGCAGCGCCGGTGACCCGTCGTCGTCGGGCCACGACTTGATGCGTGGGACCTCCTTGGCCGCACGCGTGCGTGGGCCGTAACCCATCGAACCCTTACGTGGTCTGCTTGGTTGTGGCATGTGTTCACTCCGTGAGTGTCAGGGACGCGAGGGAGGCGAACATCGCTTCCTCGGTTCGCACCACCTCGCTGCCCTGTCGCGGAATCGTATTGAGCCAGAGGTCGAACCCCGGACCGTCGGAGGGTTCGACTGTGACTTCCTCGGCGTCCACGCCGAGGATGTCCGGAAGCCCGCGGCCGGGCGACCCGAAGGCGACGGTGGCTCCCTCCCGCTCGATACGGGGGGTGAGTTCCGCCAGCCTCGGGACCGTCAGCGACTCTCCGTACCGGGACGTCGCGATAGTGACGCCCGCGTCGGAGCGGCCGATGGCTTCCTCGAGGTCCGTGCGGGCGATGGAGAACCCCGGAACGGGCTCGTCCACGATCCGCGCACGGACCGGTTCTCGCGAAGAGATCCTGATGGCGACGCGCTCCCCCTCTTTCAACTCCGTATCCGACGGAGCATAGAGGGAGACCGGGTGTTGCAGTCCGCAATTGACCCGAACGCGACCTTCAGGTCCGACCTCGGTCACGATTCCCTGTTGTAACGACCCCGAACCGTTCGATTCGGAGCCGGTCGTAGACGAGACGAGGAGGGGCGGTAAGACACCGACGTACTGCAGTTCGTCGCGGTGACCCCACACCTCCTTTCGGAGGTAAGGGGGCGTAGCGGCGTATCGCAACACCGTCTCGACGAACTCGCCTCCCCACCGGTTCTCGCCTTCCCGGTCGGGGAAGACGACGAGCCGGTCCGCCCGAAACACCGTCGCCGCGCGGGCGACGTAACCGAGTTTGCGAGTGGCCTCGCGTTTGTCCTCGGCTTCTCGGACGACGGAAGACGGCACGAGTACGCTCAGTGTCATACCGGTCCCTTCGTCGTCACGTCTAGACTGTATCGCTTGTACCGGATGCCTCCCTAAAAGGGTAGCGACTCGTAGCCGACGTTGTGAGGGCGTGACACCCGCGAGGACGGGGGTTTCGCGGCCGAACGTCCGTGCGGTTCGTCACCGCGAGCGGTACACCGTCGGTCCGTTTACGGCGCCGTCGCCGGGCGGTCCTCCCGGCCGGCCTCCCGGACGTCGCCGCCCGCGTTCGTCCCGTCGATGTGCGCCCGACCGAACTGCACCGCCTTCGAGTTCACCGCGTCGAGTTCGACGTCTAGGGACTCGTCTCCGCCCGTGAAGCGGTACGTCCCGCGGGCCACCACTCGCACCTGTCCGAAGGAGCCGGGTCCCCGCACGATGTCGTGGCTCCCGGTGTACGCCGAGTGCGAGACGTGCACTCGGTCGTTCGCTACTCGGTACTCGGCCCCGTTGCCGCAACTGATGGCGGCGCGAATCAGTTGTTTCACCGCGCCGTCGTCGCCGTCTCGGTGCAGTTCGCGGATTCGGGTCTCTAAGTTCATACTTCACCCACGCCGCTCGCGAGGATAGCGGTTGACCCGTCGTGGTTAGGGATTTCTAATCGGACAGTCAGCGTCGTCGACCCGTCCGCCACGCCGACCCGCCCGTGGGTGTTCCCCCCACGCCATCGCTCGATTTACGGCGTTTCGCAAGCCTTATCAATCGACCTCGCGTTACGATTTATTGTAGTCGCACGCCGCGACGGGCGCTGGTAGTGTAGTGGTATCACGTGACCTTGCCATGGTCACAACCTGGGTTCAAATCCCAGCCAGCGCACTTCTCCGAATCTCACGCTTCGAGCGTCGAGTCTCGTCTCGGCGCGAAAAGTCAGTGTCTCGCCAGTATATTCTTCTTCCGCGTACGCGCGCAAGTCGAAGCGATTCGTGTCTTATTTGTACCGCCGTCGCATCCGTTCGAGTGACGCGGGAAACGACCCGTCGGCACGCGCTGGTAGTGTAGTGGTATCACGTGACCTTGCCATGGTCACAACCTGGGTTCAAGTCCCAGCCAGCGCACTTTTCCGAACCTCTCCCTCAGAGCGCCTGGACTCTCCGGACTCGACAGTACGGGTTCGAGGATAGTCCGAGCGACGCTCAGATAGCGATATGCTGTCAGGCGACGTACGCTACGGGGTAGTATGACCGCCACAGACACCATCGAACAGACCAACCTCGACGGCCACCGTCGGTTCGCCGACGACATCTGGAACGACCACCGCGTCGAGACGGCGCCGGAGTACGTCCACGAGAACTGCGTCCTCTACGACCCGACGCAACCGCGTCCGATACGGGGGCGGGAGGCGTTCGCGCGCTACCTCCGCGACACGTTCACCGCCTTCCCGGACCTCCGCGTCGAACTCCACGAGATGCTGGCGGAGGGCGATACCGTGGTGGCTCACTACACGCTCACCGGCACACACGAGGGACCGTTCGGTCGGATTTCCCCGACCGGTCGGCGCATCGAGTTGGAGGGGATGTCGATGGTTCGCTACGTCGACGGCCGCATCGCCGAGGAGCGCGCGTTCGTCGACTCGGCGACGCTCCGTCGACAACTCGGCTTCGGGTTCCCGACGGTTCTCGTCACCGTTCCCAGACTGGCGCTGCGGGCGATACGCGACCGACGCTGAACGCGCGCGACACCACTCACCACGACCGCCACAACGCAGTTGGCCCCGAGGCCGCAACGTGGACGTACGGAGTTGGTGACGACGACAATGCTCAAAGACGCGCTAAAAACGCTCTTTCAGGAGTACGAATGGATTCACCTCAGCCTCGGGCTGCTCGGCAACGTGCTGTTCTTCGTCGGGAGCGTCTTCTTTCTGTACGAGTCGCTGAAACGACTCGGCATCTACGCGTTCATCGTCGGGGCGTTTCTGATGCTCGTCGGGTCGGTCGGTCAGGCGGTCGTCAGATACGAGACGAACGACTCCTGACGGGCCGAACGCGGCCGAGACTGGTACGTTCGTCGTCGAGACGCCCACCCGCGACGCCTCCGGCGGGCGACGAGAGGGCGCGTTCGTCGAGCGTCCCTCGACAGAGCAGTCCGTTCGCGTTCCGCGCTAGTCCTCGATCCAGTACGCTAACGACTCGCGGCCGGTTCGACAGTCGGGGCAGCGCGTCGGGAACGCCGTCAGCGACCCCGTCTCGCCGCAGTCCAGACAGCGCCAGACGAGGTAGGACTCGCCGAAGTAGCCGTCCGCGAGGCGGCGATTCGGGAGGGTGATTCGCGGAGCGACGGCCCGCGAGGTGGTCGTGGCGCTGGTCTCGGGGTTCCGGACGGTCGGGTCGGCGTCGACGACGGCGGGTCGGAGGGTGACGGCGGCGGAGACGGTGGTCGTCGTGCCTGTCGGTTGCTGCGCGGCGTGGGTTCTCGCGGGCATAATGCAGTATACGCTCTCCGAGAGCTTAATCTAGAGTGCCGAGACAGTTCGGCTACCGGTCACTCGTCGGCGGGCGACCACCGGAGTTCGACGGTCACCGCGCCGCCCGGCAGGAGGCGGAGCGAGTCGGTGTCGGAGACGACTTCGTCAGGGACGGGAATCGGTATCTCCTCGTCGTCGACGACGACGACCACCTCCTCGGCGTCGTGGAGTCGTTTGTCCAGTCGGTCGACGGCGTCGACGAGTTCCTCGCGCGAGACGGCCCGCCCGTGCCGCTTCGTTTCGGGCGAGATCCCTCCGAAGACGGGTTCGACGTTCACGTCGCGGCTCCGGTTCGAGAGGACGGCGTTGACGGCGGCGCCGAAGAGGACGACGAGGCCGCTGAAGTACAGCCACGTCAGAAGGACGAGCACGCTCGCGACGACGCTGCCGTCGGACGAGGCGCTGGAGTAGGCGGTGTACAGGTCGAACAGCGACTGGAAGACGGTGAGTCCGACCGCGGCGGTGAACGTTCCCGGGAGGATTTCGGCGACGCCCACGTCCGTGTCGGGGAAGATGTAGTACATCGGAAACAGCGCGAGCGCGAGCCCCCCGATCAGGAACGCGCGGCCGGCCGCCCATCCGAGCATCGGTGAGGAGAGAGACCCGACGACGTCGTGGACGAGGGACCCGACGACGAGGACGACGCCGAACGTCCCGAGGACGATGACGCTGTCGCGGAGTTGGTCCGCGAGCGTGTTCGACGCCTCGGACTCGTAGATGTCGGAGAAGGCGGTGTCGAGGCCGCGGAAGATGCGCAGCGTCCCCCACAGGAGGACGGCGCCCCCGAATAGCGAGACGCCGGTCGACTGGCTGGACCGCGTCATCTCCGCGAAGAACTCCTCGCGCGTCCCCTCGGTGAGGACGACGCCCGCCAACGTTCGGACGCTCTCGTCCAGCGCCTGATTGCCCGTGGCCGCGGCCAGCGCCAAGAGGAGCAAGAAGAGGGGAAGAAGAGAGACGAACGCGTGGTAGGCGATGCTGCCCGCCATGAACGTGAGTTTCTCGGCCCGCACTTCGTGGACCAACGCCCGGAGGAGCGTGACGGTCCGCCCGACGTACGGCGCGTCGGTCAACGACTGTCGCAAGTTCATGTGAGTGGAACTATCCGTCCGAGAGAAAAACACTGGCGGCATTCAGGCGTACCGTTTTGTCCCGCGGGCGCGACGGTGCGTCCATGACAGTCATCGCGCTCCTGAGCGTCGCGCCCGTCGTCGAAGACAGCATGTCCGGCGAGGTGGCGAAGGCCGTCGCCGCCCTCGACGACTTCGACGTCTCCTACGAGACGAACCCGATGGGGACGGTGATAGAGGCCGACGACGTCGACACCCTCCTCGATGCCGTCGGCGCGGCACACAAGGCGGTCGACGGCGACCGGGTGAGCACCTTCCTGAAGATAGACGACAAGCGTGGGTCGACTCAGACGGCGCAGGACAAAGTCGACGCCGTGGAGGGGCACCTGGGCCGGGAGGCGAAGAAAGAGCGAGAGGAGTGAGACGCCCCGCCGGCGCCTTTCGCCCCGACTGCCAACGTCTTTAGGAGGTCACGACCAACCGACGCCCATGGACTCCATCAATCGCATGGCCATCGAACTCGTCGACGAGGCCATCGACTTCGCCGACGAACTGCGGGTGGACGTGTACGAACTCGACTCGGGGGCGACGGTCATCGACTTCGGTGTCGACGCCGAGGGCGGTATCGAGGCCGGAATGCTCCTCGCGGAGATAGAGACGGCCGGCCTCGCCACGATTCAGGCGTCGATGGACGACGTGGCCGGCGCACCCACCCCCCGAATCGAACTCCAGACGGACCACCCTGCCCTCGCGCTCCTCTGCTCGCAGAAGGCCGGGTGGGAACTCGAGTTCGACGACCCGCCGTTCGAGGGCCTCGGCTCCGGTCCCGCCCGCGCCCTCGTCGCCGAGGAGGACGAGTTCCACGCCGTGGAGTACTTCGACGAGTTCGACCTCACGGTGCTCGGCATCGAGAGCATCGACCTTCCGGGTGACCGGGTTGCCGAACACGTCGCCGACATGGCCGGCATCGAACCCAGCGGCGTCTTCCTCCCGACGTACGCGACGGGGTCGCTCGTCGGAAGCGTGACGACGGCCGCGCGGGTGTGCGAACTCGCCATGTTCCGCCTCTTCGAACTCGACTACGACCCCCGGAACGTCGTCTCGGCGTTCGGTTCCGCCCCTCTCGCGCCCGTCAGTTACGACGAGGGCGTCGCCATGGGCCGGACGAACGACGCTATCGCGTACGGCGGCGAGGCGCACCTTACGGTCACGGAGGATTCGGACGTGTTCGACCGGGTGGCCTCGACGGCCGCCGACGAGTACGGCACGCCGTTCCAGCAGATATTCGAGGAGGTCGGCTGGGACTTCTACGACGTCCCCGAGACGGTGTTCGCCCCCGCGAAGGTCACCGTCGACGTGGTGAACGGGCCGACGTACGTCCACGGCGAGACCGACGAGGAGCTGCTGGCGGAGTCGTTCGACATCCGGTCGTGAAGTTCAAACTCGTCCCCACTCCCCCGGACGAACTCGGCTTCGTCGCGGACGCTCAGCGCGCCGTCCCCCTCGTTCCGGGCTCCGAGGACGACTGCTGCGCACGCCTGATGCGCCGCCTCGACCTGCCGAGCCGCGACGTCGCGCGCACGTGGCTCACCTTCCTCCGCGCACTGGAGTTGGCCGAGGAGACGAGCGACGGGAGCTTCGTCCGCCTGCAGCGAGAACCGACGGCGGCGCACCTCCGGGACGCCTTCGAGCGGCGCGTGTACGGCGCGAGCGACGTGCTCGACGCGCTCTCGGACGAACCGAAGTCGGTCGCGGACGTCTTCGGGGGATTCGACGAGCGGGTGCCCGCCTGGGAGCGACACCGGGCGGTCGAGAACTGGCGAGACATCTGGACCGAGCGGGTCGAGCGAATACTCGACTGGCTGGTCCTCTTGGACCTCGCGGCGGCGGAAGCGGACGGCTACGTCGCCGTCGAGTAGACGTCCGACTCTCAGACGCTGCTCGCCGGCCCCGACGGTCCTTCGTTCTCCTCCGACTCGCCCTCGCCGCTCCCCTCGCGCAACCGCCGCATCCGCTCGGGAATCGGCGGGTGCGAGTAGTGGAACGCGGCGTACCACGGGTGCGGGAACGGGTTGCTCAGGTTCTCGCCGGCGAGCGTCGCCAACGCCCGCGTCATCGACTCGGACTCGCCCATCACCCGCGCGGCGAAGTCGTCGGCCTCCCGTTCGTGCGCCAGCGACAGTCGATTGGTCAGCGGCGACGCCAGCGAGAACAGCGGACCGACGTAGAGCAGGCCGACGGCGAGGGCGGCGTACGTCACCTCGGGGAGTCCGAACGCCGCGTACACCCACCGAGAGGTCGTGACCCACCAGAGGAAGGCGAACGCCAGCCCCGTCTGCACCGCCGAGGCGGCGAGTTGCTTCCAGATGTGCCCGCGCTTCCAGTGGGCGAGTTCGTGCGCCAGCACGGCCTGTACGGCCTCGCGGTCCATCTGCTCGACTAAGGTGTCGAACAGCACCACCCGCTTCGCCCGCCCGAAGCCGACGAAGTAGGCGTTCGAGTGCGAGGAGCGGCGGCTGGCGTCCATCTCGTACACCTGTTCGCAGTCGAACCCCGCGCGCTCGAACACGTCGTCGACGGCGTCTCGGAGCGGCCCCGACTCCACGGGGTCGAAGTCGTTGAACAGGGGCGCGACGAACCGCGGGTAGACCACCATCATCAGGAGCGAGAAGCCGACGACGACGGCCCATCCGGCCGCGGGCCACAGCGTCGGTAGGCGGTCGACGACGAACAGGACGATGCCGCCGAGGGCGCCCGCCAGCGCCGCCGAGAGGACGGCGCCGACGAGAAAGTCGCGGAGCCACAGCGCCGGCGTCTGGTTGTTGAACCCGAACCGCTCTTCGAGGACGAACGTCTCGTAGAGGTCGAACGGCGCGCCGAACAGGCGCGCGAGGACGCCGGCGGCGACGAGGAGGGCGACCCCTTGCGCGACGGTCGGCAGTCCGGTCTCGGTCAGGAGCGCCACCGCGTCGCCGAACAGGCCGGAGACGACGACGGCGAGGACGACGAGGACGCCGACCCACGACTGCGCTCTGGAGAGCGCCGTCTTCGACCGCTGGTAGGAGAGCATCCGCTCGGGATCGTCGACGCCGAGCGTCTCGCGCACCCACGACGCCGACTCGCGGACCGCGCGGGCGCCGTGTCTGAGGTTCAGCGCGTCCAACACCGTAAAGAGAACCTGCGTCCCGACGAGGAGGGCGACCAAGGAGATCGCCGCTTGCGACACCATGCCACGAAAGTGGGGTCGAAAACGGTTAAGCGCCGCGCCGCGGCGGCCGTTCGACGGCGGATTCGCCGCCGTCGTCACTCCGGCCGCTGGGGGGAGGCGCGCCCCGCCGACGGCGACGCGACCGACCCCGACTCCGACTCCGACTCCGGAGCCGACTGCGACCGCTCGTCCGTCCCGACCCGCTCGAAGGCGACGCGACCCTCGGGCAGGGAGGCTTCCGTCACCTCGTACCCGGCGCGGAGCCACGCGCTCGCGTGCGGGTGCGACGACTCGTCGTTCGTCCACCAGCGCCGCCACCGGCGCGCCTCCGTCGGTAACCGCGCGTCGAGGACGACCTCCAAGTCGGCGAACGAGCGCTCCACTCGGTCGCGTTCGTGTTCGACCAGGTAGTCGTACAGCGCCGCGAACTCGCCCGTCGGGCGGTCGGCCGCGGGGGGCGCGCTCCGAGCGTCCCGCGAACGTTCCGGCTCGACCGGTTTCGGCTCGAATCCTTCCGCCGCCGGCGCGGTCGAGTCGGGCGCCGCCGCGTCGAACTCCGCCGGGCGGGACGCATTCGGGTCGGGTCGCTCCGGGTCGGACCGCTCGGCTTCGGACCGTCCCGACGCGCGCCGTTCCGTCTCGAACCACTCCTCGACCGTGCCGGCCGAGTTCCTGTTCGAGGAAACCCCGCCGGACGACCCGGTGTTCGGCATCGCCGCTCCGACCGGGTCGGGTTCGGCGTCCGCGCCGTCGCCGTCGGGACCGCTCTCCGTTCCCGCTCGGGCGTTCGGTTCTGTCTCAGAACCGGGGTCTGACTCCGACTCGACCGATTCCTGCGTGACTTCGGGTGCATCCGCCTCCCCCCTCTCGGCGTCCTCCCTCTCGTCCGCCCGGTCGTCCCCGCCGGTCCGGTTCCACGCCGGATTCAGCGCCGTCACGAGGTCGTCTTTGATGATGCGCCGGAGCGCGCGGTTCTCGTCGGCGGTCCCGGCGAAGTCGTCCGTCGCGTGGAGGTGCACGGACACCCGGTCGCCCGCCCGGACGGCGTGGAAGATGGCCGTGTTCAGCCGGCAGTTCGTCCCGCCGCCGCCCTCGAAGCAGTCGGCCGGCGAGATGGTGCCGTAGCCGTTGGCGAACTTCGCGTAGAGGTCCTGCGTCTCGCCCACGTACGTCACCTCGCCCTCGACGGCGAGGACGTACACGCCCGGTCGGTGCGTCCCCTCGTCGGGGATGCCGAACGCGCAGAACGGCCCCCAGCCGTGGTCGTGGACCGGCTTCTCGTCCCGTTTCGCGTACTCGGGTTGCGGGACGACCACCCTCGGGACCCCCGCGTCGGTCCGGTCGGGGTCGACGTCGCAGACCCGCCCGAACTCGTACCCACTCAGTTCCATGCGAATCGTCTCGGCGGCAGCGACAAAAGCTTTCAGAACAGATTACAGTCTTTGATAATTGAAAGAGTGCGGACGGGGGGTCAGGAAGCATCTCTCGGGCCGTCAGTCGCCGTGAATCTCGGTCACGGTGCCGACGCCCTTCGAACTCCCCTCGCGGAAGACGAACCGCTGGCCCTCCTCGACGAGGTACGGGCGGAACTTGAACTCCACCGTCGCCTCGCCGGTGTCGCCGGGGAGGAGTTGGCCGCCCTCGGGGCGGAAGACGACGGCCTCGCTGACGGTTTCGAGGTGGACGACGGGTTCGTACCCCTCGCGGATGCGCGTCGGGTGGTTCAGCACCATCACCTCCGCGTCGAACGACCGCACCGGCGTCGGGTCGGCGTCGCCCGGCAGGAGCGCCATCCCGCGCTCTATCTCGGACTCCTTGACGCCCTTGAGGGCGATGCCGACGATGCGGCCCGACTTCGCCTGGTCAACGCGGTGGTAGTGCATCTCGATGGAGCGCACCTCCACGTCGCGGAACGAGCCGTCGGGCATCGGTCCCACCTTGAGTTCGTCGCCCGCCTCGACGCTGCCGGAGTTGACCGTCCCGGAGGCGACGGCGCCGACGCCGGTGACCGAGTACGTCCGGTCGATGTACATCCGGAAGTCCTCGCGGGACTCCGAGTTCGTCTTCGGGAGGTTCCGGAAGAACGAGTCGAGGTGGTCGAGGCCCTCCATCGACACCGCGCTGGTCTGCAGGATAGGAACGACCGAGGAACTCACCTCCTCGACGGCGGCGTCGACACCGTGACGGTCCACGCGCAGGGGCGTCCGACCCACGTCGCGCAGGAGGCGTTCGACCTCGCGTTCGACCTCCTGCACGCGTTCGTCGCTCACGGCGTCCACTTTGGTCAGGGCGACGACGGTGGGCAACTCCATCGCCAGGAGGATGCCGAGGTGTTCGCGCGTCGTCTTCGTCGGCCCGTCGTCGGCGGCGACGACGAGCAGTCCGTAGTCGAGTCGCTGGCCGACCAGCCCCCGAATCGTCGTCCGGAGCCACGGTTCGTGCCCGACGGTGTCGACGAAGGAGACCAGCCTGTCGGACTCCTGGACGACGCGGGCGCGGTCGGACTTCCGGTGGGGGTTCCCCAGGTGGACCGCGTCGTCGCCGTCGAAGCCGTAGACGGCGTAGGAGAGGTCCGCGGACAGGCCGCGTTCGACCTCGTGGGGTTGCACGTCGAGGAACCCGCGGGTGCTCCCCTGGCCGTCGTCGGCCCGCCCGGTGACGAGCGACCCGACGAGGGTGGACTTCCCGTGGTCGACGTGACCCGCCGTCCCGACGACGATGTGGTCGTCGTCGGCGTCGAGGGCGGCACCCTCCCGCACGGTGGCGACGCCGACGAGTCCGCGGGAGGCGTCGTCGCCGACGCCCCACGTCTCGACGTCCTCGATGTGCGCGCCCGCCTCGTCGGCGAGGATGGAGAGTACGTCCATCGACTCGGAGAACTCGTCGGGCGCGATGCCGGCGATGCCGCCGTCGTCCGTGACGCCGACGACGTACGTCGCCGTGCCGTCGCCGGAGAGGACTCGGTGCCGGAGTTGGGCGGCTAAACTCTCCAACCGCCCGTCCGCGAGGTGGACGGCGCGGGAGAGCCGCTCTTTGAACTCGATGTTGCCGCCCTCCTCCTCGCCGCGCTCGAGGGCCTTGTTCAGCGCGGCCCGGTCAGCGCTCATGAGCGCGGATATGGGAGGACCGAGTAAAACGCTTTCCGTGCATGATATTCAGTATCACAGTAGGGATATGGCGACTATAGACCCGACACGACCGTTCTCGCGGTGGTGTGAGAGTACCAGTCACGGCGAGCGCCGGCAACGGAGCGTGCTCGACGCTGCCGCAGCGCTCACTCCGAGAGCCGTTCGTACGCCCGGTTCACGCGCTTGAACTCCTCTCGGCTCCCCGACTCGGTGTCGGGGTGGACCTCCTTGACTTTCGAGCGGTAGGCGTCTTTCACCTCGGCGGTCGTCGCCGACGAGGAGAGGTCGAGCGTGCGGTACGCTTCCGCCGGGGAGAGCCGACTGCTCGCCGCCTCCTCGGCCCCGCGGGACCGACGTCGACGGTTCCGGTTCCGCCCGCGTCGGCCGCGTCGGCCGGCGCCTCCGCTCGCCCCGCCGGGTCCGTTCGGGCCGCCCGCCCCCGCCCCCGCTTCCGCGCCTGCGCCGTCGGCGGCCGAGCGACGGCCGGGACCGAACCCGCGGAAGTCGCTCGGGCCGCGGCCGGCGGCGTTCTCCGCTCCTCGGCCGCGGCCGCGCCGGGTTCGGCTCTGCCGGATTCGCTCTCTGAACCGTCCGCTGGCGTGCTCCCACATGAGGTACGTCGTGAGAACGAACGGGACGGCGACGAGCAGGAAGAACAGTTGGTAGGCGAAGCCGAGGACGACGAGAAGCATGGAGATACCCGCGAACACCGCCGCAAGCCCCAGTACGAGCGTGTCACGGTCCACGCTCGGGCTTAGGTTCGCAGGACCGTAAGCGTCTCGCCGCCCCCGCCGATTCGACGGCCGCGTCCGGCCGCCCCCAAGACGTAGATACCCCCCGCTCGTACCGCCGCGTATGAGCCTCTCCGGACTCTGTCAGATCTGCGAGTCGAACGAGGCCGAACACACCTGCGGGCAGTGCGGAACGCCGGTGTGCGAGAAGCACTATCAGCGCGACAAGAGCCTCTGTACCCGTTGCGTCGAGCGGTCCGGACGCGACGACATCGCCAACCCGGACCCCGACTCCGGCCCCGGCGTCGACGACGACGACGTTCACCGGATCTGACCGGCGCAACGACTACCCGCTTCGATAGTCTGCGTACGAACGTGACGGAACCGACGGAGACAGCGAAAGCGACCGAATCAGAGCGGGAACCGGGGTCGGAACGGAAATGTCCGGCCTGCGGGGACCGCTTCGAGGACGGCACCGCCTACCGCGACCACCTTTTCTCGGTCGGACTCGTCTACTGAGTTCGGTTCCCGGAGAACTCGGCGCGCCGACTCCCGTGAACGCTACTCGTCGCCGTCCGCCGCCTCGCGGTACTGGTTGAGCCGTCGCTTCAGTCGGCGGGCCGCCTCGCCCGCCGCACCCGCGAACTGCTCTCCGCGGTCCTCGCCGGCGAAGATGATGCCGCGCGAGGAGTTCACGAGGCCGACCCCGTCGGAGAGACCGAACTCCACGGCCGCCTCGGCGTCGCCGCCCTGCGCGCCGATGCCGGGCACGAGGAAGGGCAAATCGGGAACCTGCTCCCGTATCGACTCCAACTCCTCGGGCGCCGTCGCCCCGACGACCAGGCCGACGTTGCCGTGTTGGTTCCACAGGTCCGCGAGGGCGGCGACCCGTTCGTACAGTTTCTCGTCCGAGTCGAGTTCGAGGTCCTGCAGGTCCGAACCGCCGGGGTTGGACGTGCGACAGAGGACGAAGACCCCCTTGTCTTCCCTGTCGAGGAACGGTTGCAGGGAGTCCCGACCCATGTACGGGTTCACCGTGATGGCGTCCGCCTCGTCGAGTAACTTCGCGTACTGGCGCGTGGTGTTGCCGATGTCGGCGCGCTTCGCGTCCAGGAGGACGGGCACGTCCTTTCCGTGCGCGTAGGCGATGGTCTCGCGGAGCGCCCGCCAGCCGTCGGCGTCCTCGTAGAACGCCGCGTTCGGTTTGTAGCAGGCGGCGTGCTCGTGCGTCGCGTCGATGATGCGGCGGTTGAACGCCCACTGCGGCAGGTCTTTTTCCTGTAAGTGCTCGGGGATGCGCGACCGGTCGGCGTCGAGACCCACCGAGACGACGCTGTCGACGCGTTCGATGCGGTCGGCGAGGCGGTCGAAGAACGCGGTAGTCATCGGCTGACCTGCGCGCGCCGCCGCCGAGAAAGTTCCCATTCGACCCGATAGATTCAATACTCCGTTCGTGATATGTCGGTCGAACAGATTGTGTTGGGACCCGAGCGCGGCGAATCGCGGACAGACGGTGGAGAAGGGACACCGGAGGCGCCGGATTCGCCCGCCGTCCTCGTCGTCGCCCTCCAGGACGCGCGCGCCGGTCCGCCTCGCGGGAACGGCGCGGACGAGACGGCCGACGCCCTTCGGACGCTCGGATTCACGGTGACGGAGACGACGGCGGACGCGGCGGCGGGGCCGGGGACGGGGCCGACCGCCGCCGACGCCGAACCGCTCGGCGAGCGACTCGAAGACGGCGCGTTCGACTGCGTCGTCGCGCACGCCGACGCTTCGTCCGCGCCCGGGTCGCCCGGTCCGCTCGACGCCTCCGCATTCGACACGCTCGGGCGCCTCCCGGCCGACGCGCCCGTCGTCCTCGTCGGAGGCGACGCCGCGGACGCCGCCGACGCGTTCGAGGCCGGCGCCGCGGAGTTCGTCCCGGCGGCGAACGCGGCCGACCCCGCCGTCCTCGACGCCCGCGTTCGGAGCGCGGTGGCGCGCTCGGAGGCCGCGCGTCTTCGGTCGGAGCGGGAGCGACTCGCCGCGGACCTTTCGCGGGAGCGCGGCCTGCTGAACGCCATCTTCGAGACGGTGCCGGCGCACCTGTACGTGAAGGACCGCGAAGCGAAGCACATCCGGGTGAGCGAGGCGTACGTCGGCGACCCCGACCGCTTCCTCGGAAAGACCGACTACGACGTCGTCCCCGACGAGACGTCGCGGGGGACGTACGAGGACGACCTTCGGATCATGGAGACGGGCCAACCGCTGTTCGACCAGGAGGAACCCATCGTCCCCGCGGACACGACGTTCTCGATGCAGTCGCTGCTCGAACGGCACGGGGAGGCCGACGGCACCGTCACCGGCGACTGGGTGCTCACCTCGAAGGTACCGTGGCGCGACGCCGACGGGGAAGTGGTCGGACTGGTCGGCTTCTCCATCGACATCTCCGACCGGAAGGCCGACAGACGACGGCTCGAACGGCAGAACGAGCGGCTGTCGGAGTTCGCGGACGTCGTCAGCCACGACCTGCGTTCGCCGTTGAACGTCGCGCAGGGCTACCTCGAACTCCTCGGGGAGGCGGTCGACGACGAAACGGCCCGGTCGTACCTCCACCGCATCGAGGACGCTCACGGACGGATGGACGAACTCATCGAGGACGTGCTGGCGTTGGCGCGACAGGGGACGGTGGTCGACGACCTCACTTCGACGCGCATCGCCGACGTGGTAGACGCGGCGTGGCGGAGCACGACGACCCACGGGGCGACGCTCGCCGTCGAAACGGGCGACGCGACCGTTCCCGCCGACCCGGGACGACTGCGCGCCCTGTTCGAGAACCTGTTTCGGAACGCTGTCGAGCACGGTGCTCGACAGGCCTCCGGTCGCTCCGCTCCCGGAGACAGTGTGGAACACAGTTCCACGAACAGTCGGGCGACGCCCGACGACAGTGTGGAGCACGGCTCCACCGACGACGACACCCACACCCTCACGGTCACCGTCGGGCGGACCGACGGGGGATTCTACGTCGAGGACGACGGTCCCGGAATCTCCGAGTCCGAGCGCGAGACCGTCTTCGAGGCCGGCCACTCCTCCGTCGCCGACGGCACCGGGTTCGGTCTCGCCATCGTGAAGCGCATCGCCGAGGCCCACGGCTGGTCGGTGACGCTGACCGAGAGCGAGACCGGCGGCGCCCGCTTCGAGTTCGCCGCCGAACACCCGGCGGGAGCGGTCGACGGCAGCGTGTGACCGAGCGCCGCGCCCCGACCGCTCAGGGCTCCGCGTTCGAGCTCGAGTTTGAGTCCGACTTCGAGGCCGGTTTGAAGACGTACGAGTGGCGCATGTCGCTGTCGTAGAGGAGCGTCCCCTCGGGCAGTTGCGAGAGGAACCACAGCAGGTACAGGTCGCCGGCGGCCCCGGCCGTGTTGAACACAAGGCCGACGAACGCCGCGAACGCGACGAAGGGGACGGGGACGAACAGGAGGATGAGGAAGAGGGCGTCGAGAACGAGCAACGGAGCGACGCCGACGTACCGGACGTGTTCGGAGCGCTGGAACTGGTGGAACGCGCCGGCGTACGCCGCGCCGAGGGAGGGGACGAGGCCGTAACTGACGTCGTAACCGAAGCGCCGGTAGACGATTCCGTGGACGAGTTCGTGGGCGACGACGGTAACGACGACGACGGCGACGGTGATACCGAAGACGAGACCGGCGCGCAGAGTGGCGACGAAGCCGCCGTCGGGAAGTTCCTCGAAGACGAACAGCGCGTCGTAGACGTCCGACCCCTGCGCGAAATCCAGCACCGCGCCGAACGCGAAGATGCCGAGGACGGTCAGGGCGGTTCCGACGACGGCCAGCGCCGGCATCGAGTAGTCGAACGTCGTCGGGTCGCGGTAGCCCGCGGGCGTCGACGGGACCAGCGCGTCGTCCGGGTCGTACTCGCTCTCGGGCATCGATTATCCCACTCCCGTTCGAATCCTCTCTGTCACGTACACGCCGGAGAGACGGGACGGGGCGACTTCGATGTTCCCGCCCGTGCGCCGGTCGACCCGGCCCCGGCGGGCGCCGCGCACTCTACCGTTCGCCGCCGGTTCGGAACGAGAGGTCGAGGCTCGGAGCGCCATGGGTGAGCGACCCCATCGACACCGCGTCGACGCCCGTCGCGGCGTAGTCGGCGACGGCGTCGAGGGTGATTCCCCCGCTGGCCTCCGAGAGCACGCCGTTCGGAAGGCGCTCGACGCCCGCGCGGACGTCCTCGGGCGGGAGGTTGTCGAAGAGGACGATGTCTGCGCCCGCGGCGGCGGCGCGGGCGCCCGCCTCGGGCGACTCCACCTCGACTTCGAGTTTCGTCGCGAACGACTTGCGCTCGCGAAAGCGCTCGACGGCCGCTTCGAGTCCCATCTCGGCGACGTGGTTGTCTTTGACCATCACCGTCCCCGAGAGGGTGAGTCGGTGAGTGTCGCCGCCGCCCGCGGCGACGGCGCGCTTCTCGACGCCTCGCAGGCCGGGCGTCGTCTTCCGCGTGGCGGCGACGCGCACGTCCGGGTCGACGGTGCGGGCGGCGTCGACGGCGCGGCGCGTCCGCGTGGCGACGCCGGAGGCGTGCGCGACGACGTTGACCGCGACGCGTTCGCCCCGGAGCACCTCGCGGGCGGACCCCGACGCCGTCAGCACCGTCGTCCCCGGTTCGACGGACTCGCCGGCGTCGACGCGGGGCGACGCCTCGACGCCGAGGTACTCGAAGACAGCGACGGCGGCGTCGAGGCCGGCGGCGACGCCCGCCTCTCTCGTCACCAGTCGGCCCGTCGTCTCGCCGGGCACGTCGTTCGTCACGTCGCGGTGACCCACGTCCTCGCGAAGCCACCGTTCGACCGTCTCAGTCGTCAGCACGGGCGCCTCCGGTCCGCGGTTCGTCGGCGCCTTCACCTACGACGCGGTGACACCCGGCGGACGGGGCTTCGCTCGCGGCGCGGGCGACGAGGAGGGCGCACACCGTCGCGTTGCGCAGTTCGTACAGCGACCGGGAGACGCGCGTCCGGGTGTAGGCGTCGACTTCGCCCTTCAGGCGCCGCAGGGTGGCGCGGGCGCGTTCGAGGCCCGAGGGGGTCCGCTCGACGCCGACGGTCGAATCCATCGTCTCGCGGAGGCGGGTGTACTTCGCGTCGGCGAACGCGTCCGGGAGTCCGGGGTCCCGGTCGAGCGGTTCGGGCGCCTCGATTCGCTCCGCGCCCCCGGCGCCCGCGTCGGCGGCCGTCTCGCCGGCGCGGCGGCCCCAGACGAGACCTTCGAGGAGGCTCATCGAGGCGAGGCGGTTCGCGCCGTGGACGCCGGTTCGGGCGCACTCGCCGGCGGCGAACAGGCGGTCGAGCGTCGTCCGTCCCCGGTCGTCGACGGCGACGCCGCCGCAGAGGTAGTGCTCGGCGGGGGCGACGGGGATTCCCTCGCTCGGGTCGACGCCGCGTTCGGTGCACAGGGCGGCCAAGTCGGGGAACTCGCTGCCGAAGTCCGGGTCGAGGGGAGAGACGTCGAGGCGCACTTCGCCGGTTCGCTCGCGGGCGTCCGCGACGGCGCGGGCGACCACGTCACGCGCGGCGAGTTCGGCGTCGTCGTGGACGGCGGGCATGAACCGCTTTCCCGACCCGTCGCGGAGCACCGCTCCCTCCCCGCGGACCGCCTCGCTGACGAGGAACGGGTCCTCGGCGGGGAAAGCGGTCGGGTGGAACTGCACGTACTGCATGTCCGCAACGCGGGCGCCGGCGAGGGCGGCCATCGCCACGCCGTCGCCCGTCGCCCCCGACGGGTTGGTGGTCGTCCCGTAGCAGGCGCCGATGCCGCCGGTCGCCAGCACCGTTGCGCCGGCGAAGATGGGGTCGACCGACCCCTCGCGGAGCAGTTCGACGCCGTGGACGCGGCCCTCGTGGGTCAGAAGGTCCAGCGCCGTCGCGTCGTCGAGGAACGTCACTCTCTCCCGGTCGCGGAGGTGGTTCAGGAACGGTCGGAGGACGTGCCGGCCCGTGCTCGCGTTCACGTGGAGGATGCGTCGCTCCGAGTGGGCCGCCTCCCGCCCGCGGTCGTACGCGCCGAGGTCCGCACCGGGGGAGGCGCCGTCGAACGGGACGCCGAGGGTGTCGACGAGGACGTCCGTCACCGCTTCCCGCGCGTCGCCGACGAGGACGTCGACCGCCTCGGGGTCCGACTCGCCGTCGCCGGCGGCGAGGACGTCCGCGCGGAACGACTCGGGGTCGCTCCCGGTGACGGCGACGCCGCCCTGCGCCCAGTCCGTCGCGGCGTCCTCGGGCGCCGTGGCCTTCGTCGCCACGAGAACGTTCGCGCCCGCGCGGGCGGCGGCGAGTGCGGCGGCGCACCCGGCGACGCCCGACCCGACGACGAGCACGTCCGCCTCGCGGGCGTCCGTCTCCCGCGTCATAGGTCGAGCATCCTGTCGAGGGCGACTTCGGCCAGTTCCTTCTCCCGTTCCGCCACCTCGACGGCGTTGTGCACCTCGCCGTCGGCGAGCGATTCCAGCAGCCACGTCAGGTAGTTCGGGTCTACCTGCCGCATCGCGTTGCAGTCCATGCAGGCGTCGCCGCAGAGGGAAATCACCTCGACCTCCGGATGCCACCGTCGCAGGTGGTTCACGAGGTGTATCTCGGTGCCGATAGCCCACGTCTCGCCGGGGTCGGCGTTTGCGACGGTGTCGCATATCCGGCTCGTCGACCCCGCCTCGTCGGCGGCGACGACCACCTCCCGACGGCACTCGGGGTGGACGATGACGTTCGCGTCGCGTTCCTCGCGCGCCCGTTCGACGTGCTCGACGTCGAAGCGCTCGTGCACCTGACAGTAGCCGTCCCAGAGGACGACGTCCGCGTCGGCGGCCGCCGCGGCGTCGGGCGAGTCGGCGTCCCAGGGGTCCCACTCGGTCACCGAGTCGACGCCGAGTTCGGCGGCGGTGTTGCGTCCGAGGTGTTTGTCCGGGAGGAAGAGGACGGCGTCGCCCCGTTCGAACGCCCACTCGAACGCGTCGGCGGCGTTCGAGGAGGTGCAGACGAGTCCGCCCTGTTCGGCGCAGAACGCCTTCAGGTCGGCGTAGGAGTTCATGTACGTCACCGGAATCACGTCTCGTCCGCCCGCCGCCGACTCGATTTTCTCCCACGCCGCGTCGACTTGAAGCGCCTCGGCCATCCCGGCCATCGGACAGGACGCCTCCATCGATGGCAGGAGGACGGTCTGGTCGTCGTCGGTGATTATGTCGGCGCTCTCCGCCATGAACGTCACTCCGGCGAAGACGACGGACTCGGCGTCGGACTCGGCCGCGCGCCTCGACAGTTCGTAGGAGTCGCCGACGAAATCGGCGTGCTCGACTATTTCGCGGCGCTGGTAGTTGTGGCCGAGGACGACCACCTCGTCGCCGAGTTCCTCGCGGGCGGCCTCGATTCTCCCCGCCCTATCCGCTTCGGTCAGGTCCCGATACCGTTCGGGTAACTGCTCTAAATCGTCGTACTTGAAGAGGCTCAGGTCCGATTCGAACCCCGCTGTCTCTAGTCGTGCCATTGGTATCCCGTGTGAGGGCTATCGTCTCCTCAGAGCGCTTTGATGAAAAATATTCTTCTTCGAAGTGTAGATTGTGCTGAGATACTATCCGGTAATGGATGGCTATCTAGTGTAGGTCTCTTAGTCACGAGCGAAAGAATCCTACGCGAAATGAGGCGGTATCGAAGGACTATTCTCTTCGGCCGTTACGCGTCGGCGTCGTAGACGACTCGTCCGTCGACGACGGTGGCCGAGACGTCGATATCGCGTATCCGCTCGGCCTCCCACGGCGACTCGGCCAGCACCGTCAGGTCCGCGGTTTTCCCGACTTCGAGCGTCCCCAATCGGTCCTCGTCGAACCCGGCGTACGCCGCGCCGGACGTGTACGCGCGGAGGGCGTCGGTGACGCTCAGCCGTTGCGCCTCCGCGGGGGCGTTCACCGCCCAGTGGACGCCGAGGAGGGGGTCGAGCGGCATGCAGTCGCTGCCGAACGCGAGGGGGACGCCGGCGTCCGCGAGGGCGGCGTAGCGGTTCGTCTCGGTCCGCCGGTCGCCGAGGCGCGAGGCGTACAGACCGCCCTCCTCGGCCCACTTCAGGAAGTTGGGCTGGACGGAGGCGACGACGCCGGACTCCGCGAACCGCGCTATCGCCTCGTCGTCGGCCAATTCGGCGTGTTCGACGCGGTGGCGGCTCTCACCCGGACTCTCGCAGGTTTCGTAGGCGTCGAGGACGGCGTCGACGGCCTCGTCGCCGATGGCGTGCGCCGACAGTTGGAGACCGTACGCGTCCGCCCGCGAGACGACGTCGGCCAACTCCTCGGGGTCGACCACCCACGTCCCGGTCTCCCCCTCGCTGTCGCTGTACGGGTCCGACAGTTTGGCCGTTCGGCCGCCGAACGACCCATCGGTGAACGTCTTTATCGCCCCCGTCCGGACCATCTCGCTGCCGTGGTTCGTCCGCAGACCGGCGTCTATCACGCCGTCGAGGTGGTCGGCCCAGTAGTTGATTCGAACCCGAAGCGTCAACTCGCCCGCCCGGTCGAGGTCGCGGTACACCCGCGGTTTCTGCGAGTTGCGCGTCATGTCGTGGACGCCGGTGACCCCGCGTTCGTTCGCCGCCGCCTGCGCCGCGCGGAGGAGTTCCTCCGTCTCCTCGACGCCGGGTTCGACGGCGCCGTATATCGCGTCTACGGCCTCCTCGACGACGACGCCGGTCGGGTCCTCGCCGTCGAAGCGCACGTCGTCCTTGGGCATCTCGCCCAGGTGTCGGTCGAGGGCGACAGAGTTCAGGGAGACGACGTGCATGTCCTCGCGGAACGCGGCGACGGGGCGGTCGGTCGCGACCGAATCGAGGTCCTCGCAGGTGAGATAGCGCGACTCGGCCCACCCGCTCTCGTCGTAACCGAACCCGAGCACCCAGTCGTCGCTCTCCGCGCCCCCCTCGGATTCGAGTTCGTCCAGTCGTTTCCGGAGTCGGTCGCGGCAGTCGTCGGGTCCCGAGGCGCCCGACAGGTCGGCGTGAACGAGCGACCGACCGACCATGTCGAGGTGGGTGTGCGCGTCGACGAACCCGGGCAGCACCACGTCGCCGTCGAGTCTCAGCGTCTCCGTCTCGGTGCCGACGAGGAACTCCACGTCGTAGGTGGCGCCGATGCGGACGATGCGGCCGTCGCGGACGGCTATCGCCTCGTGCGTCTCGTCGGGGTCGCATAGCGTGTGAATCTCCCCGTCGAGGAGGACGAGGTCCGCGGCGTCGGTCATGTGTGGGCAGGTGACGGGAAGGAGCAAAACGGTTCGGGTGGCGGGTATGAATTTGAGATGTTATCCTCGGAGTCTTCGTCGACGGCTACACAGCAACGACGACCGTCGCCGGGAACACCGCGAAAGCCCCGAATCGCTGGAGTCGGGGGCCTCGCTGCGCTCCTCGCGCCTGTGGCGCTGCGGTGCTTGCGTCGGCCGCCTTCCCCCAGCGATGCGCCCCTTTCGGTCCGCCCGGCAGTGGGGGCGGCCAGCCGACGAGTTCTGGGAGCTGAGACGACAGGGACTTTCGAGGTGTACGCAACTGTGGTTGTGGCTGTCGCGCCAGTCGCTGCTGCGGTGGACGCAACCGGGAGTGCGACGGAGACAGAGACCGAGAATGGGACCGATAACGGTTAGGAGAGTCGGGGAAAAGCCACGGACATGACCGACGACACTCGCGCGGCCGAGGAACTCGCCGAGCGCGTCCGCGACGGAACGCTCAGATTCCACGAACTCGAAGAGCACGCCGACGCGGACACGGCGACGGCGGCCCGCCGACTCCTCGTCGAGGAGCGGTCCGGCGCGTCCTTGGACGTCGTCGGCGACTACGGTTTCCCCGCCGACGCGGCCGCCGGGTCCAACATCGAGAACATGGTCGGCGCGGTGCAGGTGCCGATGGGCGTCGCCGGCCCCGTCGCGATTCGCGGCGCGAGCCTCGACGGCGAGCGCCACCTCCCCCTCGCCACGACGGAGGGTGCGCTACTGGCGAGCGTCAATCGGGGTTGCTCGGTCCTCAACGACGCCGGCGGAGCGAACGCGCGCGTGCTGAAATCGGGGATGACCCGCGCGCCCGTCTTCCGCGTGGCGGACGTGGTGGAGGCCGAGGCGCTGGTCGAGTGGGTGCGCGAAAACGAGGGGAAACTCCGCGAGGCGGCCGAGGAGACGACGAGTCACGGCGAACTGGAGGGGGTGACGCCGTACGTCGTCGGCAACTCCGTCTACCTGCGCTTCCGCTACGACACGAAGGACGCGATGGGGATGAACATGGCCACCATCGCCACGCGGGCCGCCTGCGACGTGGTCGAGGAAGCGACTGACGCCTCGCTCGTCGCCCTCTCGGGCAACCTCTGCTCGGACAAGAAGCCCGCGGCGATAAACGCCGTCGAGGGGCGCGGGCGTTCGGTCACCGCCGACGTGACGATTCCGCGCGAGGTGGTCGAGGAGCGTCTGCACACGACGCCCGAAGCCGTCGCGGAACTCAACACCAGAAAGAACCTCGTCGGGTCGGCGAAGGCGGCCAGTCTGGGGTTCAACGCCCACGTCGCCAACGTCGTCGCCGCGATGTTCCTCGCCACCGGGCAGGACGCCGCGCAGGTGGTCGAAGGCTCGAACGCTATCACGACGGCCGAAGTGAGGGACGAAGGCCTCTACGTCTCCGTCTCCATCGCCAGCCTCGAAGTCGGCACCGTCGGCGGCGGGACGAAGCTGCCGACGCAGGCCGAAGGCCTCGACGTTCTGGGCGTCCGCGGCGGCGGCGACCCGGCCGGGTCGAACGCCGACGCCCTCGCGGAGGCCATCGCCGTCGGGTCGCTCGCGGGCGAACTCTCCCTGCTATCGGCGCTCGCGTCGCGGCACCTCTCCAGCGCGCACGCCGAACTCGGGCGGTAGCGTCGCGGTCCGCGAGTCAGTCGACGGTCGTTTCCTGACGACGACTGACCCACGGGAGGACGAGCAGGCCCGTTCCGACGGCGAGGAGGGCGACGCCCGCCCCGAGGAGGAGGAGTTCCGACCCGAGGGCGACGCCGACGGCCAGGACCATCCACCCGAGACCGGACAGCGAGAGGCCGGCGCCGCGGCGGCGTTGCCCCCGCACGAGGGCGGCCCCGGCGAGTGCGGTGTACCCCGCGAGGTAGGCCAGACCGGCGAGGACGAGGCGCCCGTTGAGGAGGGCGAGGACGCCGCCGCCGACGAAACACGCCACGACGAGGGCGCGCACGAGGACGCCGACGGGCGCTGGCAGCGAATCCGACATACGCGCCCGTGGGTCGCTCCCGGACAAAGCGTTTCGTTTTCCGTACGCCGTTCCAGTTCCGCCGAATGGCCCACTTTCACCGTGCACCCATGGCTCGCATTTACACTCGTGTCGGGTCTCTGTCGGAACGCGTCCGCGGCGGCGCGACTCCCCCGCCGCCGCGGGCGGCCCCGTCATGTCCCCCCGAACGAACGCGCCAGCGGCCGCCGACGCTGGTACCGGCCCTCCGGACGCACCGTCCGACGCGCGCGCCGACGACGCCGCAGGCGACTCGGACGTCCGCGCGGCGACGCGCCTCCTGCGCCTCGTCAAACTCGCGACGGGTTCCGTCGTCTCCGCGCTGACGGCGCTGAAACTGCTCGGTCTGCTGTGACGCGCGGCGCGAGCGCTCGGACGCGGCCCCCGATTTTTCGTCGGTTGAGGACCGACCGTTCGGACATGGCGACGACGACTCTCCGGTAGTCGCTCTCGATGTCCCTCCGAAAGGCAAAGTGAGCAGTCGAACCGCTCGCGCTGGTGCTCACGTTCCCGTGGGTTCCCTCGCCGCCGGTCGACGTCGACCACCCCTCTCCTCAGAGCAGGCGGTACCGCCCGCGTGACTCCGAGAGTTCGCCGCGTCGGGTCAGTTTCTCGAGGAGGTCCCGCGCCGCGTCGCCGGGGACGCCGCGCTCCTCGGCGGACGCGACCACCTCCTCCTCCGTCGGACGGTCGCCCTCTCGGACCGCCTCGCGGACCACGTCGAGTCGGTTCGACGACGAGCGTCCCTCCATCGCCCGCTCGCCCGCGGATTCGATTTCCGCGGCGTCGAGCCCGGAGCCTTCGAGGTACTCGGCGTCGTCGATACCGGATTCCTCGATTCGCTCCTCCATCTCCGAGACGTGCGCCGTCTCGGCGAACGCCTCGCTGTCGCCGTGTTTCTTGGCGAGGAGGGCCGCCCGCGCCTGTCTGGCGGCGTGGTGGTCATCGGTTTCGAGAAACGAACGCAGTTTCTTCGTCTGGTGGGTCCGCCCGCACCGGGAACAGTTCGCCGTCTTCGACCGCTTCGGGTCGGTGATGATCCACATGTTGGCGCACTCCGAACAGCCGACCACCGCGTACATACCACCGCTTCCGCGTCGTCGGATTTGAACCTTGGCACCGCGCCGGGCGTACGCTTATTTCGGACGGGGATGCAGACTCCCCATGGAACGCGTTTCCACGGACGACGTCGAATCGGTCGAAGCGGTCCCGGACGTCCACCTCTCGGTGCTCGCCGGCGCCGAACGGATGAACGTCCAGCACTTCCGCATCGAACCCGGCGCGACGGTGCCCTCGCACGGTCACGAACAGGAGCAGGTGGGCTATCTCACCGCGGGCGAACTCACGTTCGTCCTCGAAGACAGGGAGGTGGTCGTCCGCGCGGGCGACTCCTACGCGCTCGGTAGCGAGGAGGTCCACGCCGCCGAGAACCGCGGCGATGAGACGGTCGAAGGCGTCGACATCTTCAGCCCGCCGCGAACGATGGCCGACTGGGGCGACGAGTAGCCTCGCCGCTCGGCGGTCGAAACAAAGAGGGGTCGCGGAGCGGCGCCGACTCGCTTACGAGAGTTCTTCGATATTCTCGGAAATCTGTGATTTCCGAGCGCTTGAGACGCTATCTACGACAGCGTCTCGATGTCGCCAGAACTCGGAGAGTTCTGGCTGCTCGAAGAGTTGGCTCTAAGCCAACTCTTCGATGTTCTCGACGATTTTGTCGGCGAACTCGCTGGTGGCGAGTTTGTTGCCGCCCTCGATCTGCCGTTCGAGGTCGTACGTGACGTCGCCGTCGGAGATGGTCTGCTCGACGGCGTCGTGGACGAGTTGCTCGGCGTCGTCCCAGCCCATGTACTCGAACATCAGGCGACCCGAGAGGATCATCGCCGTCGGGTTCACCTTGTCCTCGCCCGCGTACTTGGGCGCGGAGCCGTGAACGGGTTCGGCGAGACAGCGCGCGTCGCCGAAGTTGGCGCCGGGTGCGATGCCGAGGCCGCCGATCTGAGCGCCCGCGGCGTCGGACATGTAGTCGCCGTTCAGGTTCATCGTCGCGATGACGTCGTACTGGTCGGTCCGCGTCAGGAGTTGCTGGAGCATGTTGTCCGCGATGCGGTCCTTGACGACGATCTTGTCCTCGGGCTTCTCGCCGTCGTGCTCCTCCCAGAGTTCGTCCTCGGTGATGGTGACGTCGCCGAACTCCTCCTCTGCGAGTTCGTAGCCCCAGTCGCGGAAGGCGCCCTCGGTAAACTTCATGATGTTACCCTTGTGGACGAGGGTCACCGTGTCTTGGTCGTTCTCGATGGCGTACTCGATGGACTGGCGGACGAGCCGTTTCGTCCCGAACTCGGTGATGGGCTTGACGCCGATGCCGATGGGACCGTCGTGCAGTTTGTCGCCGGCGTCCATCTCCTCGGAGAGGAACTCCTTGACCTGTTGGACCTCGTCGGTGCCGGCCTCCCACTCGATGCCGGCGTAGACGTCCTCGGTGTTCTCGCGGAAGAACACCATATCCATCGCCTCGGGGTTCTTGACGGGCGAGGGGACGCCGTCGAGGTGGTACGTCGGGCGAACGTTCGCGTACAGGTCGAGCTTCTGTCGGAGCGCGACGTTCAGCGAGCGGAAGCCGGCGCCGACGGGCGTCGTGAGCGGACCCTTGATGGCGACGTGGTGCTCTTTGATGGCCTCTACGGTGTCCTCCGGGAGGTTCTCGTCGTACTTCTCCCGGGCGGACTCGCCGGCGTACAGGCGCATCCACTCGATGGAGCGGCCGGTCGCCTCGGCGGCGGCGTCGAGCACTTTCTGCGCGGCCGGGCCGACGTCCGTCCCGATGCCGTCGCCGTGGATGATCGGAATAATCGGGTGCTCCGGGACCGACAGCTCACCGGTCTCCTCGTCGGCGAGCGTGATCTTCTCCCCGTTCTCGGGAACTTCGATCTGATCGTAGCTCATAACGATTCCCCTGTTCCCTCACCGAGCGTAAAGTACTGCCGTTATCGACGAGACGGCTGCTCCGGCGGTTCCGGTCGAGGCGCCGCTCTCTCGCGGTTTCTCGCCGTTTCCGCCCCGCCGACGCCGCGTCCGGAGGCTCCCCCCCGACGCCGCCCCTCCGCGAGTCGGTGCCGTTTTCTCGGCCCCCGTCGTCGGCCGTCCTATGCGAGTCATCGTCCACGGCGGCGCCGGCGGCGTCCCCGAGGAACCGGAGCCGAGACAGCAGACGCTCGACGAGGCGGCCGCGACGGGCGCCTCCCGCGGGATGCCGGTCGACGCCGTCGAGGCGGCCGTCCGCGCCCTCGAATCGGACCCGGCGTTCAACGCGGGCGTCGGCGGGGCCGTCCAGTCGGACGGTCGCGTCCGAACCGACGCGGGCCTCATGACGAGCGACTTCGAGGCGGGCGCGGCGGCGGGGATGGACGGCGTCGAACACGCCGTCTCCGTCGCCCGAACGGTGCTGGAGGAGACGCCGCACGTCTTCGTCGCCGGCCGGCCCGCCGTCGACGTCGCCGCCGACTTCGGCGTCGAGACGGACGTCGACCTGTTCACCGCCGAGACGCGGGAGCGCTGGGCGGAGGCCGACCCGCCGGAGGGGTCGCCGCGCGACCACCTCGCGTGGCTCGACTCGAAGTTCGGCGAGTCGAGCGCGACGGCGTCGAACGACGCCGACCTCTCGGACCACGACACCGTCGGGGCCGTCGCCTCCGACGGCCGGGAGTTCGCCGCCGCCACCTCGACCGGCGGGCGGTGGTTCGCCCTCGCCGGCCGCGTCGGCGACGTGCCGCAGATAGGCTCGGGCTTCTACGCCGCCCCCGCGGGCGCCGCCTCCGCGACGGGCGCGGGCGAGGACATCGCCAAGGCGACGCTCACCCGCCGCGCCGTCCGGCATGTCGAGTCCGGCGAGGACGCGCAGGCGGCCGCGGAGTTGGCCGTCGGCGAGTTCGAGGAACTCACCGGCTCGGAGGCGGGCGTCATCGTCGCCGACGAGGAGGGCGTCGGCAGCGCGTTCAACACCGAGGGGATGCAGACGGCCGTCGCCGAACGCTGAATCGGCGCCGCACCGCCGCCGCCGAGACGGTCCTGCCGCGAGCCGTGGACTTTACCGTCGCCACCCCCTACCCCGAATAATGACAGCTAACTGGACTGTCGAGGACGCCCCCGACCAGTCGGGCAGGACGGCGGTCGTAACCGGCGCGAACAGC
The DNA here is from genome assembly GCF_031624495.1 of Halogeometricum sp. S1BR25-6. Lineage (NCBI taxonomy): Archaea > Methanobacteriati > Methanobacteriota > Halobacteria > Halobacteriales > Haloferacaceae > Halogeometricum > Halogeometricum salsisoli. The sequence continues at coordinate 470,805 of NZ_JAMQOP010000002.1, read as the reverse complement.
GGTCTCGGCTACGAAGCGACGCGGATGCTCGCCGAGAAAGGGGCGCACGTCGTGATGGCCGTTCGGAGCCCCGAACGCGGGCGCGAGGCCGCGAGGGACGTGCTCGACCGCGTTCCGGACGCCGACCTCACGCTGGCGAAGTTGGACCTCGCGGACCTCGACTCTGTCCGCCGGTTCGCCGAGTGGTTCGAGGGCGAGTTCGACGAACTCCACGTTCTCGCCAACAACGCGGGCGTGATGGCGATTCCACGCCGCGAGACCGAACAGGGCTTCGAGATGCAGTTCGGCGTCAACCACCTCGGACATTTCGCGCTGACGGGCCGCCTCTTGGATACGCTCCGCGAGACGGAGGGTGAGACGCGCGTCGTCACCCAGTCCAGCGGCGTCCACGAGAGCGGCGAGATGGACTTCGAGGACCTGATGGGCGAGGACTCCTACGACAAGTGGGGCGCCTACGGGCAGAGCAAACTGGCGAACCTGCTGTTCGCCTACGAACTCCAGCGACGCCTCGAACGCGCCGGCGAGGACGACGTGCTCAGCGTCGGCTGTCACCCCGGCTACGCGGCGACGAACCTCCAGCGGCGCGGCCCGGAGATGGAGGGGTCGTACCTCCGACTGCTGGGGATGAGCCTCGCGAACCGCGCCCTCGCCCAGAGCGCCGAGATGGGGGCACTTCCCCTCGTCTACGCCGCCACCGCTCCGGGCGTCGACGGCGGCGAGTACGTCGGACCCACGGGCTTTCGGAACATGCGCGGCTACCCCGGCGAGAACGAGTCGAGCGCCGACTCCCGCGACGAGGTGGACGCCCACCGCCTCTGGGAACTCTCCGAGAAACTGACGGGCGTCCCCTACGGCGTCTGAGACGTCGGAACGCTAGCGGCGAGTCGCGCCCCGGACGCTCCCTTTTACCCGCGCGACGCCGTACTCGGCGGTATGAGTGACGCCGAATCCACGGGTCGAATCACGGTCTACTCCGACTACGTCTGCCCGTTCTGTTATCTGGGAAGGGAGTCGCTCCGGCAGTACCAAGCGACGCGCGAGGACGAGTTGGAGGTCGACTGGCACCCGTTCGACCTCCGGAGCGGGAAGCGCAAGCCCGACGGCACCATCGACCACGACGTCGACGACGGCAAGGACGACGACTACTACGAGCAGGCCAAGGAGAACGTCCGCCGCCTGCAGGAGCAGTACGACGTCGAGATGGACCTCGACATCGCGACGGACGTCGACTCCCTGCCCGCGCAGGTGGCCTCCTACTACGTGAAAGAGCACTACGACTACGAGACGTGGCTGGCGTTCGACGTGGCGATATTCGACGCGCTCTGGACGGAGGGGAAGAACATCGGCGACGAGGACGTGCTGGTCGAACTCGCCGCCGAAGCGGGCGTCGACGGCGACGAGATACGCTCGGCGCTCGACGACGACGCCCTCCGGGAGGAGGTCCGCGGGAAATTCACCGAGGCGCAGCAGCAGGGAATCACCGGCGTGCCGACGTTCGCGTACGACGGCTACGGCGCCCGCGGCGCGGTGCCCCCGGAGCAGTTGAAGCGACTGGTCGAGGGGAACTGACCGAATCGCCTACGTCTGCGGTTCGAGGTACGCCTTCCGCACCTGCGGTTCCGCGTCCATTATCGCCGCTTTGATTCTGCTGATGCGGTCGTCGATGCCGTCGGCGTCGAGGCTCGAATCGAACACCACGTCGGCGGTGACGACGACCTCCTCGGGGCCGAAGTAGACCGTCCGGAAGTCGACGAGTTCCTCGACGCCCTCCGCGTCGGTCACGATGGCGTGCAGGCGCCGTTCCTCGTCCGCAGGAAGGCTCTCGCCGAGCAGCAGCCGCTTGTTCTGCCACGCCAGCGCGATGGCGAAGCCCATCAGGAGCAGTCCGATGAGCAGGGCGGCGATGCCGTCGTACACCGTGTTCCCGGTCTGTTCGGTCAGGTAGATTCCGACGATGCCGATGGCCGCCCCCGCGAGGGCGATTGCGTCCTCGGTCAGCGCCGTCAGCGTCGTCACGTCGCTGGTCTTCCGAAAGGCCTCGCGGAGTCCGCTCCAGTTGTGCTCGTCTATCTGCACCTTGATTCCGTCGTACGCCTTCTTGAGCGCCCACGACTCGAAGGCGATGGCGAACAGCAGCACGGCGTAGCTGATCTGCGCCCCGGACAGCGTCAGCTCTATCACCGGAATCGTGGCGTTGCTGATGTGGAAACTGCCGCCGCCGACGAGCGTCTCGTAACCCTTGCGGGCGCTCTCGATGCCCGCGACGCCGAACAGCAGCACCGAGACGAGGAACGCGTAGAAGAACTGCGCCTTCCCGTAGCCGAACGGGTGGTCGCGGTCCGCCCGCTGGTTCGAGTAGCGAAGGCCGAACAGGAGGAATATCTGGTTACCCGTGTCCGAGACGGACTGGTACGTCTCCGATAGCATCGCCGCGCTTCCGGTGAGGATGAACCCGACGAACTTCATGACGGCGATAGAGCCGTTGGCGATGAGGGAAGCGACGACGACCGACTTACTCTCTGCCATTGGAAAGTGCTCCCCGCCTCGGAGTAAAGGACTACTGGCAGTTCGGCGGTCCGCGGTCGCTCTCCACCCTGACGGCCCCCCGCCCGGCTGCGCGCCGGGCGACTCCCTTTTTACCTTCGCGGTCCCGAGTGAGGAGTACCTCGAATGTCCGCCTCCGCCTCGGACGCCCCCGGCGACGCCTCCCCTCCCAGTCCCGACCCGGACCGGCCCTCCGGCGTCCGCGTGACGCTCCGCTCGCTGTGGCGACTGCTCGTCGTCGTCTACGCCTTCCTTCCTTTCTTTGTCGCCGTCGCCCGCGACAGGCGGCGCTTCCTCCTGTTCGGCCGGTCGCGCCGCACCGACGCGGCGACCCGCACCCGCCGGGCGACGGCCCTTCGGGACACGTTGGTCTCGCTCGGCCCGACGTTCGTCAAACTCGGGCAGGTGCTCTCCACCCGACCGGACGCCCTGCCGGCCGAGTACGTCGAAGTGCTCTCGACCCTGCAGGACGAGGTGCCGCCGGACGACTGGGAGACGGTCCGCCCGCGAATCGAGGCGGAACTCGGCCCCGTCGACGAGGCGTTCGATGAGTTCGACCCCGAACCCATCAGCGGCGCGAGTCTCGGGCAGGTGTACACCGCCGTCGCCGACGGCGAACGCGTCGCGGTCAAAGTGTTGCGCCCCGGCATCCGCCGCGCCGTGGAAGCGGACCTGCGCGTCGTCGAGCGGTTGGTGCCCGTGCTCGTCCGCTTCGCGCACCCCGGCCAGCGCTTCACCTTCGAGAACCTCGCCGGGGAGTTCGCCGACACCATCCACGACGAGATGGACTACGCGCACGAGGCGGCGATGCTCCGCCGCATCCGACGGAACTTCGCGGACGACCCGAAGATTCGGGTCCCGGTCGCGCGCGAGGAACGCTCCACGCGGAACGTCCTCACGATGGAGTACGTCGAGGGGGTGAAGATAGACCGCGTCGGGGAACTCGACCAGATGGGCGTCGACCGCGAAGCGCTCGCGCGGCGCCTCGAACGCGCGTACATCGAGATGATGCTCGAACACGGCCTGTTTCACGCCGACCCCCATCCCGGAAATCTGGCCGTGCAGTCGGACGGAACGCTCGTCTTCTACGACTTCGGGATGACCGGCCGCATCGACGCCGCCACGCGCGAGCACATGTACGAGTTCTACGTCGGCGCCGCCACCGACGACGTCGACCGGGTGATAGACGCGTTCGTGGCGATGGGCGCCTTGGACCCGGCGGCCGACCGGGCGCTGATGCGCGAGGCGTTCTCCGTCGCCATCGACAGACTCGGCGGCGGGGACGTCGACGAGTACCGCGTCCGGCAGTTGGTCTCGGAGTTCCGAGCGACGCTGTACGACTTCCCCCTCCGCCTCCCGCAGAACCTCGCCCTCGTCGTCCGCGTCTCGACGGTGCTTGAGGGCGTTTGTCGGACGCTGGTCCCCGGTTTCGACTTCGTGGAGGAGGTGACCGAGTACGTCGACGAACGCGGGGTCGACGGCGACGACGAGGGGGACGAGGCCTCGGTGAGAGAACGCGTCGCCCGCGAGTACGCCGAGGACGCGGCCGACCAGTTCCGCGCGGCGACGCGGACGCTCCTGACGGTGCCGCCGAAACTGAGCCGCGTGCTCGGGTTGGTCGAACGGGAGAACGTGCGGGTGAACGTCGTCCTCGCGGAGTCCGAGGCGTTGGAGTCGTTCGCGAAGAAGGTCGTCACCGGCATCCTCCTCGCGGGCAACCTCCTCGCCGTCGCCCTCCTGTTCGCCCTCGAAAACGGGGTGACCGCGGGCGTCGCCGCCCTCGGCGTGCCGCCCCTACTGGTGCTCTGTTACGTCGCGTTCCGACGCGAACGCGGCGTCCGCGTCCGCGGAAACCCGCAGTTCACGAGACAGGGCATGCGCGCCCGGCGCGAGGAGGCAGGGGCGCCGAGCGAGAACGGGGACTGAGAGAGAGGAGTTACTCGGCTTCCGCGGCGGCCGTCTCGGCCGCCTCCTCCTCGTCCTCGACCGCCGCGGGGTCTTCGCCCGGCGGCGGCGAGGCCAACCACTCGTCGGCCCAGTCGCTTATCTCGTCGAAGACGGGGCAGAGCGACCGCCCCTTCGGGGTGAGCGAGTAGTACGTCGCCACCGGGGCGTCCTCCTCCAGTCGGCGGGAGACGAAGTCGAGTTCCTGCAGGTCGTCGAGGACGCGCGAGAGCGTCCGCGAACTCGACCCCGTCGAGCGCTTCAGTTCGTTGAACCGCTTCTCGCCGTCCTGTAAGTCGTGCAGGACGATGAGCCGCCACTGCGAACCGATCTGTTGAATCGAGTCGATAACGCCGCACGCTTCCTCGCTGTATCGCTCTCCGTCTTCGGGGGGCATCGATGTCACCTGATAGCCCGTACGTCCGGGAACCTACATATGGTTTCGGTTCCGTACTAAGTAACAGAGTGAAACTGGCCGTTCGACCGGCGAACGCGCCGTAACTCCACACCACCATGAACACCACAGGCATCCACCACGTCACGGCCGTCGCGGGCGACCCGACCGAAAGCGTTCGGTTCTACGCCGACGTGCTCGGCCTCCGACTCGTCAAGCGAACGGTGAACTTCGACGACACGCACACCTACCACCTCTACTTCGGCGACGAGACGGGGTCGCCCGGCACCGCGATGACGTTCTTCCCGTTCGGGGAGGGGCGACCCGGCCGACCCGGCCGCGGACAGGCCGTCGCCACGTCGTTCGTCGTCCCTGCGGGGAGTCTCGACTACTGGCGCGACAGACTCGAATCGCACGACGTGACCGTCGGCGAGGAGGGAGAGCGATTCGGCGCGAACGTCCTCCCGTTCGAGGACGGCGACGGCCAACCGCTCGAACTGGTCGAAGGCGAGACGAGCGTCGAACCGTGGGCGGACGGCCCCGTCCCCGAGGAGTACGCCCTCCGCGGGTTCCACGGCGTCACGCTCCAGTCGGCGAACCCCGACGCGACGGGCCGCGTCCTCGAACTCCTCGGGTTCGAGCGGACCGACGAGGCGGGCGACAGAATGCGCTACGTCGCCGACGGCGACCGAGCGACGGTCGTCGACCTCCTGACGCGCGAGTCGCCGCGGGGGCGGCCCGGCGTCGGCACCGTCCACCACGTCGCCTTCCGCGTGCCGGACGCCGAGACGCAGACGGAGTGGCGCGAGAAACTCTCCGAGGCGGGCCAGAACGTCACGCCGCGGAAGGACAGACAGTACTTCGAGTCCATCTACTTCCGCGAACCCGGCGGCGTCCTCTTAGAGGTGGCGACGGACGGCCCCGGCTTCACCGCCGACGAGTCCGTCGAGTCGCTCGGCTCCGACCTGAAACTCCCGCCGTGGCTGGCGGAGGACCGCGACCGCATCGAAGCGAACCTGCCGTCCCTCGACGGCGTCGCCGAGACGGGGACCGAACCCGAAGTCGATGCCGGAGCGGAAACCGGGGAGGTGTCCGACTGATGGCCGCGAGCGACGACCCGCACGCCGACCAGCCGATACTGACCGCCGGCGCAGACCCGTCGGACGCCGACGTCGCCGTCGTCCTCGTCCACGGCCGCGGCGCGACGGCGCGCGGGATGCTCGGATTCGCCGACGAGTTCGGGCGGGAGCGAATCCACTACGTCGCCCCGCAGGCGCAGCGAGGGACGTGGTACCCCAACTCGTTCATGGCGCCCGTCGAGTCGAATCAACCGCACTACGAGTCGGCGCTGACGCACGTCGACCGCGCGGTCGCGCAGGCGCGCGAGACGACCGGGCTTCCCTCCGAGAACATCGTCCTCACCGGATTCTCGCAGGGGGCGTGTCTGCTCTCCTCCTACGTGGCGACGAACCCGACGCGTTACGGCGGCCTCGTCCTCCTTTCGGGCGGGTTCGTCGGGGCGGACGGGACCGACTTCCGGTTCGAGGGCTCGCTCGACGGGACGCCGGTCATGCTCGGCGTGAGCGACGACGACCCGCACATCCCCCTCTCGCGCGCCGAGGAGACGGTCGCGGAACTCGAACGCATGGGCGCGGAGGTGCGCTTCGACGTCTACGAGGGCAGCGAACACCGCGTCTTCCCCGAAGAGGTCGAGTACGCGCGGGACTTGCTCGACTCGCTTCGAAACGAGTAATCCGTGACGGCCTCGGACGCGTACGGCTAAGGCGTCCGAGTCGTTACCCACACGGAAATGCTCGTTCTCGGTGACGCTCACGCCGACGACCCCGCCCGCAGAGACGCTCTTCTCGCCGCGTACCGCGAGACCGACCCCGACGCCGCCCTCCAAGTCGGCGACCTGTTCCACTACGACCTCCCCGCACCGACGTGGTTCGTCGCGGGCAACAACGAGGACTTCGACGTGATAGACGCCCTCCGCCGCGGCGACGCGACGCTGACGGACGCCGGGCGGCCGCACCTCCTCGCGAGCACCGTCGCCGACGTGGAGGGCCTCCGAGTGGGCGGCCTCTCTGGCAACTTCGCCCCGACGCAGTACGGGAAGTCGCGCGCGGACCTCGCGGGCGACCGGCGACGGCACTTCGTCCGCGCCGAGGTCGAACGCGCGGCGTCGCTGACCGACGTGGACGTCTTCCTCGCGCACCAACCGCCGCGCGGCCTCCTCCGGGTCGCCGGCGGCCGCGACCCCGGCGTCGGCGCCGTCGACAAACTACTGCGGGCGGTCGAACCGGACCTCCTCCTCGTCGGCCACAACCACCGCCACGCCGAGGCGACGATCGAGGGCGTCCGCGTCGTCAGCCTCGCACCCACGTGGGAGGCGTACTACACGCTCGACCCCGGGACGCTCGAACTCGAACGGCACGACGTCGAACGAGACGCGACGGAACCGTAGCGGGTCCGCGAAGCCGGAATTCGACGCCGGCGCGAGGCGCCGGAGTCACCGAGTCACCGCTCGTACTCCGTGAGCGACTCGCGCGTCACGTCGCCGCGCGCGAGCGACATCAGCGCGTCGTGCGCGACGAGGTCTTCCTCCCCCGGGTCGGGTCTGCGCTGTTCGTATCCGCCCGATGCGTCCATCACCCAGCGCTTGCGATTGTCGGCGAGCAGCGTCCGCAGGACGGCGTCGAGTTCGCGCCTGAGTTCCGGGTCCTCGACGGGCGCGATGGCCTCGACCCGGCGGTCGAGGTTGCGCGTCATCCAGTCGGCTGAGCCGATGTAGTAGTCGGGGTCGCCCCCGTCGTGGAAGTAGAAGATGCGGGAGTGTTCGAGGAAGCGCCCCACGACGCTGGAGACGGAGACGGTCTCCGAGAGGCCCTCGACACCGGGACGGAGGCGGCAGATGCCGCGCACCACGAGGTCGATGTCGACGCCGGCCTGCGAGGCCGCGTACAGTTCCCGAACCATCGCCGGGTCCTCCAGCGAGTTCATCTTGACGACGATTCGAGCCTCGCGGCCCGCGCGGGCGTGGTCGGCCTCGCGGCGGATACGCTCGGTGAACGCCTCCCGGAGGGTCTCGGGGGCGACGAGCAGTTTCTCGTAGTCGGTGTGGCGGGCGTGCCCGGTGAAGAAGTTGAACAGTTTCACCAGGTCGCGGCCGACGGCCCGGTCGGCGGTGAGGAGGCCGAGGTCGGTGTACGTCTTCGCCGTTTCGGAGTGGTAGTTGCCGGTGGCGACGTGCGAGTAGAGACGGACGGTGTCCGCCTCCTGACGGACGACCAGCGCGGTCTTCGCGTGCGTCTTCAGCCCCACGGTGCCGTAGGCGACGTGGATACCCTCCTCTTCGAGGCGCTTCACCCAGCGGAGGTTGTTCTCCTCGTCGAACCGCGCCTGCAGTTCGACCACCACCGCCACCTGCTTGCCGCGACTCGCCGCCTCGATGAGCGTCCGGATGATGCCCGAATCGGGCGCGGTGCGGTAGATGGTCGCCTTGATGGCGAGCACGTCGGGGTCGCTCGCGGCCGCCGAGAGGAACGCCTGCACCGTCCCCGCGAAGGAGTGGTACGGATGGTGCACCAGCAGGTCGTCCGTCCGAACTTCGGCGAACAGCGCGGCGGGGTCGTCGGGGTCGACGTCGGCCAGTCGGGGGTGCGGTTGCGGCGTCCACGCGGGCAACCGCAGGTCCGGGCGGTCCATCCCGGCGAGGGCGAAGCAGAACTTCTTGTCGATGGGTCCGGAGCGCTCGTACACCTCGGCTTCGGAGACGTTGAGCCGTTCGAGCAGCACCTCGCGGACGAACGGGTGCGCGTCGGCGTCGAGTTCGAGGCGGACGACGGTGGCGAAGCGACGCTGCCGGAGCACGTCCTCGATGGTATCGATGAGGCCCTCCGCCACCTCCTCGTCCCGGCCGACCTCCGCGTTGCGCGTCACGCGGAACGGCGAGGCCTCGACCACCTCGACGTTCGGGAACAGCAGGTCGAGATTCGCACACAGCACGTCTTCGAGGAAGACGAACCGACGCGCGCCGCCGGACGCGCCGTCGGCGCTCGTCTCGTCCGGGTCGGCCCCTCCGTCCGTCACGTCGGCCACGGGGACGAGTCGCGGGCGGTTCGGCGGCACCTTCACGCGCGAGAAGCGCAGGTCGCCGTCCGGTCCGTCCCGCGTGAGCACCGCGACGGAGAGGCTGAGATTCGAGATGAAGGGGAACGACCCCGCCGGGTCGAACGTCAAGGGCGTCAGCGTCGGCAGCACCGACTCCTCGAAGTACGACCGCAGGCCGCGCCGCTCCGACTCGCGCAGGTCCTCGTGGTCGAGAATCTCGATTCCCGCCTCGGCGAGGGCGGGGCGGACCGTCTCGCTGAAACACCGGTCTTGGGTCTCGAACAGGTCGGACGCGCGCGACAGCACCGCCGACCACTGCTCCCGCGGCGTGCGACCGTCGGGCGACGGCGCGGTCACGCCGGCGTCCATCTGCTGTTTGAGGCCGCCGACGCGCTTCATGAAGAACTCGTCCACGTTGCCCGTGAAGATGGCGAGAAACTTCGCCCGCTCCAACAGCGGGTTCCGGTCGTCGAGGGCCTCGTGGAGGACGCGGTGGTGAAAGGCGAGTTCGCCGAGTTCGCGGTTGAGATACCACGCCGGGTCGTCCGCGTCGGCGTCCGCATCCGCGTCGAACGACACGGGCGCGTCCGCCGGGGCGATGGGCGGCGTTCGTGCGGGGGCGTCGGCCTCCCGGTCCTCCGAAGTCATCGGTCGTGACCTGTTCGCGAAGCGACTTCACCGTTCGCTTCCGCGGCGGGCGGAGACGAACGCTATGGACGCGACGAACGCGGCTACTGCGCGGGGGCGGGGGTGTCGGCGGGTTCGACCCACTTCGACTCGGCGCGCTCCTCGACGGTCGTCTCGGGTTCGACGACGACGAACTCGTCGGCGCGCCAGTCGTAGGCGGTGAGTTCGTTGCCGTAGACGCACCCGGTATCGAGGCCGACGGCGTACCGGCGGTAGACGGGCGCCGCCAGGGGAGTGTGACCGAAGAAGACGCGCTGGGGGCCGCTGTGGACCTCCCACCAGTAGGACTTCTCACCGTCGTCCTCGAACTTCCGGAACGTCTCCAGTTCTTCGAGCGAGTGCTCCGAGAGGGGCTTCCGCGGGTCGACGCCGCCGTGGACGACGAGCGCGTCCGCCCACGAGATGGCGACCGGCAGGTTCCGAATCCACGCTATCTGCTCGTCGGAGAGTTCGTCGAGGTGCTTGTCGCCGCGGATGAGTTTCTCCTCGTTGTTGCCGCGAACGGTCAGCATGTTCTCCGCGTTCCGGACGAGCGAGACGACGCCCTCGCTGTCGGGTCCCTTTCGGACGAGGTCGCCGACGAACACCACGAGGTCGTCGTCGGTGACGCCGAGTTCGTCGAGCAACCGCTCTAACTCCGCGCGGCAGCCGTGCACGTCGCCGACGACGTAGATTTCGTTCCAGTCGTCCGCGTCGACCCGCCGGTGAGGTACGTCCGCGCCGAACTCGGGTGCACTCATCTGTCTCTGTGCCGAGACGAGCGCGAACCAATAAACGGTTGCTAGGAGGCGCTCTGTGCGCTATATAGTCACTCGGTCTCCGGCCGGAAACGACTAATACAGCGGTCGACACCGACGCGTCGAGCGGCCATCGGGGGCCGAATTCGAGGGACTGAGACGGGGTCCGCAACCTCTTTGAGACGCTCGCGCCAAGCACGGCCATGAGCATCGGACCCCTCGACGAGGAGACGGCCGAGAAGTACCGCGAGGCCGGCAGCGTCCTCCGCGAGGTTCTCGACGAGACGGCCGAGATGGTCGAACCGGGCGCGACGCACCTCGAAGTCGCAGAGCACGCCGAGGAGCGTATCTACGAACTCGCCGACGGCTGTGCGTTCCCCGTCAATATCAGCGTCGACGAGGAGGCGTCGCACGCCTCGCCCGGCCGCGACGACGACACCGAGTTCGACGACGAGATGGTCTGTCTGGACTGCGGCGTCCACGTCGACGGCTACATCGCCGACGCCGCGGCGACGGTCGACCTCTCGGGCAACGACGAACTGGTCGAGGCGGCCGAAGAAGCGCTGGACGCCGCCCTCGACGCCGTCGGTCCCGGCGTCCAGACGGGCGAAGTCGGCGCGGAGATAGAGGACGTCATCCGCGGCTACGGCTACACGCCCGTCCTAAACCTCTCGGGGCACGGCGTCGAGCAGTGGGACGCCCACACGGGGCCGAACATCCCCAACCGCGGCACCGAACGCGGCGTCGAACTCGAAGTCGGCGACGTGGTCGCCATCGAACCGTTCGCCACGACGGGGTCCGGCAAGGTCACGGAGGGCTCCAAGGAGGAGATTTACAGCCTCGAACGGGACCGTTCGGTCCGAAACCGCTCGGCGCGGCAGGTGTTAGAGCAGGTGAACGAGGAGTACAAGACGCTCCCGTTCGCCTCGCGGTGGATAGACGTCCCCCGCTCGGACATCGCCATCAAGCGGCTCGAACAGCAGGGCGTCCTCCACGGCTACCCCGTCCTGAAAGAGGACGACGGCGAACTCGTGAGTCAGGCCGAACACACCGTCATCGTCACCGAGGACGGCTGCGAAATCATCACCGAGTAGCGCGTCCGAGAGAGCGAGTCCGTCCCGGCCGCCGGTTCCGCCGGCACTAAACCCGACTCGCGCGAGGACCGCGTATGGACCAGATATTCGCGCCGTGGCGCATCGACTGGGTCGAACGCGACGACGACGGAGACGGGGACGACGGCTGTCCGTTCTGCGCGCTTCCGGAGGCCGACGACGACGGGGAGAGCCGTATCGTCGCCCGGACCGAGCACTCGTTCGTCCTCCTGAACAACTACCCGTACAACCCCGGGCACGCGATGGTCATCCCGTACCGACACACCGGGTCGTGGGGCGACCTGACCGACGCGGAACTGCTCGACCACGCGAAACTGAAGACGCGGACGCTGGACGCCCTCGACGCGGCGCTCGACCCCGACGCCGCCAACGCCGGCGAGAACCTCGGCGGCGGCCCCTCCGGCGGGTCCATCGACGACCACCTGCACACGCACGTCGTGCCGCGGTGGGGCGGCGACACGAACTTCATGCCCGTCGTCGGCGACACGAAGGTCATCGTGGAAGCCCTCGACGACACGTACGAGCGACTCCGCGGGGCGTTCGCCGAGCAGTCGGGCGCGGACGTCGACGGCGAGGACGACGCCGTCTTTCTCGACTTCGATGCGGGCACCGAGTACGACGGGTAGAGCGATGGACCGGCGGTCGGAAACGTCATGCGTCTGCCTCCGAAATCCCCGGTGATGAGCGGAAACCGGCGCCGGGTCGTCCGACGAGTGGGCCTCATCGTCCTCGTGGTGAACGTCGTGCTGGCCCTCGCGAAGGGCGGCGTCTGGTGGGCGACTGGCAGTCTCGCCGTCGGATCCGAGGCGGTCAACAGCGCGGCCGACACGGCCTACAGCCTCATCGTCCTCGCCGGTCTCTACCTGACGACGCAACCCCCCGACTTCCAGCACCCGCACGGCCACGAGCGCATCGAACCGTTCGTCTCCCTGTTCGTCGCCGTCGGCGTGTTCGCCGCCGGCGCGGGCGTCCTCTGGAACGCCACCACCACGGTTCTGAACGGCTCGTACGGCGGCGCGACCGGAGGACTCCTCAGCGTCGGCGTCCTCGTCGCCTCCGCCGGCGTCAAGTACGGCCTCTACCGCTACTGCCGGCGCGTCGGCGAGACCCACCGCTCCCCGGCCATCGTGGCGACGGCGATGGACAACCGCAACGACATCCTCACCGCCGCCGCCGCCCTCGTCGGCGTCGTCGGCGCGAGCCTCGGCGTCCCCGTCCTCGAACCCGTCGCCGCGGGCGTCGTCTCCCTCGGCATCATCTACACCGGCTACGAGATCGTCCGCGACAACGTGAACTACCTCGTCGGCGCCGCGCCGGACGACGAACTGACCGCCGAGATACTCTCGACCGCCCTCGAACACCCGCGCGTCGAGGGGGCGCACGACGTGGTCGCCCACTACGTCGGCCCCGAGGTGGACGTGAGCCTCCACATCGAGGTTGAGGGCGACATGACGCTGTTCGAGGCGCACGACATCGAGTCGGAGGTGGTGACGGCCATCCGCGAGATTCCCGAGGTGGACGACGTGTTCGTCCACGTCGACCCGAAGGAACTCGGCGAGTGGAAGGAGGACGAGCGGGCGACCCGACTGTTCGAGAGGCGGACCGGCGAGAAGTAACGGGTCAGACCGTTCCGGCGAGGACGAGGCGAATCCACCCGAGCAGCGGCACCCGAACCTGCGCCTTCGCGCGAACCCACTCCGCCCGCACCGGGGGCGCGATGGGGTCGACGCCGACTTGGTCGTACCTGGCGTTGTTGTCCCCCTTCGTGATGTACCCCGCGTGCGGCGCGGGACAGTTCGCCAGTTCCGCACAGTCGTCCACGCCGGCCCCCACGGAGTCGGGGTCGGCCCTGTCGTACCAGTTCTCGCCCGCCTCGACGTGGAAGCGAACCCGGTGGATGATGGGCGAGGAGAGCCCTCGGCGGTCGGGCGGCATGTAGACGACGACGTCGCCGCCCTCGGAGAACCGGGTGTAGCCATCCGCTCGCGCCTGCGTCACGATGCCGTTCTCGTCGGCGGCGGCGGCGACGTAGCGGTTCACGTCCGAGACGACGACCATGTCGCCGGTGTCGATGTGCGGTTCCATGCTCGGACTCTCGACGGCGACCATCGGCGGCCAGATGCCCGTCAGCGCGAACAGGAGGGCGCCGACGAGGACGACGGCGCCGAGCGTCTGGGCCACGTCGCGGACGTAGCGCGGGACGCGAGGGCGGGAGCCGGAACCCGAACGGGGACGGGGAGAGTCGCGGCGGGCGGAACCGGAATCGTCGGCCATCGACCGAACGTGGGGGACGACGAGCAAAAGCGCGGCGGTTCCGCGGGTCCCGCGAAGTCGACGGTTCGGAGTCGCGAGCGAATCCGACCCCGCGCCCCGTCGCGCTTTTCTGACAACGGCGCGAACGGTTCCCGTGCACGCAGACGAGATTCACCCGCAGGCGCGGGCGGCGATGGCGTCGCAGGTCGACCTCTCGCGCCTCAGGCGCTTCGGTCCGAAACCGCTGCGGTTGCTGGCGCGGGTCGCGAACCGGTGGGAGAACCGGAACCCGCCGGAGGTGGGCGACGTCACCGACCGGACGGTTCCCGGCCCCGCGGGAGCGATTCCGGTCCGCGTCTACCGCCCGCGCGGCGGCGGGCCGTCCCCGACGGTCGTATTCTTCCACGGCGGCGGGTTCGTGCTCAGAAGTTTGGAGAGCCACGACGTCCTCTGCCGTCGACTCGTCCGGGAGAGCGACTGCACCGTGGTCTCGGTGGACTACCGCCTCGCGCCCGAACACCCCTTCCCCGCCGCCGTCGAGGACGCCTACGCTGCGACGGAGTGGACCGCGGAGAACGCCGACCGTCTCGACTCCGACGGCGGACTGGCCGTCGCCGGCGACAGCGCCGGGGGGACGCTCGCGGCCGTCGTGTCGCTGATGGCCGCCGACCGGGGCGGTCCGGACGTCGACCACCAAACGCTCGTCTACCCCGCCGTGGGTGCGAACGAGCGACGCGAGTCCGTCGAGCGACACGCCGGAACGGTGCTGTCGAAGGAGGACTTAGCGTGGTTCCGCGACTGCTACTTCGAGAGCGACGTCGACCGGAGGAACCCGTACGCCGACCCGATGCACGCCCGCGATTGCTCGGGCGTCGCGCCGGCGACGGTGGTCACGGCCGGGTTCGACCCGTTGCGCGACGGCGGGGCGGCCTACGCCGAGCGACTGGTGAGCGAGGGCATCTCCGTCCGCTTCGAGAACTACGAAGACATGGTCCACGGGTTCGCCACGATGTACGAGGTTGACCGCTCGCGCGAACTCGTCGCCGACGTGGCCGCCGACCTGCGCGAAGCGTTCGAGTCGAAGTCGGAGTCGGAGTCGAAGTCGGATACCGCGGGCGGCGGCGACGCGTAGGTGGCGTCTCGACGGTCCGGCGTTCCGGCGCTCCGCTACGGTTTCGGCGCCGTGCGGACGGGGTCGCCGAACGCGTACACCGTCTGGTGGCTCGTCACTTCGACCTCCAAGAAATCGCCGGGTTCGACGCCGCGTTCGGAGGCGTTCTGCACGATGATCTGCCGGTAGGCCTCGTCGCGGCACTTCACCGAGTCGCCGGTGCCCTCCTCGACGGCCATCACGCGGTGCGTCTCTCCAATCATCTCCTCGTACGCCTCGGCGACGACGTCCATCTTCAACTCGGACATCGCCTTCGAGCGCTCCTTCTTCACCGTCCCGCCGAGGCCCTTCATGTCGGCGGCGTCGGTGCCGGGGCGCTTCGAGAAGCGCGTGACGTTCACCTTCTCGGGGCGCACCTCCCTGAACAGGTCCATGCTCCGCTCGTGGTCGGCCTCCGTCTCGGTGGGGAAGCCGACGATGAAATCCGTCGAGAGCGTCCAGTAGTCGAGTTCCCGGTCGAACGTCTCGACTATCTCGCGGAACTTCGCCACGCGGTGCTGGCGGCGCATCTCCTCCAACACGTCGTCGGACCCCGACTGTACGGGGAGGTGGATGAAGTTGTACAGCTTCTCGTGGCGGTCGAAGACCTCGACTAACTCCTCGTGGATGCCGTGAATCCCGCCGGGGTTGGCCATCCCGAGACGGACCCGGAACTCGCCCTCGATTTCCGAGCAGATTCGGTCGAGCAGTTCCGGGAGCTTCCGGTCGCCCTCGTCCCAACCGTAGACGCCGGTGTCCTGTCCGGTGATGCGAACCTCCTTCGCGCCGGCGTGGACGAGCGCGCGGGCCTTCTCGACGTTCTCCTCCACCGAGGGGGAGTCGACGCGGCCCGTGGCGAACTTCGTGATGCAGTACGAGCAGTTCGACATACAGCCGCGGGCGATGGGCAGGATACCGACGACGCCGTCGAGGATGGGTTCGGTGCCCGCCCCCGGCGTCGGGCACTCGCCGTTCGTGACCGCCGAGGGAACGTCGTCCCAGTGGAGAATCTGGGCGTCCACCTCCTCCTCGCGGAACTCATCGCCCTGCGCGAGCGCCATGCAGCCCGTGACGATGAGGTCCGCCGTCTCCTCCTCCAACTCTTTGGCCCGTCGGAGCATGTTGCGCTCCGTCTTCTCGACGACCGTACAGGTGTTCATGATGGCGACGTCGGCTTCCTCCGGACCCTCGACGCGGTAGTGGCCGGCATCGCGGAGCGCGCTCTCGATGGCTCGGCTCTCGCCGCGGTTGGAGGTGCAGCCGTACGTCTCGATGTGGTATCGGGCCATTCGGTCGTTCTGAGGTCTCTTCCGCGCGGCCAAAAGGCCGACGGTTGGGGACGGAAACGAGGGGGCGGAGGCGCGCACCGACGCGCGGGAAGTGACTCGACGCTCGCCGCCTACTCCGGATATCCCGAGACGATGTCGACGCCCGAGGACGCCCCGATGCGCTCGGCGCCGGCGTCGAACATCTCCGTCGCCTTCTCGTAGGAGCCGACGCCGCCGGAGGCCTTCACGGGCAGGTACTCCGCCATCAGTTCCACGTCGTCGACGGTCGCGCCGCCCTCGGCGAACCCCGTCGACGTCTTCACGAAGTCGGCGTCCGCCTCAACGGCCGCCTCACAGGCGCGGCGCTTCTCGTCCTCCGAGAGGAGCGCCGTCTCGATGATGACCTTCACCGGCACCGGCACGGCGGCGACGACTTCCGCGACATCCTCCTCGACGGCGTCGTTCTCGGCGGCTTTCAGGCGGCCGACGTTTATCACCATGTCCAGTTCGTCGGCGCCGCTCTCCCACGCGTCGACGGCCTCCTCGCGCTTGGCGGCCGTCGAGTGCTGGCCGTGCGGGAAGCCGACGACGGTGGCCACCGTCACGTCCGGGGCGTAGTCGGTCGCCTCGGCGACGTAACACGGCGGGATGCAGGCGTTCATCCCGTACTCGGCCGCCTCGTCCAGAACCCGCTCTACGTCCGAAAGCGTCGTCTCCGGCCCGAGGACGGTGTGGTCGATGCGCGCGGCGAACTCCGTGCGGTCCATGCGGGAAAGAGACGTCGACCGCGCCTAAAAACGGCTCGAACGGGCGGACGCGTCGGCCGGACTTCGGAGCGCGGGGGCGAATCCGGGGAGGCGGCTTTCGTAAGGCTTTCACGGCCGCCAAGCGCGCAACGGAGCATGGCGATACTCCCCGAAGGGTTCTCGGTGCCGCCGCTCCCGTACCTCGCCGTCCTCCTCGTCGCCGTCGCCGTCGTCGCCGCGGCGGCGAACCGCCGCCGCCCCGCGGTTACCCCCCGGCGCGTCCTCGCGTTCGTCCCGTGGATGGTGCTCGGGTCGGCCGCACACGTCCTCTACGTCGTCGATGCCCTCCCGCCTCTTCTCAGACCGCTCGGCGCCACGGCGGCCGTCTACCTCGCCGTCGGCGCCCTCGGCGTCGGGACGTTCGTCGCCGCGGACGCGCGGGCCGGGGACGACGCCGCCCTCGTCCTCGCGGGCCTCGGAAGCCTCCTCGCCGCCGTCGCCGTCGCCGGCGCTCTGTTCGTCGGCGCCGCCAGGGGGACGCTCGCGCCCCTCGTCCCGGCCGCGGGCCTCGTCGCCGCCGCCGTCGTCGCCGTCGCCACGTGGGGCCTCCTCGTCCGCGCCCACCCGGCGGCGCGCGTCACCGGTTCGGTGGGCTTTCTCGCCGTCTTCGGCCACGCCCTCGACGCCGTCTCAACCGCCGTCGGCGTCGACCTGCTCGGGTTCGGCGAGCGGACGCCGCTCTCGCGGATTATCATCGAGTTCGCCGCGACGCTCCCCACCGAACCCTACCTCGGGACGGTCTGGCTGTTCGTCGTCGTCAAACTCGTCATCGCCTCGGGCGTCGCCGCCCTATTTGCCGACTACGTGCGCGAGGACCCCGCGGAGGGGTACGCCCTCCTCGGCTTCGTCGCCGCCGTCGGCCTCGGCCCCGGCGCGCACAACCTGCTGCTCTTCACGGTGCTCGGCGGGGCGTGAGTCGAGTCGTCTACCGCGGCGGTCCGAACGAGAACGGCGACCTCTCGGCGGGCACCCAGAGGCCGCGCCGCGTCGCACGCCACCCGTAGACGATTGATACGACGACACCGGTGGCGACGACGCCGAAAACCCGGAGCGTCACGCCGTCGACTGCGACGGTGACGACGCCCACGGCCGTGAGAAGAACGCCCGAGAGAACCTAAAATCCGAGCGTCCCGCCGACCGGTCGGACGCCGCTTCCGGCGATAGCGAACGCGATGAGCAGGACGTACAGCCAGAGGAGCGACGTCAGACCCTCTCCGAGGAACTGTGAGAAGGCGGACAAGAGGAGGCCGACGCCGAGACCGACTGCGACGTTCCGGAAGGAGACTGACTCGGCGGGGGGGACCATACCGATAGCTCCGCGGTCGCCCGTGATACACTCTCGTCGGCCGACCGTCACGAGGGACGGAGCGCGCGAGCGCCAGTCCGCTTTTAGCCCCCCGCGTCCTATCTCGGCCGATGCCGACGCCACCGCCCGGCCCCGTCTTCGTCGGAGCGCTCGGGGAGACGCTCACGTTCGTCGGGCTGAGCGCCGTCTCGGGTCTCGTCGCCGCCGCCGCCATGACCGTCCCGATGGCGACGCAGGAGGACGGCTACACGCCGGCGTACATCGCGGCGGCGGCGCTCCGCCGAACGACGCCCGACGACGTGTCGACCGTCGCCGCCCGCCTCGTCCATTACGGCGCGGGCGTCCTCTCCGGCGTCCTGTACGCCGTCGCGTACGCGGCGCTCTCGCCGGTGCTCCCCGCCACCGCGTCCGCGGGGTCGTTGGACGCCCTCCCGCACGCGCTGGCGACGGCGGCCGTCGTCGGCTTCGTCTACGTCTTCTTCGCGCACGTGGTCCTTCCGCGGGCGGGTGCGAGCGTCCACGAGGAGCGCTCGACGGCCGTCCGCGGGCAGTGGCTCCGGTCGTCGCTCGTGTTCGGCGCGACGCTCGTCGTCGTGCTGCCGCTGGTGACGTGGGGGTTGTAGCGGCACTTCGGAGTCCGGTCGACCCGCCGGTCACCCCGTAAGCCGTTCGCCGAACCCCGCCCGGTCGACGCGCGGCGGCACGGTGTCGGATTTGAGCGGCGGATAACGGGTGAGCAGCTCAGCGGCCGTCCCGTCGGCGACCCAACCGCCGTTCGTCGTTCCCGGTTGCAACCATCCCAGCGCCGACATCTCCCGACAGGCAGCGTCGACCTCCCGCACGGTCCGACCCGTGCGGTGTCCGAGGTGTTCGATGTCGACTCGGCCGTACCGGCGAAGCGTTCCGAGGATGTGTCCCCATATTCTCGCCCGTTCCCCGACGTTCGTGGTCTTTCGGTTCCCTATTCCACCCGGCTCTCCACCGAGAGCGGAGATAACTGTAGTGCCCCGATTTTCACGGTTGAAACTGCCAGTGGCAGTGTAGTGAAAAGAACCCGACCGACGCCGCTCGGCGTCAGTCGTCCGCGGGCGCGTTCGACCGCACCGGCCGAGACCCCGTTCCGCCGTCGACCGGCGAACGGCGCAGCGACGACCGGACGCGGACGAACGCGGCGGCGACGACGGCCGACCCGGCGAAGTTGCAGACCACGTCGAGCGCCGTGTCCGCCGCGCCGCCGGCGATGAACACGTACGTCGGCGTCGCGTACTCCAGCAGTTCCCACGCGCCCGAACAGAGGGCGACGAGGAGGACGACGGCGGACGCGCGCCGTCCCGAGAGCAGGAGCCAGCCCGTGATAGCCCCGCCCGCGAGGGCGTGCGTGAGGATGTCCCACCACCACACCGACTCGTAGAGGGGAAGGAGACCGAGGGCGGCGACGAACGCCGTCGAGACGGCGACCGTGCGACGGTTCGCGGCGGTCTCGACCGCGAACCGCCAGCCGGGTCCGTTGGGGGGGTCCGCTCGCTCCGTAAGTGTACTGAGTGACATGTATGGGGGAACGTGTACCGCCGAAGCGGCCGCCAGCGACGTGACGCGTCGTGCCGGGAGCGGGTGGTTTGCGAGCCGTCGAAGCGGAGCGAAGGGGGGGAATGCTCACGCCGCAGCGAATCGACTGTTCCCGCTCGGCGGCGCCCGCGCGTCGCCGGCGGCCGCACCGTCCGGCCCGAGTCGGTACGCGCGGACGGGCGGGGGGATGTGCCCGTCCGGCGAAGGGGGGATGGGATGGAACGTCCCGGGCGGAACGGTGTTCGGCGGCCGTCCTACCAGAGACCGGAGAGGGGTTTAGTTATCGGTCGAATATCCCGACTGTCGCCGTCGTTAAACGGTTCGAACGACCGGTTAGGCGGCGTCGAACGGCCCGGGAATCGGCGACGGGCCGCGGAGACCCTCGCCGGCGCCGGCGGTCGGACCGCGTCGTTTTTCAGGACGTCGCGAGACTCTCGCGTATGGCCAAACAGCCCCACCTACTCGTCGAGGAGGGCGACGTCGAGGACGTCGCGCTCATCCCCGGCGACCCGGGCCGCGTCGACCGCATCGCGAAGCAGTGCGAGAACGTCGAGGAGGTCGCACAGAACCGCGAGTACAAGGTCGTCAACGCGACGTACGAGGGGACGCCCCTCACCATCTGTTCGACCGGTATCGGCTGTCCCTCGGCGGCCATCGCCGTCGAGGAACTCGCCCGCGTCGGCGTCGAGACGTTCGTCCGCGTCGGCACCATCGGCGCGCTACAGGAGCACGTCGAAATCGGCGACATGATCGTCGCGACGGGCGCTGCTAAGGAGGAGGGCACCTCCAAGCGCTACGAGTCGGAAGTCATCCCCGCGGTGCCGGACTACGACGTGCTGACCGCCCTCGTCGACTCGGCGGAGGCGAACGACGAGGAGGTCCACGTCGGCCCTATCGTCTCCGACGACGCCTTCTACAACGAGTCCGACGACTTCGTCGAGGCGTGGAACGAGGCGGGTCTCCTCGCCGTCGAGATGGAGGCGGCCACCGTGTTCTCGCTGGCCCGCCGCAAGGGCCTCCGCGCGGGCGCCATCTGCACCGTCGACGGCAACCTCGTGAAGGGCACCCAGAAGGGCGCCGACTCCGAGGAGGAACTGCCCGAGAAGGCGAAGGACAACGTCGAACGGGCCATCGCGCTCACGCTGGACGCGGTCACGTCCCTCGCGTAAGGGATGTCTCGACTCCGCCGGTACGCGGCGCACGTCGCGGCGCGCCTCAGCACCCTCGGCGCGCGCGCTCGGCGGATAGAGCGACGGGAACTCTCGGAGTTCCGACGGTGGCTGGAGAACACGAGCAACCTGCTGCATCTCTCCATCCTCCTGTTCGTCCCGCTTCTCATCGGGCTCGTCACGTTCCTCACCGGTCGGCTCCAGACGCTGTCGTACCTGCTGTTCCCGCCGCTGGCGTCGGGCACGTACACGCTGTTCTCGGACCCCGAGGGGCGATACTCCAGTCCGACGAAGTTCGTCGGGAGCCTCACCGTCGGCGCGGTGTGCGGACTCGCGGCCCTGTGGTTCACCATGATGGTGTACGGGCAGGCGCAGTCGGCCGTACCGCACGCCGAGAGCGCCGCGTTAGCGGTGTTTCTCACCGGCGTCGTGACGTGGGCCGCCGACCTCGAAGCGCCCTCCGCGTTCTCGACGGCGCTCCTGGCGCTGGTTTCGAGTCCCGGTACGCCCCTCTCGCAGACGGCGGGCGCCGTCGCGTACGTCGTCAACATCTTCCTCGCGTCGAGCATCATCGCGGGCGCGTTCGTCGTCTGGCGCGAGCGACTGTACGAACGGCGCGCCCGCTACCTCTACGAGACGGTCCGCGGCGACGACCACGTGCTCGTCCCGATGCGCGGCGAGCACGCCACCCGAACCGCCCTGTTCGGCGCGCGCCTCGCCGCCGCCCACGACGCCGGGAAGGTGGTGCTGCTCGGTCTCGTCGAGGAGTCCGACCAGCGACTCGTCGAAGTCGAGGGAAACGACATCGCGACGAGCGAGGGGGCGAACGAGGAACTCACCGACGAAGCCGACGAGACGGTCACGGAACTGGAGTCGTGCGCCGCCGATATCCGCACCCGTGTCGGCGTCCCCTGCGAAGTGGTCGTCGCCGCGGGCGAGTCGGTGCCCACGACGCTCGACGCCGCGCGGAACGCCAACTGCGACCTCGTGGTGACGCCGTACGAGGAGGACCGGGGCCTGCTCTCGGACTACGTGCGCGGCATCTTCCGCGGACCGACGGACGCCGTGGCGTTCCGCTCGGTCGGCGAGACGCGGCGCTGGCGGCGCGTCCTCGTTCTCGTCTCCCGCCCCGGCGACACCGCCCACGCGATGATAGACTTCGCCACCCGACTCGCCGGCCGGAACGGCGTCGTCAGCGTCACCACCTGCATCTCGAACGAGGTGGAGCGCCGACGGGCGGAGTCGCGGCTGGCGGACTTCGCGGAGACGGCCGACGGCCCAATCGAGACGCGCGTCTCGCGGGCGGACGTGCAATCGTTCATCGCCGCAAACGCCGGGTCGTACGACCTCCTGGTTCTCGGGTCCAGTCAGGACCGTTCGGCCGCCTCGCGGTTCGTCGCGCCGCCGACGTTCGAGCGACTTCACGAGGTGGAGTGCGACGTGGCCGTCTTCGACCGCGGCGACCCCTGATTCGCGAACCCGGCGGCCGCGGTGCGGCTCAGTTCTCGCCTTTGCGCCTTCCGTTCTCCTCGCGTTCGTCGCCGCCGTCGCCATCGGTGCCATCGTCATCGCCATCGCCGTCGTCGCCGCCGAGCGCCTCCTGCATCGCTTCGTCCGCCTGCGAGGGGTCTCCGCTCATCAACCGCCGCTCCAGTTCCTCGACGCCCTCGCCGCCGAGCGCCGACTCCGCGAGGAAGTGCGCCCCGAGCGTCGCCGGACTGATGACGGTGTCGGCGCCGGCGCGCTTCAGTTTGTTCACGTTCTCCCGTTGGCTGGCGGCGGCGACGATGGTCACATCGGGGTTGAGTTGCCGCGCCGTCAGGATGCCGAGGGCGTCCTCGGCGTCGTTGTTCGTGGCGACGACGACGGCCCGCGCGGACTCGACGCGCCCGCGGTGCTGGGACTCCTCGTCGCTCGGGTCGGCGGTGAGGACGGTGTAGCCGCGTTCGGTGAGTCGTCGGGTGCGCTCTTCGTCCTCGGTGAGGATGAGGACGTCCGCCTTCGCGGTGAGTTCTTCGAGTATCGGTTCCGTCAGGTCCCCGTAGCCGAGAACGAGGACGTGGTTTTCGAGGAGGTCGAGTTGTTCTTCTGTCATGCGTCCGAGTGCTTTGGAGAGTCGCGCTTCGATGAGCGGGGTGAAGACGACGCCGAGGACGGCGGCGAACGAGGAGACGGTGACGAGCATCACCGAGAGGGTGAACAGCTTCCCGACCGCGGTCGCGGGCGTAATGTCGCCGTAGCCGACGGTGCTGCCGGTGACCAAGGAGAAGTAGAACGCGTCGAGGAGCGTCTCGACGTCCCCGAACTCCTCGCGGAGCGCGTACGCGCCGACGGTGCCGTACGCCTGCGCGCCCGCGAGAGCCGAGAGAGCGGCTAGCTGCGTCGTCGTCAGTTCCAACTCGCGGTCGTACGCGCCGAAGTTCAGCCCGACGACGACGAACGCCACCGCCGAGAGGCCGATGAGGGGAAAGGATAGCTGCGTCGACTGGAGCGCCCCCTGCGCGGCGGTGATGGGGAACAGCAGCATCGTCGCGTACCACGCCGCCCGCAGGCGTCGCCGGAGGCCGAAGGCGGCGACGAGGAGGACGAACCCGGTGAGCGTCCCGGTGAACGCCGCCACCTGCTGGACGTAGCCGGGAAAGGTGACGCCGAACAGCACGAAGTCGGCCACGTCGGCGCTGACGCCGATGTTGGCGATGCCCGTGACGACCGAGAGGACGCCGACGAAGAGCGTCAGCACCATCGACGCGCGGGCGCCCACCCACTCCCGTTCGAGCCTCATATCTGCCCGATGGCGACTTCGCTACTTAACGGACGCGACCGACCGGCCGCCCGTCTCGCGGTTCGGACGCTCAGAGGTCGCGGACGTCGGCCGTCATCGCCCCGTCCTCGGCGTCGCCGGTGTTCTCCGTTCCCGACGGCTCGAACAGCAGGACGTTCGCCCCGGCCTCCGAGACGGGTCGGTGCTCGACGCCGCGCGGGACGACGGCGAGTTCGCCCGCCCCCAGCGTCACGTTTGCCTGTTCGCGGAGTTCGAGCGTCACCGACCCATCGACGACGAGGAACAGTTCGTCCGCGTCGGGGTGACTGTGCCAGACGAAGGCGTCCTCCATCTTCGCCAGCTTCACGGTCTGTCCGTTCAGCTCAGCGGCGAGGCGCGGCGACCACGTCTCCTCGAAGGAGTCGAAGGCGTCCGCGAGAGTCACCGGGCGAACCGCCGAGTCGGTCGAGTCTGTCATCGTCTCGTATCGTTCTCCTGCGGCGATAAGTGTAAATCGTTCCCGCCGAGAGGAACGTTCAGATGGCATCCCTCCCCGTCGAACTGCTCTACGGTCTCTACCTCGGTGCGCTGGCCGGGTTCGTCCCCGCGCTCGTGGCCTGGGCGCTCGGGTTCGCGTTCCGGTACTTCACGGGTATCACGA
The DNA here is from genome assembly GCF_031624495.1 of Halogeometricum sp. S1BR25-6. NCBI lineage: Archaea > Methanobacteriati > Methanobacteriota > Halobacteria > Halobacteriales > Haloferacaceae > Halogeometricum > Halogeometricum salsisoli. The sequence continues at coordinate 446,334 of NZ_JAMQOP010000002.1, read as the reverse complement.
TACCCGGACTGGCAGTCGCCGGTCTCGGCGTCGCAATCGCCGGTCTGAGCGGCGGCATCCTCGCGCTCGCCGACCCGGAAGTCACGCTCTCGCAGAACCAAGTGCGGCTGTCCGTCGCCCTCCTCATCGTCCTGATGGTGACGTTCTACGCGCACGGCCTCGGCGACCGGATGGGCGCGAACCTCCCGCGGAAGCTCTCCTTGCGCGAACTCACCGCGCGGACGCTCTCCTCCGACGTCGTCGAACTCGTCGGCGGCCGGGGACAGGTGCGCGTGAGCGTCGTCGGCGAGGTGGCCGACGTCGAGGGCTACCAGCCGCTGTCGGCGTCGGTCCGCGAGGAGATTCGGGGCGGCGAGTGGACGTTCCCCGCCGACGTGCCGCTGGTCGAACTGGAGACGCGCGTGGAGGACCGCCTCCGAACCGAGTTCGACCTCGCGGAGGTCGAGGTGACGCTGGACGAACGCGCGCGGGCGTCCGTCGCCGCCGCACCGGGGATGAGCGGGCTCTCGAAGCGCCTCGCTCCCGGCGAACGCGCCGTCTCCACCACCGCGTTGGTACCGACGGGCACCGCCCGCGGCGACGAGGTGACGGTGCTCGCGGGCGGGGAGTCCTTCCCGGCGACGGTCCTCGGCATCGTCGACGACGTCGAGACGAAGAAGTCCGACGACGCGCCGGCGTCCGCGGCGACGGACGGCGGCGGCGACCTGCGGTCCGACGGGGGTGAGCGAATCCGCGATTCGCGAATCTCGTCGGAGCTCCGCTCCGACGGAGGCCTCGACGTCGCTCCCACCGAGACGGTCCCCACGGCGACCGGCGGCGAGGCGCGCGTGACGCTCGCGGTCCGGCGCCAGCAGGCCTCGAAAGTGCTCTCGACGGACGACGTGGCGCTTCTCGTCCGGTCGCGCGGCGTCCGCAGCGAGTTCGAGTTGGTGACGCTGCTCCGGCGGGCGGGCAAGCGGTTCCGGCGGCTCTCGGCCCGCGAGGGCGGCGTCCTCGACGGCGTGACGCTCGGGGAGGCGACCGTCCGCGACCGGTACGACGTCGTCATCCTCGGCGTCCGCCACGAGGGGAAGTGGACCATCGCGCCGCGCGGCACTCAGCGGGTGGACCCCGGCGACGACTTGGTGGTCGTCGGCGCCTACCCCGACCTCGCGGCGTTCGCCGAGGTGGTGGCGTGACCCTTCTGCTCCAACTCGACGCCGTGATCCGGTCCGCCGCCGTCCTCCTCAACGACATCGCCCTCATCGCCAGCCTCGCGGTGGGGGCCGCGGCCGTCGCCGCGGCGGCGGCCCTCGTCCACCGGTGGTACACCAGAGAGCCGATTCCGCGGTGGCTGGCCTCCCTCTTCGGCGGGACGCCCGCCGCGGTGTACATCAGCGGTATCGGCCTCCTCGACACGATAACGGACCCGACCCGGGCGGCGGACGTGTTCGAACCCTCGACGATGCTCCTGAACTCGACCGTACTCGTCGCCGCCGTCGCCGTCTCGCCGGCCGGCCGGGCGGTCGGGGACCGCGTCGCCACCGACGTGTTCGCCTTCGCCGGCACGAGCGCCGTCGACGCCGAGGTGGGCCGCATCGTCCGCACGGTGGGGCGCGTCGCGGCGGTCGAACTCCCCGAAGACCCCGACAATATCGGCGACATCGACGGCTACGACCCCGTTCCCCGCGCCCGCAAGGAGGCGATGGCTGGCAAGCGCCTCCTCTTCCCCCGACGGTTGACCGACGCGGAACTCACCGACCGCCTCGTCACGCGCATCAAGGAAGACTACGGCATCGGCCACGTCGACGTGGAGTTGGACGAGGCGGGCGACGTGTCCTTCCTCGCTCTCGGCCGGCGCGTCGCCGGGTTGGGACCGACGATGCCCCCCGGCGTCGCCGCCGTCGCCGTCCGCGCGGACCCGGGTGCGGGGGCCTCGGCGGGCGACGCCGTGCAACTGTGGCGGACGGGCGAGGACGGCGCCCCCGAACGCGTTGTCGGCGCGGAACTCCGGGCGACGGCGGGCGACGTGGCCACCGTCATCCTCGACGAGTCGGACGCCCAGCGGTTGGACCGCGGGGAGGAGTACCGCCTTCTCACGCTCCCCTCGGACCCCGGCGCGGAGCACGAGTTCACCTCGCTGCTCAGGAGCGCCGACGAGACGATGGAGCGGGTAACCGTCGAACTGGGGAGCGACCTCGTCGGCGCGACGCTCGGCAACCTGGACGCAACCGTCGTCGCCGTCCGGGGCGCGGACGAAGACGAGGCCGTCGACGCCATCCCGGCGCGGGCGCGCGAACTCGCCGCCGGCGACGAACTGTTCATCGTCGCCCGGCCCGAGACGGTTCGCCGCATCTCGCGGTTCGCCGCCGCGCCGGAGGCCGACGACGGCGACGGCGGCGACTCCGCGGGGACGCCGGCGTCGCCCGCATCCGACTCCGCGGACGACGACTGAACCCGACCGCCGGCGGTCGCAATACTCATGTCTCGCGGGCGGGGATAGCGAGGTATGACGACCGTACGGTGGCGACTGTTCGCGGACCTCGCGGAAGTCGCCGGCGACCGGGAGACGACGGTCACCGTCGCCGACGACGCGACGGTCGAAGACGCCCTCGACGCCCTCTTGGACGGCCGCGACGGCCTCCGCGTCCGCGTCTTCGACGACGGAACGCTCGCCGAGCACGTCAACCTCCTGTGCAACGGCGAGGCGGCGTCGCTCTCCGATTCGGTCTCCGAGAACGACGAACTCGCGCTGTTCCCGCCGGTCAGCGGCGGCTGACGGGCGTCTCGGCGCTCGTACGACGGCGTCGCGGGTGTCGCGAAAAAAAGACCAGAGACCCGACCGGCAGCGAGACGGCCGTGTCCGTCCGCCCGTTCGTTCGTTTCGCTCCGCGACTCGGTTACTCGCTGGGACGCGGACGCGCGACGAACAGTGTCTCGACGAGACTGAACGGGTCGTACACCGACTGGTGGCACTGACAGTAGACGTCGTTCGCGGCGTTGAACTTCCCGGACCCTTCGGTCTTGTACCCGGGCACGCAGCAGAAGTGCGTACACTTGTTCAGCCACGCGACGAAGCCCTCCTGCGTGGACGCCTGCACCCACGGGTCGTCCTGCGCCATCTGCTCTATCTCCTCCGAGCGGATGACCTGAATCGGGATGACGTTCTCCGCTTCCTCGGACCGCCAGCGACCGGTCGCCGGCTTTCCGAGTCCGGGGTCGCCGACGTCGTTCGACCACGTCTGGTAGTCGGAGAAGTCGTCGACGTGGAGTCGGTCACCCTCCGAGTAGGCGTCGGACTGCCACGTGTAGCCGGGAGCGGCCCCGGAGATGAAGTAGTTGTCTGAGTCGTACTCGGGGTCGATGCCGCCGTAGGACTCGACGCCGCAGTACTGGAACCACTCCGAGGTGTAGGTCACGCCGGAGCCCTTGTAGTTCTCCGTCTCGGCGACCTGAATCTGGACCCCGTTCTCCTCGATGGTCTTGACCTCGGGCCAGACGCCCTTGAGGTAGCCCTCGCTGTCGATTTCGATGGGAATCTGCGGCATTCCGCGCGGGGCGGGGCCGGCGATGTTCTCGATGGCCATCGCCTGGGTGGTCCCGCCACCGCTCCCGCTCGACATCGTTGCTGAGTTGACGGCGGCCGCGGTCGTCGCGCCGACGCCGGCAAGTGTCGCGCCCCCCACGACACCCTTGACGAACCGGCGGCGACCCGAGTCGTCCGGGTACTTATCGCTCATACCGAAACCTTCGGCCCGCCGGTGAAAAGCATGACGAAACCCCCGTTCGTTCCCGCCGAGTGGTCCGCGCGTCGAACGGTCGGCCCGCGGACGACTCGACGCGGGGCGGGGCCTCAGTCGCCGCCGTCGGAGCGCCGCGTCAGTGCCCAGAGGACGAGAGACAGTCCCTCGACTCTCGCGGCCGCGTACACCCACCGGCGCGGTGTCGCGTCCCCGCGCGTCGCGAGGCGCATCCAGAAGTCCACCACCTGCTTCGGCCGAAGTAGTTCCACGACGCCCAACGTCAGAGCGAGCGTTCGGAGCACCATACGAAATCGAAGAGACCGAGCGGCCAAAGATATTTCCGTACTCGAAGGGACTCACCTCCCGGCACTCGGCAGACGACGAGGGCGGGAACGACGATTGACTCGGACGCGGGCAAAATTTTCTATCGACTCGGGGTCTTTTACTCGGGGACTGGCATATTCGGAGCTATGGAGCTACATGCCAGAGACGTCAGACAAGACGTCCGGGAACTCGGGGCACTTCTCGGCGACGTCTTGGAAGAACAGTCGTCGACGGAGTCGTTCCGGACGGTCGAGGACATCCGGACGGCCGCCATCGACTATCGGAAGGGCGACCTGGACTCGCGCGATCGACTGAGCCGGGTTCTCGACGGTCTCGACCCGGACGGCGAGAGCGTCGTCGCCCGCGCGTTCACCACCTACTTCGAGCTTATCAACCTCGCCGAGGAACGCGAGCGCGTTCGCACCATCCGGGAGGCGTCCCAGGAGGGCACCCTCGAGGACGGACTCACCGCCACCGTCGAGTCGTTCGCCGACGGCGACGCCGACCCCGAGACGGTCCAGCGCGTGCTCGACGACGTGCTCATCGAACCGACGTTCACCGCGCACCCGACGGAAGCGCGCCGCAAGACGGTGAAGGCGAAGCTTCGCTCCATCGCCGCGCGCATCGAGGACATGGACGAGCGACGCCTCACCGACCGCGAGCGCCAGCAGTTGTGGCGGAAGGTGGACTCCGAGGTGACGAGCCTCTGGCAGACCTCACAGGTCCGCGGCCGCCGTCCCGAACCGCAGGACGAGGCGCGTAACGTCCAGTGGTACCTCGAGAACATCCTCTTCGACGTCGTCGGGCAGGTGTACGCCGAGTTCGAGGACGCACTGGCCGACGAGTACCCCGAAGTCGACGTGCCGAAACTGTTCGAGTTCCGCTCGTGGGCCGGGTCCGACCGCGACGGCAACCCCTTCGTCACCCCCGAGGTGACCGAAGACACGCTCGAACGCCAGCGCTCCGTCGTCCTCGGGAAGTACAGCGACGCGCTCAAGCGCCTCTCGGGCGTCCTCAGCCAGGACGGCGAGCGGGTCGACGCGGGCGCGGAGTTCGAGCGCTCGCTGGTCGCCGACCGGGAGCGACTCCCCGTCGTCGCCGACGAGACGGAGGAGCGCTACCCCGACGAGCCGTACCGCCAGAAGCTGAAGCTGATGCGCGAGCGCATCCGCCGCATCGAGGACGTTCGCCCCGACGGCTACTCGAACCACCACGAACTGCTGGAGGACCTCCGGGTCATCGACAAGAGCCTGCGGAACAACGGCGCGGAAGTCGTCGCCGACGAGTATCTCAGTCCGCTGATGCGCCAGGTGGACACGTTCGGCTTCACGCTGGCGAGTCTGGACCTGCGCGACCACCAGGAGAACCACACCGAAGCGGTCCACGAGGCGCTCTCCCAGCAGGGCATCGACTACTACGGCCGCGACGAGGAGGGCCGCACCGAGGTGCTGACGGAGGCCATCCTGCAGGAGGAACCGCTGCTCGACTTCGACGACACCGAGGAACTCTCCGACACCGCCGCGCGCGTGCTGACCCGCTTCGAGAGACTCGGCGAGTGGCAGAAGGAGTACGGCGTCGGCGCCATCGACACCTACGCCATCTCGATGACCGAGGAGCCGAGCCACGTGCTCGAAGTGCTCTTCCTGGCCGACCAGGCGGGCGTCGTCTCCCTGCCGGACCACTGCGGCATCGACGTGGTCCCCCTCCTCGAAACCGAGTCCGCGCTCAACGGCGCGCGCCGCATCATGGGTACGCTGTTCGAGAACGAGGCGTACGAGAAGGTGCTGGCCGCCCGCAACGGCGTCCAGGAGATCATGCTCGGCTACTCCGACTCGAACAAGGAGAACGGCTACCTCGCCGCCAACTGGGACCTCTACAAGAACCAGCGCCGCCTCGCGTCCATCTGCGATGACTTCGACGTGAAGATGCGCCTGTTCCACGGACGCGGCGGCTCCATCTCCCGCGGCGGCGGCCCGATGAACAAGGCGATGCTGGCGCTGCCGAACGAGACGGTGACCGGCCAGATCAAGTTCACCGAGCAGGGCGAGGCCATCGCCGAGAAGTACGCCAACCCGCGCATCGCCGAACGCAACCTCGAACAGATGCTGAACGCGCAGGTCCGCGCGCGACACGAGGCCATCAGAGAACCCGAAGACCACGTCCCCGACGAGTGGGCCGACGCGATGGACACGATGGCGACGGCGGCGCGGGCCGAGTACAGAGACCTGCTCGAATCCGAGGGCTTCGTCTCCTACTTCGGGCAGGCGACGCCCATCGGAGTCATCGAGGACCTCAACCTCGGCTCCCGCCCCGCCTCGCGGTCCGGCGAGCGCACCGTCGAGGACCTCCGGGCCATCCCGTGGGTGTTCTCGTGGACGCAGTCGCGCTGTATCATCACCGGCTGGTACGCCCTCGGAACCGGGATACAGGCGTACCTCGACGACGGCGGCGACGTCGAGACGCTCCGCGAGATGTACGAGGAGTGGCCGTTTTTCCGGACGACGCTCGACAACTCCTCGCTCGCCCTCGCCCGGACGGACTTCGACATCGCCGAGCACTACGCGGACCTCGCCGACGCGGAACTCCGCGAGCGCTTCTTCCCGCGCCTCCAAGACGAGTACGAGTCCGCCCGCAGCATCGTCCTCGACGTGAGCGGCCGGGATTCGCTCCTGAAGCGGCAGTGGCTGGACGAGAGCCTCCGCCGCCGCAACCCCTACGTCGACCCGCTGAACCTGCTGCAGACGCACCTGCTCTCGCAGACGCACCGAACGGAAGAGGAAGAGCGGACCCTGCGACTGACGGTCAAAGGCGTCGCCGCGGGGATGAAGAACACCGGCTGAGCGGCGGAGAAGGAAGAAGAGAGACGAGACGCGTCGCTCGGGGCCGCGGCCGTCGGCGACCCGCCGACGGCTACGGCGCTCTGATGTCGTACTGCGAACCGCACTCGGGACACGTGTTCCGCGTCGCCCGGTACTCCGACTTCAACCGCCGGCGCACGCCCCTCGTGCTGACGCCTGTCGGATGCGTTGCTTCCACCTGCTGTCCGCAGTGCGGACAGGCCACTACCGACATTTCCATAGTTCACGTCGACGACGAATAGTTGTAAATCTTACTTCCGGATTCGGACTTATTGAGGCTTGAGAAGGTCGTTTGTGGCGGATATGATGGTCGGTCAGAATCCGGCGCCGGGGCCGGTCGAACGGGGGTCGAGCGGGCCGGGTCGACCGCGCTTCAGCCGTGATTCCAAGGCGCCTCGTCGAAGTCGACGATGCGCGTGCGCTCGTCGATTTCGTCTATCTTCTCGACGTCTTCCTCCTCGAGTTCGAGTTCGAGTTCGAGGGCGCCGAAGTTCTCCTCGATGTGGTCGGAGGAGGCCGCCTTCGGGATGGCCGTGACGTTCTCCTTAGCCATCAGCCACGCCAGCGACACCTGCGCGGGCGTCGCATCGTGCTTCTCCGCCACGTCCTGTATCTCCTCGACGTCGGCGACTTGCCCGCGCGCGATGGGACAGTACGCGACGAGTCGGTGGTCGTGTTCGACGGCGAGTTCGTGCAGCTCTTCTTGGGGAAGCATCGGATGCATCTCGACCTGGTGGGCGTAGAGGGGGGCGTCGAGCGTCTCGATTGCCTCCTCTATCTGGTCGGGGCGGAAGTTACTGAGACCGACGCGGTCGACGAGGCCGTCGTCGACGAGTTCGTCGAGGGCCGGAAGCGTCTCCTCGGGGTCGTAGGTGTTGAGCGGCCAGTGAACGTACAGCAGGTCGATGCTGTCGGCGTCGAGTTTCTCCGCGCTCTCCTCCGTCGTCGAGATGACGTCGTCGTGCGCGAGGTTGTCCGTGTCGAGTTTCGTCGCCACGAACACCTCGGACTCGTCGACGCCGGCGGCGTCGAGGCCCTCGGCGACGTACTCCTCGTTGTCGTAGCCCTGCGCGGTGTCGACGTGCTCGTAACCCGTCTCCATCGCCTCCTCGACGGCGCGCGCGCACTCGTCTCGTTCGTCCATCTGGTACGTGCCGAAGCCGAGACTGGGGATGTCCATGCGCGAGTGCTCGAACGCCGCGGTGTCAACGCCACCGGTCGCGGCAGTCGACTCGGGGTTCTCGCCGCTTCGAGGCGCCGGAGCCGGTACGAATAACCATCCGACGACCCAACGGCGAACCATGCCCGACGACTCTCGGTTTCTCGTCTACGGCGCGTACGGCTACACCGGTCGTCTCATCGCCGAGGAGGCGGCCGAGCGCGGACACGACGTGGTCCTCGCCGGACGCGACGAGTTGCGCACCCGCGACCTCGCGGACGAACTCGACCTCCCCTACCGCACCTTCGAGGTGTCGCTGGCGGCGAACCAACTCGACGGTATCGACCTCGTGCTCAACTGCGCGGGTCCGTTCGACCGGACGGCCGACTCGCTGGTCGAGGCCTGCCTCGAGACGGAGACGCACTACCTCGACATCACGGGCGAACTCCCCGTATTCGAGCGCGTGAAGCGCCGGAGCGACGAAGCCGAGGACGCCGGCGTGACGCTGCTACCCGGCGTCGGCTTCGACGTGGTTCCCACCGACTGCCTCGCGGCGCACCTCAAGGCGCGACTGCCCGACGCGACGCATCTCTCTCTCGCCCTCGAAGCCGACGGCGGCGTCTCGCCGGGGACGCTGAAGACCGTACTGAGCGACATGACCGGCGGCGGCGCGGTGCGGAAGGAGGGGAAACTCCGCTGGGTGCCGGTCGCGCACAAGACCCGCGCCGTCGACTTCGGCGACGGCCTCCACCGCGCGGTCACCATCCCGTGGGGCGACGTGTCGACGGCGCACTTCACGACGGGCATCCCAAACGTCGAGGTGTATCTCTCCCTACCGGCGGGCGCGCGGCGCGCCCTCGCGGCGACGAACTACCTCGGCGGGGCGTTCGACTCGACGGTCGGGCAGTCGCTCCTGACCCGCCTCGTCGACCGCTACGTCGAGGGTCCCGACGAAGAGCAGCGAGCCACCGGCGAGGCGCGCGTCTGGGGAGAGGTCCGCTCCTCGCGCGACCGCCTCGTCTCGCGTCTCCGAACGCCCGAGACGTACGAACTGACCGTGCAGGCGGCGCTGAAGTGCGTCGAGAAGACGCTCGACGGCGAGGCGCCGACGGGCTATCAGACGCCCGCCGCGGCGTTCGGCCCGGACCTCGTACTCGAACTGCCCGGCGTCGAACGTATCGACTTGGAGGACGGAGAAGTCGTCGCCCGCGAGACCGGTCCGGACCGCAAGACGCCCGCGGCGACGGCGGATGCGTCGGGACCGGGTGCGGACGGAGCGGACGGCGTCGACGCCGCGGACGACCCGAACCTCGGCGCGGAGGCGGGCGCCGCGGACGGCGAGGACCACCCCGTCGAGGCGTCGGCGGCCGACCCCGGCGACGAGAGCGCCGACGGGGCGCCGAGTCCGCGGGCGCTCTCCGACGACACCTCCCCGGCGATTCGCCGCCGCGGGGACGCCTCGGGGACATCGAGCGGCGACGACGAGTAACGGCTCTTATCGCTCCGGCCGCGCCGGTTCGAGGCCGCGTTCGTCGGCGAACGCGCGGAGTTCGTCGGCGAGGGGGCCGATGCTCTCGGCGTCGTGCGCGTCGGACCCGAGCGCGAAGTCGACGCCGCGGGCGGCGAGCACCTCGAAGAACTCGGACGTCGGGTGGAACTCGCCGTAGTCGCGGCGGACCCGGCCGGCGTTCACCTCGGGGACCGTCCGCGAGTCGGCGAAGGCGTCGGCGACGCGTTCGTACTGTTCTCCGGTCGCGTGGCCGCGCAGCGCCGGGTTCCGTTCTATCAGGTCGGGGTGGGCGGCTACCTCGAACAGCTCCGATTCGACGAGCGAGACGAGTTTCTCGAAGTACGTCTCGACCAGGTCGCCGCGGCGCGACTCGGGGAGGGCGGCGAAGTGGTCGACGGCGTGGACGTTCGCGCCGTCGAGGGCGTGGACGCTCCCGATGGCGTAGTCGAACTCCGCGTCGGCGAGGAACGACCGTATCTCGGTCTCGTGACCGGGTTCGTAATCCACCTCGGCGGCGTCGAAGATTTCGAGGTCGAACTCCCCCCGCAGGGAGTCGATGGCCTCGCGGCGGCGGTCGTACGTCGCGTCGAAGTTGAAGCCCATCTCGCGTCGCGTCCGGCGGGCCCACTCCGACGACAGCACCATGCAGTGGTCGGCGACGCCCACGCCGTCAAGTCCGGCCGCCTCCGCGGCGGCGAACATCGACCGGAGGTAGTCGCCGTCGGAGTACGTCGAATGCGTGTGGTAGTCGTACACGGTCGTCGATGTTACGGGGTCCCGCCGGTAGTAGCTTCGGTCGTCCGATTCGGCGGCGGCGGCGCTGCACCCGCGGTGCAACGCCCGAAACCGGGAGTTCCGAATCACCTCTAAAACCGTTGAAACGTGGTGAATCGTGGCAACGTATCGGTCGCTCCGAAACGGTTTTGAACTGCGCTGGCACACAGTCGGTATGCCGAAGGAACCCGAAACCGGGTACGACCCGTCGCTGGGTCGGAAGTTCATTTTCGTGACGGGAGGCGTGATGTCAGGGTTGGGCAAGGGCATCACCGCCGCGAGTACGGGGCGTCTGCTCTCGAACGCGGGGTTCGACGTGACGGCGGTCAAGATAGACCCCTACCTGAACGTCGACGCCGGGACGATGAATCCCTACCAACACGGGGAGGTTTATGTATTAAAAGACGGCGGCGAGGTGGACCTCGACTTGGGGAACTACGAGCGCTTCCTCGGCGTCGACATGACGTCGGACCACAACGTGACGACGGGCAAGACCTACCAGCACGTCATCCAGAAGGAACGCGCCGGCGACTACCTCGGGAAGACCGTCCAAATAATCCCGCACGTCACCGACGACATCAAGCGGCGCGTCCGCGAGGCCGCGGAGGGGTCCGACGTCTGCATCATCGAAGTCGGGGGCACCGTCGGCGACATCGAGGGGATGCCGTTCCTCGAATCGCTCCGCCAGTTCGCCCACGAGGAGGAGGACGACGACATCCTGTTCACCCACGTCACCCTCATCCCCTACTCGAAGAACGGCGAGCAGAAGACGAAGCCGACGCAGCACTCCGTGAAGGAACTGCGGAGCATCGGCCTGCAACCCGACATCCTCGTCGGCCGCAGTCCGGACAAACTAGACCCGGAGACGAAAGAGAAGATAGCCCTGTTCTGCGACGTGCCCACGGAGGCGGTGTTCTCGAACCCCGACGTGGAGGACATCTACCACGTCCCGCTGATGGTCGAAGAGGAGGGCCTCGACGAGTACGTGATGGAGCGTCTGGACCTCGAAGAAGAGGCGCTCCCGCCGGCCGAGCGCTCCCAGCGGTGGCGCGAACTCGTCACGCGCGACCGACAGCAGGAAATAGACGTCGCCCTCGTCGGCAAGTACGACCTCGAAGACGCGTACATGTCGGTCCACGAGGCGCTGAAGCACGCGGGCATCGAGACGCGGACGGACGTAAACATCCTCTGGGTCGACTCCGACGAGATGCTCGACAGACACACGGACCGGCTGAAGGAGGCCGACGGCGTCGTCGTCCCCGGCGGGTTCGGGACGCGCGGCACGGCGGGGAAGATAGAGGCTATCCGGTACTGCCGCGAGCACGACGTTCCCTTCCTCGGTCTCTGTCTCGGCTTCCAGATGGCGGTCGTCGAACACGCGCGCAACGTCCTCGGTCACGAGGACGCCCACTCCGCGGAACTGAACCCCGACAGCTCCTATCCGGTCATCGACCTGCTACCCGAGCAGTACGAGACGGAGGAGATGGGCGGGACGATGCGCCTCGGCGCGCACGAGACGAACATCTCGGAGGGCTCTCTCGCCGCCCACGTCTACGGCGACACCGTCTGCACCGAGCGACACCGCCACCGCTACGAGGTGGCCCCCGAGTACATCGACGACCTGGAGGACGGCGCCTTGACGTTCTCCGGGCGGGCGAACAACCGCATGGAGATCGTCGAGCGGACCGACCACCCGTACTTCCTCGGCACGCAGTTCCACCCCGAGTTCCGCTCGCGGCCCGACCGCGCGAGTCCGCCGTTCGTCGGGTTCGTGGAGGCCGTTCTCGGCGAACTGGACGCCCGTGAACTGGTCGCCGACCGGGAGGTGCAGGCCTGATGGTCGACGCAGAGTCGTTCATCGAGGAGGCCACCGAGGAGATAGCCGAGACGGTGGGAGACGCCCACGCCATCATCGCCCTCTCGGGCGGCGTGGACTCCTCCGTCGCCGCCGCCCTCGCCTACCGCGCCATCGGCGACCAACTGACGCCCGTCTACGTCGACACCGGTCTGATGCGGAAAGGAGAGACTGACGGCATCCGCGAGACGTTCGACTACATGGATTCCCTCAGGGTGGTCGAGGCACAAGAGCGCTTCCTCGGCGCCCTCGAGGGAGTCGTCGACCCCGAGGAGAAGCGGAAGGTCATCGGCGGACAGTTCATCCGCGAGTTCGAACGCGAGGCGAAGGACACCGACGCCGACTACCTCGTGCAGGGAACCATCTACCCCGACCGCATCGAGTCGGAGGGGAACATCAAGTCCCACCACAACGTCGGCGGTCTGCCCGACGTGGTGGACTTCGAGGGCATCGTCGAACCCGTCCGCGACCTGTACAAAGACGAGGTGCGCGAGGTGGCCCGCGAACTCGGTCTCGAATCGGTCGTCTCCGAGCGGATGCCGTTCCCCGGCCCCGGACTCGCCGTCCGCGTCGTCGGCGAGGTGACGAGGGAGAAAGTCGAAGTGGCCCGCGAGGCGTGCCACGTCGTCGAGGAGGAGTTAGAAGAGTACGACCCCTGGCAGGCGTTCGCCGCCGTCGTCGGCAAGGGGACCGGCGTGAAGGGCGACAACCGCGTCCACGGCTGGATCGTCGCCGTGCGCTCCGTTGAGTCGCGCGACGGCATGACGGCGCGGGCGCAGGAACTGTCGTGGGAGACCCTCCAGCGTATTCAGTCGCGCATCACGGGACAGAACGACAACGTGGCCCGGGTCGTCTACGACGTAACACACAAGCCGCCGGCCACCATCGAGTACGAATGACCGTGCTCATCACAGGACCAGACACAGACGGCCTCGGCGATGCGCTCTCCGACCTCGGCGCCGACGTTGTACGCGTCGACGGCGTCGCGACCCGCGACACCATCGCCGACGCGGGCGTCGACACTGCGGACACCCTCGTCCTCACGGACATGGACGACGCCTCGGTCATCCCCGTGGCGCGCGAGGCGAACCCGGACATCCGCGTGGTCGCCTACTCGCGCGACTCCCTGCCGGAGTACGCGCGCGGACAGGCCGACCTCGCCGTCGACCCCGACCTCCTCGCGGCCGAGGTAGTCGCCGAGGAACTGGTCGGCGCGTAAAACAGCGATACGGCCGACGGCCGGTCGTCGACTATCGACCGTCGACCGTCGGTTCGACCGCCCGAACCGCCCGCTCAGCGCGAGGCGGTCTCGGCCACCTCGGCCGACTGCGCCGCTTCCCGCCCCGCTTCTATCGGGTCTCCGCTTCCGCCAGCGGCGTCCTCGTACGCCCCGATGAACGCGTCGGCGACGCGCCGGGCGTCCTCGAACCCCTTGGCGTGCGCGAACGGGGTGCACTCTTCCTCAACGTCGCGGACGACCGAGACTCCGTACCGGTCGGTCTCGGTGTGCTGCGCGTTCGGTTCGGTTCGGTTTGGTCGGAGCCACAGCGACGGGCCCGACGCTCGTTCGTACTGCGTCACCGGTCCCGGGTCGTACTTGTCGACGACCGGTTCGTCGGCGTCGGTTTCCGTCCAGTTCGAGTGCGGCGCGTCGTCGTTGGTCGACGCACTCGCGGCACAGGACCCGACCGCACTGTCGCTTCGGGCCGACGGAACGGACGGGGCGGAATGAGCGGAAACCGCGGTCGAGACGACGCGTGCACGACGCCCGTCAGACGACTCGGCGAATTAAACCACAGTTAATCGTATCTTTGGGACAATATGCGGTTGAATCCGGGTTCAGGGTCTCCCCGGTTGAAGTACTTCCCCGCCCAAGCGAGAAACGCGGTGACCGAGGAGCGTTCCGACGCGTCGCACCGTCGGCCTGTCCCGCGCGACGGTGCGACGGCCGTCACACCCGCGCTCCCGAAACGCACTTCACCGCAGTCGGACGGTGACACGCGACCCCGCGGCCCGCAGCGAGTCGCGGCGGTCGGCGCGCGGCCAACTCGAACGCGCGCTCTCATCAGTTCCGGCTCCGGGCGCGATTGCGCTCCCCCGCGGAGCGACGAACCCGCGCACGCGCACCGAACCGCGACCGGGCTCACATCGACCCCGGCCCGCGCGGTTCGACGGCGCTACAGGCAGACCGAGGCACCCACCAACCCCCACTCGACCCACGGCCCCCACCCCACCCCACCCCACCCCCGCTCGTTCCGACTTCGGCCCCCGATTCGCGGCCGCTCGGGTTCGCCAGACCCGCGACGGACGAGCGACCCAGATAGCTTCACCCCGGCACCGACGCCGGTTCCGCTTGCCACCGTCGAAACCGACATACTCCGCCGGTCCGGTAGTTCGCCCGATGAGTCGCGTCCGCGTCTCGACCGGCGCCCGCCTGCACTTCGGCTTTCTCAACCTGAGTCTCGCCCACCAGCGACTGTACGGCGGACTCGGCGTCGGACTCGACGAACCCAGAGCCGTCGTCGCCGCCGAACCGGCCGACGACGTCGACTGCGCGGACCCGGACGCCCGCCGGTACGCCGAACGATCCGTCGCCCTCCTCGACGTCCCCGGCGCCGCCGTCTCGGTGGAGTCGTCGCTCCCGCGGCACGTCGGCCTCGGGAGCGGCACGCAACTCGCGCTGGCCGTCTACGCGGCCGTCGCCCGCGCCCACGACCGCCACCCCTCGGTCCGGTCGGCCGCCCCTCGCCTCGGCCGCGGCGGCCGGTCGGGTATCGGCGTGGCGACGTTCGAGCGAGGCGGCGTCCTCGTCGACGCCGGCCACCCCACGGCGCGTTTCACCACCGACCGACCCGCCGACGGCGAGTGGACCGTCCCGGCCGTCGCCGTCCGCCACGACGTGCCCGAGGAGTGGCGCTTCCTCCTCGTCGTCCCGGACGCCGACCCCGGTCGGAGCGGCGAGGAGGAGGACGAGGGGATGCGCGCCGCCGTCGAACGCGCCGACCCCGGCGTGGCCGACCGCATCTCGGGCGTGCTCTCCAGACGCCTCCTCCCGGCCGTCGCCGACGGGAGCGCCGCGCGCTTCGGAGAGGCGGTGTCCGAAATCGGCCGTCTCAACGGCGCGTGGTACGCCGACGAGCAAGGGGGCGTCTACCGCCCCCCGGTCGGCGAACTCGTCGCGGCGCTCGAAGACGACCCCGCCTGCTACGGCGCCGGGCAGTCCTCGTGGGGGCCGGCCGTGTACGCCGTCACCGACGCCGACCACGCCGACGAGGCCCGGGCGGCGGGGGCGGCGGCGCTCGACTCGGCGAGCGTCGACGGCGACGTGCGCGTCGTCCGCGGGCGGAACGTCGGCGCCGACGTGTCCGAGGAGTCGTGAGGCGAGGAGACGCGAGTCGAGCCGGCGAAAGGATTAACAGATGTGAATGTGTCTGTATCGAAGATGAATAGCATCCCGTTCGGCGTCTCCCGCTTCGACCGCATCGTCGGCGGCGGCGCACCGCCCGGTTCGGTCGTCCTCCTCGTCGGCGAACCCGGCGCCGGCGCCCGCGAGTTCATGTTCACCAGCGCGACGATGAACGCCGTCAACCGCATCGACGGCGACCTCTTCGAACTCTACTACGGCGACCTGCACGGCGGGTCGACGCCGCCGCCGGAGGTCCACTATCTCTCCTTCACCGCCGACGAGGCGAACCTCCGACGCGAGATGTCGTACGTGTTCGAGGAGTCGCTCGTCGACGCCGCAACGGAGGGTATCCGATTCCACGACTTCTCCGCGGAGTACTTCCGCCCCAGTCCCATCCCCCACGAGTGGTACGCCGGGGAGGCGACGACGCTGCAGGACCTCGGGGAACGACACAACCGGGTCCCCGTCCTCACCGCCCTCGGCAACTACCTGAGCGACCACGCCGCCGGCAACCTCGTCGTCATCGATTCGCTGACGGACCTCGTCGCGGCCATCTCCGACGAGATGTCGTTCCACGACATCTCGATGGTGATGCGGGGAATCAGCAAGGCGGCACACCGGTGGGGCGGCCTCATCCTCGCCCTCGTCGGCCGCGACACCCTCGCGCGGACCGACCTCGGGCACCTCATGGACGCCGTCGACGGGACGCTCCAGTTCCAGTGGGACACCGGCGGTTCCAAGCGGGCGCGGACGCTCGTCGTCCAGGAGTTCCGCGGCGTCCTCTCGCGCCTCGAATCCGAGGACATCGTCCGGTTCGAGACGCAGATTCACGACGGCGGTTTCGACGTGAGCGACGTGCGGAAGATCCGCTGAGCGGTCCACCCCGCCGGGCCGGACCGCCGGCGGAGTTCCGACCGAACCCTCAGACCTCGGGCGGTTCGAAGGTGTTCGGCGGACCGGTCGGGGCGATGGTCTGTCCGGTGACGAACGAGGCGGCGTCGCTGGCGAGGAAGCGAATCGCGTCGGCTATCTCCTCCGGCCGGCCGACCCGCCGGTCGGCGCCGGCGCGTTCGGGTACCTCGTCGAGGCCGAGTTTCTCGCGGACGGGCGGCGTGGCGACGAACCCGGGTTCGACCGCGTTCACGCGCACGTCGTCCGCGGCCCACTCGTCGGCGAGTGTCCGCGTGAGGGCGCTGACGCCGGCCTTCGCGGCGCTGTACGGCCCCATGCCGGCGACGCCGTAGCGGCCGGCCATGCTGGCGGTGTTGACCACCGCGCCGCCGTCCTCGCGGAGGGCCTCCGAGAAGGCCGTCGTGACGGTGTAGACGCCGGTGAGGTTCACGTCGATGACCCCGTCCCATCCGTCGCTCTCCACCTCGTGTAGCGGTCCGCCCGACCCCGCGCCCCCCGCGTTGTTCACGAGGAGGTCGACCCCGCCGAACTCCTCGACGGTGGCCTCCGCGAGGGCCGCGACCGAGTCGCGGTCGGTCACGTCGCACTCGACGGGGAGGACCGACCCGGGAACGTCCGCCGCGTTCAGTTCCTCCGCGACTGTCTCCACGTCGTCGCGCGTGCGCGAGCAGATGACTACGTCCGCGCCGTCCGCGACGAACGTCTCGGCGACTGCGCGGCCGATTCCGCTCGACCCGCCCGTGACGACGGCCGTCTCGCCGGCGACGCTCGATAGTTCGCGGACCGATTCCTGCGTTCTGACTTCGTCTTCGTCTGCCATCCTCCCCCTTAAGGCGAGTCCACCGAAAAGCCGACTGGCCGCCGTCGTATAGGATTAAAAACAAATATATCGGCAACGTTTAAGGTCGCATAGCGTCAGATTTCGACGCATGGGAGGGGAACAAGCGGAGACGGGACCGGAGGGGAAAGAACTGGAACGGTGGGTCGACCGGAAGGCGGCGGAACTGGACGTCGACCGCGCCGAGGTGGTCGACCGCGCTCTCGCGGCGTACCGCGTGCTCGACGCGGACGGAGACGCCCTACGGAGCGACGAGGTGGACGGCCTCGAAACCGAACTCGACGACCTCGACAGCAGGGTGTCCGACCTCGAAGCCGACCTCGACGAGAAGGTGACGGACCTGCGCGAGCGAGTCATCCAGGTCAAACGCGAGGCGGACCGGCGCGCCGCGTCGAGCGACGACCGCTCCGACGCCGAGGGCGCGGGGCCCGCGGAGGCGCCCGACGCCGTCGCGGACCTCGGGGAGTCGCTATCGGCGTTGGAGTCGCGCGTCGAGGGCGGGTTCGAGAACTACGAGGAGGTCGTAGAGTACCTCGTCGACGCCGCCGAGGAGAGCGACGAGAAACTCGACGCGGTGGCCACCGCGGTCGTCGACCTGCGTCGACGGCTCTCGGAACGGGAACGCGCCGACGCTGAGCGGTCCGCGTCGGCCGAACTCAAGCGAACGGCGAACCGCGAGGGCGTCGCTCGCGCCGACTGCGAGGCCTGCGGCGAATCGGTCGCCGTCGCCCTTCTGACGGCGCCGTACTGTCCGCACTGCGGGGAGACGTTCGACGGCGTCCGCGCGAGGGGCGGTCTGCTCCCGTTCGGGTCGGCGACGCTCACGACCGGTCGGCGGCCGGCGCTAGAACGGCCCGGGGAGACCGCCGAATCTACCGACTCGGCCGAACTCGCCGAAACCGCGGAGACCGCGGCGGACCCCTTCGAGGCGCCGTTCGTCCGGAACGACTCCGACGACGAGGAGACGACGTCGGGTGCGTCGTCAGAAGCGGCGTCGCGCGCGCGACGCGAGGCGGCGGACCCGCCCGAGGCGGGTGGAGACTGACCGATGGGAGACGCCGACCGCGACGACCCCTTGTCGGACCTCGCCGACCGCGTCGGACGGCAGGGGGCGGACGCGGACGCGGACGAGTCGTCCGAAGCGTCGCCGTTCGAGTCGATGGCCGTCGAGTCGGTGGACCCCGAGACGCTCTGGGCGGAGTTGGCGGACGCCGACACCGACGCCGCGGCCGCCGGCGCCGCCGGTCGCGCCGAAGCGGTCGAGGGCGCGTCGGGGGAGGCCGACCACGTCGTCCCCAAGCGGTCGTTCTGTCAGTCCTGTCTGCACTTCGCGACCCCGCCGGCGTTCGCCTGCACCCGCGCGGGTACGGAGATTGTCGAAGTCGTCGACGCCGACCGGTTCCGGGTGCGGAACTGCCCCGTGGCCCGCGATGCGGAGGCCGACTCGGGGGCGGACTCCGGGACTAACTCGAAGGACCGACGGTAGCAGGTCGCCCCGCGACGAGGCGTGCGACATTAGTATCCGAGGCGACTACGCGAACGCATGCAGTTCTGCGAGGAGTGCGGTTCGATGATGCACAACAGGGACGGCGAGATGGTGTGTTCGAGCTGCGGCGCGACACAGGAGCAGGACACCGACCGCGCCGCGGAGTTCGTCTCCACCGAGGCGCAGGACGACTCGGACGTCATCGAAACCGAAGAGGGCGCGGACTTCGAGGGGAAACCCACCGCCACCGACGTGACCTGCGAGGAGTGCGGACACGGCGAGGCGTGGTACACCATAAAACAGACCGGCTCGGCCGACGAACCGCCGACGCGCTTCTTCAAATGTAAGAACTGCGGGCGGCGGTGGCGCGGTTACAACTGACGCCTTTTATTCGGACCCGACGCTCTCCGTCCACTCGGGTCGAACCTCCGGCGCCTCCCACTCGGCGGACCCCGCGAGCGCCCGCGCCCCTTCCAGCGAGTAGACGCCGCCGTCCTCGGTGAAGACGCCGTTGATGCGACCCATCGACCGCACCTTGAGGTTGTACGCCGGGTTGAGCATTAGCTGCCAGAAGAACTCGCCATCGATGTCGCTGTCGCGGACGACGTCGGCCAACGAGTCGTAGTTCGGCAGCATCTTGTCCGGCGGTCCCACCCGCGTCCGCTGCCACTCGGTCAACCAGACGGGTTTGCCCACCTCCGCGGAGAGGTCCGACGCCTCTCGGAGTAGCTCCCGCATCTGGTCGGCCGTCGGCGGCAGGTTGTGGTGGAACTGCAGCACGTCGATAGCGTCGGCGTACTGGCGGTTGAGGTCGAGGGTCTTACAACCGACGGTGAGCGGCACCGTCGGGTGCACCTCGCGCGCGACGCGGAGCATCTCCCGCACGAACGCGACGCGGTGGTCGAGTTCGCCGGGTTCGTTCATGAGTTCGAGCGCGAGGAGGCCCTCGTGGTCGCCGTACCGCGCTGCGAACCACCGGACGAACGCCGCCGTCTCGTTCCAGCGCCCGCGGTCGCGGAGCACCGCGCCGCCGGGCGACCGAACCGGGATGTCTCGGGCGACGTTCGCCGGCGTCGGGTCGGCGCCGATGCTCTCGAACAGCATCGGGAGCACGGCGATGCCGCGGTCGGCGGCCGCACCGAGGAAGTGGTCGAACCGCTCGCGGAACGCCGCGGGGTCCTCCCGCCAGACGGTGTAACTGGCGAACACCCGGAGCGAGTTCAGCCCGAGGTTGCTCGCGAACGTCAGGTCGCGCTCGATTTCCGCCGGCGCGTAGCGGTCCCACATCTGGTAGTGGTTGAAGACGCGGTAGGGCAGGTACACCGCCCCCCGGACGTTCGAGAGACCGTCCCCCGTCAGCGGCGGCGACGGCTGTTCCGTCATCGTCTGCACGGGCGTCTCCGTTTCGGTCTCGGATTCGCGAGCCGTCGCCGTCCCCTCGGACGGCGCCGCACCCGACGGTTCTTCCGTCGCGGCGGCGACGATAGCGTCGCCCCCGGTCGACCCGGCACATCCCCCGAGTGCCGCGATTCCCCCGGCGCCGAGGGTCGCGAGGACCCCCCGGCGCGATATCCCCTCTGTGTCGTCCATCGAATGACGAACCGCACTCCGGTTGTAAGGCGGCGCACGCTAGCCACATCGCAGCCTCGCGAGCCATCGGCTAGCTGTATAGGTAGTATTCGTCGGCGACGCTCTCGACCCCTCCCGACCGCCGACTCGTATCTCCGTCGAAGCGCCGCGAGTACAAGTAAGTTTGCTTACTAATATTTCGGTGCGGTTCGCCTGGGCGGGGGACACAAGAGAGTACCGAAATCCGGCGGAGAGACGTGGCAACAAGGCATTTGACCCGTCCGGTCGAGCGTCGAACAGTATGCCTGAATACACCCTGCACGTGCCGTCGATCCGCGGTGCGACCACCGAGGCACCCAACATGCCCTACGAGGAGAACGACTTCCCGATGGACGACCTCGCCGACATCGACGACTACTACCTCCTCTCCACGTCCGGCATTCCCCCGGAGGGCTTCGAGGACCTCGAACTTCCCGTCTGCCACGTCGACCAGCGACTGAGCCTCCCCCTCCTGAAGCGCGCACTCGACGAGATAGAGACCATCGACGACATCGACCCCGAGACGAAGACGGAGACCATCGACATGATCCACGACCTCGGGGAGTGCTTCCCGAACGACGGTCTCGGCGACGAGGACTGACTCCGTCGTTCCGCCGACCCCGGTCCCGGGGTTCACCGTTTGTCGTTTGCCGGTTATCGTCTGTCGTTCGTCGCTTCGACCACCTGTTCTGCCGCCTCCGCCACCTCGTCGACCCCGACCGTTCGGGCGCCCGAGCGGTCGGTCACCGAGAGTCGTCCGGTCGAACCCACGGGACGAGGAAGTCGGCGACTCGTTCGGCCACCTTCCCGGCCTGCCCGACGAAGAAGTGGTCCGCGTCGAGTTCGACGACGACCTGTTCGAACTCGCGGGCGCGGTCGGCCACCGCCGCGGCGTCGGCGACGTCGTCGCGCGTCCCGTACACCACCTGCACCGGGACGGGTATCTCCTCGAAGGCGGCCGTCACGTCGGACCCGTCCGGGAGTCCGCTCGCCGGCGCGAGCGCCGAGACGGCCTCGACGTCGGCGCCCTCGGCCGCGGTCAGAAGCGCGACCGCTCCGCCGAAACTGAACCCGAACAGGCCCGCGCGGTCGTACCGCTCGACGGCCCACTCGACGGCGCGGGCGGCGTCGCCGCGTTCGCCGCGTCCCTCGTCCCACGGACCGTAGTCGAACCGCAGGCAGTCGACCCCCCGGTCGGTCAGTTCGTCCGCGACGGCCACGAGGCGTTCGTCTCCGCGGTGGCCGCCCTGTTGAGGGTGCGGGGGGCACGCGACGACGACGGCGTCCGAGTCCGCATCGGAATCAGCCGTCTCCAGCGTTCCACGCACGTCGCGGCCGCCGGGGACATGAATCGTCTCACTCACGCCACTCCTTGGCCGCGTGAGGTTTTAAGGCCGGCGTGACTAATTTAGGCCCATGGGAATCCTCTCACGCACCTCCTACGTTATCCGCTCGAAGATAAACGCCGTCCTCAACCGGTCGGAGGACCCGCGGGAGACGCTGGATTACTCCTACGAGAAGATGCGCGACGAACTCCAGCAGGTCAAGCAGGGCATCGCGGACCTGACGACCCAGAAGAAGCGACTAGAGATACAGAAACGTCGCCTCGAAGAGAACGTCGAGAAGCACAACGAGCAGGCCCGCGAGGCGGTCCGACAGGACCGCGACGACCTGGCCTCCCGCGCCTTGGAGAAAAAGCAGGCGAAGATGAACCAGATAGAGGAGTTGGAGACGCAGATAGCCAACCTCCAAGAGACGCAGGACGACCTCGTCGACAAGAAGAACCAACTCCAGAACCGCATCGAGGAGTTCCGCACAAAGAAGGAGACGATGAAGGCCCGCTACGAGGCGGCGGAGGCTTCGTCTCGGGTTTCCGAGGCGATGTCGGGCGTCGGCGACGAGATGGGCGACGTCTCTCGCGCCCTCGAACGCGCCGAGGACCAGACCGACGAGATGGAGGCGCGGTCGGCGGCGATGGACGAACTCGTCGATACGGGCGCGTTCGACGACGCGATGTCCGACAAGGACGCCATCGACCGCGAACTGGACTCCGGCCGCTCGAACGCCGAGGTGAACACCGAACTGGAGACGCTGAAGGCCGAGATGGGTAAGTCCTCGGCGGACGCCGGGAGCGACGAGTCGGACGAGGCCGAGACGACGAGCGACGCCGACGCCGACGCGGAACTCGAGGAGATGGACGTCTCCGACGAGGACGTGGAGGCCGAACTGGAGGAACTGAAGAACGAAGAGGACAACTGAGTCGGACTGACCGCCGCCGGTCCCCGCTTTTCCCGCGTCGCCGCGTCCGCGAGCGACCGCGAGGCCTTTATGCCGCCTCTCGGAAGGGAGGTGTAAGCGATGCCCGACGACGAGGCGACGGCGGAGGCCGGTGACGGCGAACGCAGCGGTCCCGCGGGCGAGCGGTCGCCCGCGACGGCCGACGGCTCCGAGGCGGCGGACGTCCGACCCGACGGCGGGGACGCCCGGTCCGAGGACGGAGGCGAACAGCGAGACGACGAGGATTCCCGCTCCGACGAGGACCGCCGCGACGAGGAACCGAGCGACACGATGCGCGAACGCGCGGGGGAGAACCGCATCAAACTGTGGTTACTCCTCGACGCGAACCGGTGGTTCATCGCCGTCCTGCCCCTGTCGGTGGTGTTCGTCGCCGTCGTCGTCTTCGGCGTCCTCGACCCGGCGCCGCTGGTGTTGGCCGTCGAGTCTGGCGACCCCATCGAGACGCTGTTTCAGGCGTTCGTCACCGCGACCATCACCGGCGTGACGCTCGTCGTCTCCATCAACTCCCTCGTGCTCTCGCAGGAACTCGGACCGCTCGGTGACCAACGGGACCGGATGGAGGGGGCGATGGCGTTCCGCGCGGACGTCGAGGAGGACCTGGAGGTGCCCGCCGCGCCGCCGGAACCATCGGCGTTCCTCCGCGCCCTCGTCGAGGCGGCCCAGAACCGAGCGGAGGACCTGCGCGAGGCGGCCGGCGAGAACGGGGAGACCGAAGAGGGGGTCTCGGCGTACGTCGACGGCCTCGTCGCGCACGCCCGCACCGTCTCCGAGGAACTCGAAGACGAGCAGTTCGGGACGTTCGACGTGCTGTTCGCCGCCTTGGACTTCAACTACTCGTGGAAAATATACGAGGCCCGGCGGCTGAAACACGAGTTCTACGACGGTCTGAGCGAGGACGCGCGCGAAGCCCTCGACGACGTGGTGAACACGCTCACCTACTTCGGCCCCGCGCGGGAGCACTTCAAGACGCTGTACTTCCAGTGGGAACTCATCAACCTCTCGCGGGCGATGCTGTACGCGGCCATCCCCTCGCTGACCGTCGCCACCTCGGCCATCCTCTTTCTGGACAATCCCGACAGCATCGTCGGGACGACGTTCGGCGTCCACAACCTCGTCTACGTCGTCGCCTTCGCCGCGGCCGTGTCGCTGCTGCCGTTCGCCGTCCTCTTCTCCATCATGCTCCGCATCGCCACCGTCGCCAAGCGGACGCTCTCCATCGGACCGTTCATCCTGCGCTCGGCGAGTCGGAGCGAGGACTTAGACTGGGAGTGAGCGGGGACGGCGCGCCGACGGGGGAGCTAGTCCGTTCGGCGCGCGCCGGTTCCGCTCCGGTTCGACTCGCGCAGGCGTATCTCGCCGTCTTCGATGGGAACGCCCTCGTAGTCGTCCGATTCGAGGAGGAGCGCGCCGTCGAGGTCCGCGTAGTCGAGGAGGGGCGCGAGGTGGCAGGCGGCGGCGATGGCGGCGTTCGACTCGATCATACAGCCGAGCATCACCTCCAACCCGTGCGCCCGTGCGGCGTGTATCATCCGCGTCGCCTCCGCGAGGCCGCCACACTTCATCAGCTTCAGGTTCACGATGTCGACGCGGTCGGCGACGCGCGGCACGTCGGCGAGGGTGACGCAGGACTCGTCGGCCGCCACCGGGAGCGCCGAGCGCTCGTAGACGAACTGTAGTCCCTCCGGATTCGACGCCGGAACCGGCTGTTCGACGAACTCCACGTCGTACTCGGCGAGCGTCTCGGACATCCGGACGGCCTCGCGGGGCGTCCACGCCTCGTTGGCGTCGACGCGAATCGCAGCGTCGGGCGCCGCCTCGCGCACGGCCTCGATTATCTCCTCGTCGCGGTCGGTGCCGAGTTTCACCTTCAACACCGGATAGCCCGAGTCGACCGCCTCCTCGGTCTTCTGCCGCATCGCCTCCGTCTCGTCGAGTCCGACGGTGAACGACGTCGGCGGCGCCTCGGCGGGGTCGAGCCCCCACTGGCGGTAGAGCGGGACGCCCAGTCGCTTCGAGGCGAGGTCGTGGAGCGCGATTTCGACGCCCGCGCGGGCGGCCGGGTTGTCGGCGACGCGGTCACGCATCCGCCGCTCGATGCGGGCGATGCCGTGCGGGTCGCCGACCGACTCGACCACTTCCAAGAGGTCCGGGAGCACGGCTTCGACAGTGTCGGCCGTCTCGCCGTAGTGCGCGGAGGGGGCCGCCGCGCCGACGCCGGTCATCCCGCCGTCGTCGGTGACGCGCACGACGACGTTCTCCGCCTCGGTCTGGGTGTGCCGCGAGATGGTGAACTCGTCGGCGAGCGGGTACGACACCCGCTCGAACTCCGTCGTCAACAGCACGTTACTCCCCCAACACCGCGTCGAGCACCTCGTCGGCGTCGAAGCGGACGATATCCGCGGCGGGCGCGTCGAGTTCGGCCGCGTAGTCGTCGACGGCGTCGCGGGCCGCCCCGTCGTCAAGGTGCGAGGTGTTCAACGCGCCGGCGACGACGCTCGACTCGCTGACGGGCGCCGACAGCGACTCGTAGAGGTCGACGTACTCCGGTATCGGCGGCATCTCGAACGACTCGTAGCCGTGGATGGCCTCGCGGCCCGCGGCGTGACACAGCACCATCGCGTCGGGCATCGCGCCGTGGAGGATGCCGCAGGTGACCGCGGAGTAGGCGGGGTGGACGATGCTCCCCTGCCCCTCGACGAACAGCACGTCGTAGTCGTCGCCGACCTCCAGAATCATCTCCTCGACGGCGCCGGCGGTGAAATCGGAGACGACGCGGTCGACGGGGTTGCCCCACCCCGATATCATGATGCCCGTCTGGCCCGTCGGGATGAATCCGGCGTCGACGCCGCGTTCCCGCGCCGCCTCCAGCAGTTCCAGGGAGACGGTCATCTTCCCCACCGAGCAGTCGGTGCCGACGGTGAGGACGATATCGGCGTCCACGTCGGCGGCGCGGCCCTGCGACACCGAGAGGTCCTCGTGCGGTTTCCGCACGTCGTTTATCTCGACGCCGCGTTCGGCGGCGAGTTCGGCGAACTCCTCGTCGTCGTTCAAGAAGTAGTGGAGCCCCGAGATGAGGTCACAGCCGCGTTCGATTGCGGTCCGGACGTCGTCGCGCCAGGACTCGTCGAACCCGCCGCCGATAGGGGCGATGCCGACGAGGAGGGCGTCCGCCTCCGGCGCGTCGTCCATCGAGGCGACGATGGGCACGTCCGGCAGGTCCGCGCGGTGGTCCCGCGCGGAGGTGCCGGGGTTGTCTCGGTCGAGGACGGCGACCACGTCGTAGTCGGCGTACTTGAGGACGCCCGTCGCCGTCTTCGCTCGGTCGGGGAACTTCTCGTGCGCGAGGACGACGACTCGGCGGGAGTCGCCGCCTGTTCCTGCGGTCATATCCGGAGACGACGACGACGAAGGGCTTAATTTCGGGTGTTTCGGTAGCCTGCGCCGCGCCGAACCGCCGGTCTACCGAGCGTCGACGGGTCGGAACGGGGTCACACCCGAAAACTCGAAGCGCGCGCCGCCGTCTCGGCCCTCGACCGAACGGACGGACCACCCGTGGGCCTCGGCGATAGTTCGAACTATCGCGAGTCCGAACCCGGTCCCCGACGCCGACGAGGTGTAACCGTGTTCGAAGACCCGGTCGCGGTCCGCCGCCGGAATTCCCGGGCCGTCGTCCTCCACGAAGAACCCATCGCCCTCGCACCCGACCCGAATCGTCACGCCCGGTTCGGCGCGTTCGCCGACGTCGCGAGACGTAGTCTCACTGCTCGCGGAGCCATGCTCCACACTGTTTCCGGGAGCGGAGCGACCGGAGGCCTGTCGAGCGCCGTGCTCGACAGCGTCGTCGGGCTTCGCCCGACTGCTCGTGGAACTGTGTTCCACACTGTTCCGAAACAGGTTCTCGAACATCTGCTGGAGGCGCCGGGCGTCCGCCTCGACGGTTCCCTCCGCCTCGTTGACGAGCGTCGCGTCCCCGTCGACGTTCTGCCACGCCTCGTCGACGACCGACGCGAGCGACACCCGTTCGACCTCGTCCACCGACCGACCGTCGCGAGCGAGCGTCAGGAGGTCCTCGACGAGCACGTTCATCCGCTCGACGGCGTCGGCCGCTCGGTCCAAGTGGGCCGAGTCACGTTCGCCGCGCGCCAAGTCGACGTACCCCTCCGCGATAGCGAGCGGGTTGCGCAGGTCGTGGCTGACCACGCTCACGAACTCGTCCAGACGCTCGTTTTGCCGCTCCAGTTCCTCCCGTCGGCGCACCTGCTCGGTGACGTCGCGCAGGACCAGCAGCGTTCCGCGCTCGATGTCGAACTGGTCGCGAATCGTCGTCACGCTCGGGTCGAATATCCGCGCGTGCGCGCCGTCTCCCGTCGAACGGACGAAGAGTTCGCCTCCGTCCGCCGCCTCGACCAGCGACGGCGAGACGTCGGCCAGCGACCGCCCGACCGGGCTCTCGCTCGACGCCGACCCGCGCCCGGAGGCCAGAAGCCCCCCGGCCGCCCCGTTGACGTCGAGAATCCTCCCGTTCGGACCCGTCACGACGACCGAATCCTCCATCTCCTCGATGAGGAGGTCGGCGGCGAGCGGGGTGACGTCGAGGAAGTCGTACCGGAACAGCGCGACCCAGACGACAACGCCGTTGACCACGAGCGCGAAAGGGGTCAGATCGACCGGCGTGACCCCACCCGCGTAGAGGAACGCCCCCGTCGGGATGAGGAGGCTGCTGAGGAATATCACGCCGGTCTGCGTGCGGTAGACGTTCCGCGCCCGGAAGTAGAACCGGACGAACAGGGCGTATCCGGTCGTAGTCAGTACGAGCGTGTACAGGATATGCACCGCCGTGAGAGCTGTCGGCTGGGCGCGGAGCGTGGCCAGCCCCTCAAACGGGACGACGTGGACGTCGACCAGAACCAGACCGTGGAGCGGGTTCGTGACCAGTAGCAGGAGGTACGCGGCGGGTTCGACCGCGAGAAGCGCGACCCGGCGGCGAGTCAGCCAGTCGCGGTTCCCGGTGTACACGACCGTGAACAGCACGAACAGGGCGGCGCCGGAGACGTTGAAGAGGCTGTAGAGCGCGTACGCCCCGAAGACGGTCGTCGGGGTCGGTCCGAGGTACATCCCGACCGAGGCGACGCAGAGCATCGCCGTCGCGAGTGCCAGCCACCGGTACACGCGCGCGACCGGTTCGTTCCGGCGGTCGGCGGCCGCCGCGATCCAGAAGTTGATGCCGGCGCCGAGGGAGACGCCGACTAGGACCGCGAGACCGAACCCGGTGACTCCACCCGCATTCATTGTGTGGATATGATATATTCTGAAGGTGATAAGTGTACGCGTCCGTTATCAGAGTTGGTGTCAGCGAGGGAGAGAGCTCTCGGTCGTTCCGGCCCCACCGCATAAGGGGCTCACGTCCGTTCTCGACACCGATATGTCGGTGACTATCACCGCGAGTCTCCTCGGTACGGTGTTGAGTTTCCTCGTCGTCACCGCGGCGACGTACGTCACTACCAGTCTCCTGAGCGACGGGTCGAGCGTCGTGTACTCGCTGTTCACGGCCGGCATCACGTCGGTCGTCTGGTTCGGCGTGACGTACCTGATATCGGGCGTCGTGGGCGTCGGCGGCTACGCCGTCGCGGCCGGCCCCGCCCTCGCCGTCGTCGCGTACATCCTGGCGGTCGACCTGCTCTACGAGAACGGACTCGGACAGGCCGTCGCCATCTCGATCGGCACGTGGACCGTCTCGTTCGCCATCCTCTACGCGGCCGCGTACTTCGGCTACAGTTCGTTCCAAGCCATCGGCGTGCCGCCGGGAATCTGACGGTTCGGTCGAGATTCAAAGACGGTACAGCCGCGTCGTCCAGAACTCCCTGACCGCCTCGCGAAGCGCCTCCTCGGGGTCGCCCGAGGCGTCCACCGTCGCCACCCGGTCGGCCGTCGCTCGAAAGTCGCCCAGAACCGTCCGCTCGCCGAGGACGACGAGTCCCTCCGCGGCGTTCTCGTGCGCCGCCAGCGCCTCCGTCGCCCTGTCGAGGTGGTTGTCCACCTGCTCGTCGCGCCGTCGCTCGAAGCGCGCCTGCGAGAACCCGCCCTTCGAGTGGGCGTTCATTACGTCGGACTCCACCTCGTCGACGAGCGTCAGGGAGTCGCCGTCGTAGACGCCGAGGGCGAACAGGTCCGAGCGGACGAGGGCGACGCGGACGGGTTCGGTCGGGACGAACCACGAGCGCTCCAGTCGGAACGCCTCGTTCCACTCCGCGAACGGGTCGGGCGGCGTCGGGGCGTCGAGGGCGACGGAGACGACGCCGGCGTCGTCGGTGAGACAGACGCACGGGCCGGCGCGGCGGATGAGCGCCGACCGCTCGCCGAACGCGTCTTCCACCTCGTCAGGAACGTCCTCGGAGACGACGGCCGAGAACGCTCCCTCGGGACCGGTGGCGACGGATTCGAGACGGGCGAGGACCTCGGACAGACGCTCTCCGCGGAGGTCCTCCGTTCCGCGGAAATCGAGTTCCGCCTCCTCGTCGCCGCCGAGTCTGCTGACTCGGTCCTCCAACTCCGTGACCCGGTCTTCGAGGCGGTTGACCTCCTCCTCGGCCCGTTGACGCTCGCTGGCCGCCTCGGAGCGGCGCTCCTCCTCGGCCTCGGCGCGGCGTTCGAGGTGTCGATTCTCCTCCTCTAACTCCTCGATGCGCGCCTTGAGTTCGGCCCGTCCCAGCAACTCGTCCAGCATGTCGTGTACGAACCGGGCGCGCGGCGCACTTGAACGTGCTCCTCTTCGGAACCACGTTTCGAGTCCGTCGCTCGCGGCGTCGAAAAATCGGAGGCCAGCCGGCGTTTTCCGCCGAACTCAGGCCATCGCGGCGTCGTCGAAATCGTATCCCGCGTAGCGCAGGAGTTCGTTCGCCCGCGCGGGTTTCGCGAGGAGCACGTCCCTGTCGTCCGGGAGGTCCGACTCCGCGAAGTCTCGGGGGAGGGCGAGTGTCCCCGACGGGACGCCCTCGTCGCCGACGACGGGGAAGTGCCCGGTGTCGAGTTTCATCACGAGGGGTACGTCGAGTCGGACGAGGTCCGCCTCGGCGTACAGGCGTTCGTTGACGTGCGTGTGGTCGGTTCGGTGTATCGCGGGAACGTCGCCGTCGTACGGTTCGACGTACAGGCGACCCAAGTAGTAACCGCTGGAAAACTGTTCGAACATTCTGTGCATGTGAATCTCACACAGGGTAGAACATAAGCTTTGTCGCCAAGATACATACCGTCGCGCAAACAGAGCGGTCGGCGAGCCGAAACCGGGCGCGGTCGGGAGGTCAGTCCTCCCGTTCGCCCCGTGTCGCGCCGGTCATCGACCAGACGGCCGTGAGGCCGAGCACCCCGGCCGGCACGAGGGGCAGGATGAGGAGGGCGACGGTGTAGGGGATGCCCACGGCCGCGAACACCGACGGGTCGAGGTAGATGATGCCCGGCACGACCAGCGTGCAGAGCACCAAGACGGCGACGAGACCCCAGCCCCTCGTCCCGAACCCGACCGCCTCGGGTTCCTCGCGGGTCGTCTCGGTTCCGGGCGCGCCGCCGGGTCGGTGGACGTATCCGCCCGAGTCGTCGTCCTCAGAGCTCACTGTCTGGGATTACCACCACCTTGCCAAAGCCCTCACGGTTCTCTATCATCTCGTGGGCGCGCGCCGCCTCGCTCATCGGGAGCACTTCGCGGATGCGGGGTTCGAAGGTGCCGTTCCAGACGTGCTGGAGGGCCTCGTCGGCCTGCCCGGGCGTCGCCATCGTCGACCCGATGACCGAGAGCTGATTCCAGAAGATGCGGTTGAGACCGGCGTCGGGGTTCGGACCCGTCGTCGCCCCGCAGGTGACGACGCGGCCGCCCTTCCGGAGACTCTTCAGGGAGTCCTGATACGTGTCCGCGCCGACGTGGTCGACGACCATGTCGACGCCGCGCCGACCGGTCTTCTCGCTGACGACGTCGGCGAAGTCGTCCTCGTCGTAGTTGATGACGTGGTCCGCGCCGCACTCGCGGGCGTACTCCAGTTTCTCGTCCGTCGACGCCGTCGCGAACACCTCCGCACCGGCGTGGTCGGCTATCTGGACCGCTGCGTGCCCGACGCCGCCGGACGCGCCGAGGACGAGGACGGACTCGCCCGAGCGGAGTTCGCCGCGGTCGCGGAGCATCCGCCAGGCGGTCTGAAACACCAGCGACGCCGACCCGGCCACCTCCCAGTCGACGCCTTCCGGGACGGGGACGAGGTTCGCGGCGGGGACGGCCGCGTACTCGGAGTGGACGCCGCGGACGTGTTCGCCGATGATGTGGAAGTCGTAGGAGAGCGTCGGGTCGCCCTTCCGGGAGAACTCGGTGTTCTCGCCGGCGACGCCCGCGATGAGCGCCACTCGGTCGCCGGGTTCGAAGCGCGTGACGCCCTCGCCGACTTCGTGGACGACGCCCGCCATGTCGCTGCCCGGAATGTGCGGCATCTCCAGGTCGATGCCGGGCATCCCTCGCCGCGTCCAGATGTCGAGGTGGTTCAACGCCGCCGCCTTCACGTCGACCACGACTTCGCCGCGCCCCGCCTCCGGGTCCGGGAAGTCGCCGTACTCGATGACGTCTCGGTCGCCGTGTTCCGCGAATTGGACAGCCTGCATGGTCAAGCCGTCGCACGGCACCGGCAAAAGCCCGCGTTTCGACGAACATCATACCTCTATATCGACAATCAACGAATATAGGGAGGGGGCGGCTGCGTTCAACTCCCGGCCGTCCGATTCCGGAACGCCGACCGATGGGTGAATGCTGTGACGGGAGTCACAACACTCATTACAATCCTGTCTGACGTTCGCACGATGACTGTCTCCGGACGGTCGCTCGAAGCCATGGTGACGAACCGCGAGCCGATACTTCGAGCGCTCGTCCGGGGACCGCTGAACAAGCCCGAACTGACAGAGGCGGTGGACAGTTCCCGCTCCACCGTCGACCGGGCGATACGCGAACTCGTCGACGCCGGTCTGGTGGGGCGCGCCGACGGGCGGTACGAGGCGACGCTGGCCGGTCGGTCGGCGCTCGACGCCGTCGAGGCGTTCCACGACCGGATGCACGGGGTCGAATCCGCGGCGGGCGTGCTCTCGCACCTCGGGCCGGACGAGCCCATCAACCCGGATTTTCTCGCCGGCGCCGACGTGCACGTGGCGACGCCGGAGATGCCCGACGGCGTCGTCGAGCGTCTGTTCGACAGCGTGGAGGCGGCGACGCACCTCCGCGGCATCGCCCCCGTCGCCCTCTCCGGACACCTGAACGGGTTCTACGAGGCCGCGCGGTCGAACGACGCCCGCGTCGAGATGCTCATCGACGCCGACGTCCTCGACAGTCTCGTCGCCACGGCCAGCACCCGAGAGACCCTCCTCGCACAACTCCGCAAAGAGCGAGTGACTATCCTGCGCGGCGAGGTTCCGTTCTCGTTCGGTCTGTGGCTCACCGAGGCGGAGGCCGGCGTCGTGGTCTACAGCGACACGGGCGTCCGCGGCGTCATCATCAACGACGACGCCGAGGCGTGCGCGTGGGCCGAGACAATATTCGAGACGCTCTCCGCGGAGGCTCAGCGGCTCACCGCGTCCGGTATCGCGACCGACGACTGAGGGCGGGGCGCGAGAACTTTGTCCCGCCGGGGCGAACCGATGAGTCGTGAGCGAACACGGACACGACGGAATCGGGAGCGCCGGCGACTCGCACAACCACCGAGAGCACCACGACGGCCAGCGGACGGGGGCGGGCGAGGACGAGAGCGGAAGCGGCGAAGACGCGGGCGGCGAGGCGCACGACCACGACCACCACGACCACGACGTATCCGACCTCGGCGTCGGCGTCGTCACCGTCTCCACCTCCCGGTCCATCGAGGACGACCCGGCGGGCGACGCCATCCGCGACGCGTTCGAGGACAGCGGTCACCAGGTGACCGTCCGCGAACTCATCGACGACAGCTTCGACGGCGTCCAATCGACCGTGAACCGCCTCGTCGGCCGCGACGACGTCGACATCGTCGTCACGACGGGCGGAACGGGCGTGACGCCCGACGACGTGACCGTAGAGGCCGTCACCGACCTGATGCACAAGACGCTACCCGGGTTCGGCGAACTGTTCCGTCGGCTCTCCTACGACGAGATAGGGACGCGCGTCGTCGGCACCCGGACGACGGCCGGCATCGCCGACCACACGCCGGTGTTCTGTCTCCCCGGCAGCGAGAACGCCGCCCGCCTCGGCGCCGAGGAGATTCTGGTTCCCGAGGCGCCGCATCTGGCGGGGTTGGCGAGCAGGGAGTGAGGTCGGGGTCGGCGGACCCGCGGTGTCACCGCGACGAACCCGCGATTTCTGTCCCGGTGCGGTAGTTTAAGACGCAGGACCGGATACGACCAGCTATGAGCAGTCAGAAGCCCCGCGAGGAGGACGACGACGAGCGATTCTCCAGCGGGAAGGACGAACGCCTCCGCAGCACGGAGGTCACGGAGGGGCCCGACAAGGCCCCACACCGCGCGATGTTCCGAGCGATGGGGTTCGACGACGAGGACCTCGGGTCGCCGATGGTCGGCGTCGCCAACCCCGCCGCAGACATCACGCCGTGTAACGCGCACCTCGACGACGTGGCCGACGCCGCCGTCGAGGGCGTCGACGCGGCGGGCGGGATGCCCATCGAATTCGGCACCATCACCATCTCCGACGCCATCTCGATGGGAACCGAGGGGATGAAGGCGTCGCTCATCTCCCGGGAGGTCATCGCCGACTCCGTCGAACTCGTCTCGTTCGGCGAACGGATGGACGCCTTGGTCACCGTCGCCGGGTGCGACAAGAACCTCCCCGGCATGATGATGGCCGCCATCCGCACCGACCTCCCGTCGGTGTTCCTCTACGGCGGGTCCATCATGCCCGGCGAGCATCAGGGCCGCGAGGTGACCGTCCAGAGCGTCTTCGAGGGCGTCGGCACCTACGCCGAGGGGGACATGAGCGCCGACGAACTCGACGAACTGGAGCGCAACGCCTGCCCCGGTGCGGGGTCCTGCGGCGGGATGTTCACCGCGAACACGATGGCCTCTATCTCCGAGGCGCTCGGACTCGCGCCGCTCGGTTCGGCCTCCGCGCCCGCGGAATCCGAGGAACGCTACGACGTGGCCCGCCGCGCCGGCGAGGCCGTCCTCGAAGCCGTCGAGAACGACCTGCGCCCCTCCGAAATCCTCTCGAAGGAGTCCTTCGAGAACGCCATCGCCCTGCAGGTGGCCGTCGGCGGGTCGACGAACGCCGTCCTCCACCTGCTGGCTCTCGCGGCGGAGGCGGGCATCGACCTCTCCATCGAGGAGTTCGACGAGATATCGCGCCGGACGCCGAAGATTGCGAACCTCCAACCCGGCGGCACGCGCGTCATGAACGACCTGCACGAGGAGGGCGGCGTTCCCGTCGTCATCCGCCGACTCCTCGACGCCGGCCTGTTCCACGGGGACGCGATGACCGTCACCGGCCGCACCATCGCGGAGGAACTGGAGCGACTCGACCTGCCGAGCGACGAGGAGGTCGGCGGCGACTTCATCTACACCGTCGACGACCCCTACCAGGAGGAGGGGGCCATCAAGATTCTCACCGGCAACCTCGCGCCCGACGGCGCCGTCCTGAAGGTGACCGGCGACGACAAGTTCCACCACACCGGCCCCGTACGCGTCTTCGAGAACGAGGAGGAGACGATGCGCTACGTGCAGGAGGGGCACATCGAGTCGGGCGAGGTTCTCGCCATCCGCAACGAAGGTCCGAAGGGCGGCCCCGGCATGCGCGAGATGCTCGGCGTCACCGCCGCCGTCGTCGGGCAGGGCCACGAGGACGACGTTGCCCTCCTGACCGACGGTCGGTTCTCCGGTGCGACGCGCGGCCCGATGGTCGGGCACGTCGCCCCTGAGGCGGCCGACGGCGGCCCCATCGCCCTCCTCGAAGACGGCGACACGGTGACCGTCGACATCCAGAACCGCGAACTGTCGGTCGACCTCTCCGAGGAGGAACTCGACGCGCGACGGGAGGAGTGGGAACCGCGCGAACCCCAGTACACGACGGGCGTGCTGGCGAAGTACGGCAGCGATTTCGGCTCCGCCGCGAACGGCGCGGTGACGAATCCGGGCGCGAAGCGGTAACGGCTCGGTCTTTTTTGGTCCAGCTTTTCGAGCGAACGACGTTTCCCGTGAGTCGAAGGCGAACGGGAACACGGGAGAACGGAGTTCTCCCAGAGTGAGCGAGGAAAAGGAGGAACGGAGCGGTGACGAACCCCGGCGCGAAGCGGTAACGCCCCGATTTCTTTTGGTCCAGTTTTTCGAGCGAGCGGACGTGAGCGAATAAAAGGTTGGAAGGCACCTCTGGCGGTCGATTCGAAGGGGGGCTCATAGTCTCTGCGGAACTGCTAATTATTCCCTATGATTAACAATTGTTATAGTAGAGGAGCGGGTTTGAGAAATCGTGTCCGGTTGACGACGGTCGATGGGTGAACTCCCGGCCGTCCCACGATTGACGCCGCCCTCGGTCCGTACCTCCGCGCCTTGCCGTCCCTCCGGGACGCGGCGCGGAGAACAGACCCGAGGCGACCTATTCACGCAGCACCGAGAGAAGCGTCGAGTCGGGGACGGCTAACGGGTTTCCACGCCGAACGGACCGCCGGACGCGCCAGTTACAACTATGTCAGACGACAGTACACGCGAACCAGCCGACGAACCGACGGTGAAACCCGACGGTGGCGTCGCCGCTTCCGGGAGTCGGAATCACCGAGACGTCGATTACCTCGACAGGGAGGTGAACCTCCTCCGTCCGAGCACGCCGTTCATGCGGGACCACCTGCGCATCATCTGGACCGGATTCGCCGCGTGGGCGCTCGTCGTCTTCGGTCCGGTGACGCTGACCGCCGTCGCGCCGGGCGTGATGACGACGCCGATGCCCGTCATCGGCTTCCCGCTACACTACTTCCTCGTCGCCATCGGGGCGCCGCTCGGTGCGCTCCTCCTGGCGTTCTGGTACGCTCGCAAGCGCGACGCCCTCGACGAGGAGTACGGAATCACGCACGGAACGACCGCCGACGGACCCGAGGGGACACCCGAGAGAACGGCCACCGACGGAGGGCGGACCGAATGACGGGACCGCTTCTCCTGCAGAGCGGTCTGCTTCCCGAGGGGTTGAACGTCTCGTTCAAACTCGTCCCGGCCATCATGGTCACGGCGATGCTTCTGCTGTTTCTCGCCATCGGCTACGTCTTCAAAGTGGCCGACACGGAGGGGATGTGGGTCGGCGGCCGGTCCATCGGCAACGTCGAGAACGGGATGGCAATCGGGGCCAACTGGATGTCTGCAGCGTCGTATCTCGGAATGGCGGCGCTCATCGCGCTCTCGGGGTTCTACGGGCTGGCGTTCATCGTCGGCTGGTCGGCGGGCTACTTCATCCTCCTCATCTTCATGGCGGCGCAGATGCGGCGGTTCGGGAAGTACACCGCGCCGGACTTCGTCGGCGACCGCTTCAACTCCGACGGCGCCCGCGCCATCGCCGCGGTGACGACGTTCCTCATCGGATTCGTCTACGCCATCGGGCAGGCCCGCGGCATGGGTCTCGTCGGCGTCTACATCTTCGGCGACATCGGCATCCCGGGGCTCAGCGGCTACCAATCGATGGTCGTCGCCATGATGGCCATCACCGTCGGCTACCTGACGCTGTCGGGGATGCTCGGCGCGACGAAGAACATGGCCGTTCAGTACGTCATCCTCATCGTCGCGTTCCTCGCGGGTCTGTACGTCGTCGGCTTCACGCAGGGCTACTCGACGGTGCTCCCGCAGATAGAGTACGGCGCGCTGATATCCCAACTCGGGACCGAGTTCAGCGAACCGTTCGTCAACGAGAGCTACTACCTCTGGATCGCGACGGCGTTCTCCTTAGTCGTCGGTACCTGCGGGCTTCCGCACGTGCTCGTCCGGTTCTACACCGTCGAGAGCGAGCGGACCGCCCGCTGGTCGACGGTGTGGGGACTCGGATTCATCCTCCTCCTGTACCTGAGCGCGCCCGCGTTCGCGGCGTTCGGGACGGACCTCTACGCGAAGAACATCGGCGCGGTGTACGGCGACCCCGGCATGACCAGCGCCGCGGGCGACGTCATCGTCGTGCTGGCGGCGCAACTGGCGAACCTCCCGACGTGGTTCGTCGGCCTCGTCGCCGCCGGCGGCATCGCCGCCGCCATCGCCACCACGGCCGGCCTGTTCATCGCCGGTTCCTCGGCTATCGCACACGACATTTACGTCAACATCATCAACGAGGACGCGACCCAGCGCCAGCAGGTGCTCGTCGGTCGCCTCAGCATCGTCGCCTTGGGCGCGTTCACCACGCTGGCCGCCCTCGACCCCGCGGCGCCCATCGCCGCGCTGGTCTCCTACGCGTTCTCGCTCGCCGGCGCCGTCCTCTTCCCGATGTTCTTCCTCGGCCTCTGGTGGGAGAACACGAACCGGCAGGGCGCGCTGGCCGGGATGACCACCGGCCTCCTCATCTGGTTCACCCCCATCGTGAACGAGGTGCTGCCGAGTTACGGACTGTTCGCGGGCGCGGCCGGCGCCGACGGCGTCATCTTCCCCGCCCTCGCGCAGTGGCTGCCGGCCATCGGGTCGGCGCTCGTCGCCGTGCCCGTCGTGTTCGCCGTCACCATCGGCGTCTCCCTCGTCACCGACGAACCGCCGCTGGAGACCAAGCGGATGGTCAGACAGTGTCACAGCCCCGAACCCATGGGGCAGCAACAGACCGCCGAGGACGTCGTGGGCAACGACGGCAGCGGCGGGACTCCCGCGGACGACTGATTAACAATGTACGAACACATACTCGTGCCGACAGACGGAAGCGATACGTCGCGACAGGCGGTCGACCAGGCGGTCGACATCGCCGAGAAGTACGACGCGACGGTCCACGCGCTCTACGTCGTCGACGTGGACGCGACGAGTTACTCGCTCGGCGCCGAACAGGTCGACCGCATCCGAAGCGGCCACCTCGACGAGATGCCCGAGGTGACGGACGCGGCGGAGAAGGCCACCGGCTACGTCGCCGACGCGGCCCGCGAACGCGGCGTCTCCGTCGAAGAACACGTCACCGCGGGCGAACCCGCCCGCGCCATTCGGAAGTTCGTCGACGAGAACGACATCGACCTCGTCGTCATGGGGTCGCACGGGCGCTCGGGTCTCTCGCGCGTCGTCCTCGGCAGCGTCGCCGAGAAGGTGCTCCGTCGGACCAGAGTACCGGTACTCGTCGTCGACAGTAACGACGGAGCGGAGGCCGAGGCGTGAACTCCTCGTCCGGCCCGGTCGGCGCCCTCAGAGAGCACGGGTCGGGGATGCTCGCGGACCTCACCTTCGCCATCGCGTGGGTGGTGGCCGTCTCGCTGTTCTTCGACTTCGTGCAGGGGCCGCAGTGGGCCTACTACCTGTTCATGGTCGCCGGTGTGGCGGCGTACTTCGGGTTCTTCTGGTCGCTTGATATGGCGAAAGAGCAGCGGAAAGAGGACTGAGCGCGCGCGCACGAACGAGCTTTTTTGCGGCGGTCGACGGTGACGAAGGAGTCGTACCGCGCGGAGCGGTTAATGAGCCGAGCAGTCGTACCGCGAGGCGAGCGAAGCGAGCCCTCGCGGACTCTTTTTGGTCCACCGATGGGCGCTTCGCGCCCATCGAGCCTCGCTTCGCTCCGCTCAGCGAGACAGTTTTTTGCGAGGAGCGGTTCGCTCAAAGAGCGAACCCGACGAAGTAAAAAGGTGGAGTGGGACCGCTGAGAGACGCGGAGCGTCTCCCTTGCTCACGGGTTCCGGAGGAACCCGTGACCGCTGAGAGTCGAACTCGATTCGTCCGACTCTCACCGATGTACACATCGTTAGTCGGCGCGGGTGACTCGCTTCGCTCGTCGCGTAGCGCCTCGAAAACGGATATGGGACCGCTGAGAGTCGAACTCAGGTCCTACCGACCCCATCGGCAGAGGATACCACTACCCCACGGTCCCAGGGTGTATTCGAGAGAATGCGCGTGTGACCGTTAAGTGCTTCGCTTCGAGTCGACGCCGGTACGGAATGGCACGCCGGCGGACCGGTCGACGGTTACTCCGACTCGGCGTCCGGGTCCCGGGGGACCACGAGGTCGCCGTCGTCGCGGACGGCCGTGCTCAACACGGGGTCGCCCTCGTAGGCGACCAACCCCTCGCGGCGGGCGACGACGTAGCCGTCGTGGTCCGTCTCGACCGTGTCGACGCCTTCGCCCTGCGGCGTCACCACGTCGGCGACGACGTCCCCCGACTCGACGACGTCGCCGGGTTCGACGCGGTGGCGAATCAGACCGGCCGTCTCCGTCCGCGGGTGGACGGCGCGCCGGACCGGATAGTCGACGGGCGCGTCGGGGACGCCGACGCCGGGGTCGCCCACGTCCTCGGGGACGTCCGCCGAGTCGAGCATCCCGAGTTCGACCAGCACGCTGTAGACGCCTGCGACGCCGGCCGCGCGGACGTCCTCCTCGACGACGCTGTGCCCGCCGAGTTCGACGGTGACCGCGGGGACGCCGGCGGCGTTCAGCGCCGCGCCAGCCGTCGAGCGCTGGAGCGCCTGCTCGACGTACTCGGCGGCGGGGTACTCCGTGAGGGTCGGAAAGCCGAACGCGGAGGCGAGGCGGTCCAGGTCGGCGGCGAGTTCTTCGGCTTCCTCCCGCCCGCG
This sequence comes from Halogeometricum sp. S1BR25-6, assembly GCF_031624495.1. Classification (NCBI taxonomy): domain Archaea; kingdom Methanobacteriati; phylum Methanobacteriota; class Halobacteria; order Halobacteriales; family Haloferacaceae; genus Halogeometricum; species Halogeometricum salsisoli. The sequence goes on along the minus strand of NZ_JAMQOP010000002.1, from coordinate 406,872 downwards.
ACGCTCGCCGTACAGCACCCGGTCGCGGATGAGAAACGGCATCGACCCCACCTGGGCGGTGTGCAGGTCGACGAGGGCGTCCGCTGACTCGGCGAACGCCTCGTACAGTCGCTCGTCGATTCGCTCCTGCACGCCCGGCGGGCGCGAGGACGCCGACTCGGGGTCCGGGAAGTAGCGGTTCGGGTCGTCGTCGCCGTAGTAGGACTGCCGGGCGTTGCGGCGGAGGCCCGCGGGGTTGACGACGGGCACGCAGACGACGGTACCCGAGAGGTTCGCGGGGAGGTCCGCGCGCATCGCGTCCTGCGCGACGGCGACCCCGGTCGCTTCGTCGCCGTGGACGCCGCCGGTGAGCCACAGCGTCGGCCCCGCGGACTCGCCCTCGGCGACCACGAGTGGGAGACGCTCCGCCCCGCCGGTCGGGAGGTCCGTCGCCTCGAACCAGCCGCCAACGACCGCTCCGGGTTCGGATTCGACGGTTCCGAGCTTCATACCCCGGCGTCACGGTCGGCGGAGAAAAACGGTCGGGTCGCGGAGAAACGCAGTCAGATCAGCACGCGTTCCAGCGAGACGACCTCGCCCGAGTCGGCGTCGGGGTCGCCGACGAGGTGGCCGAGGCAGACGGCGGCGTCGTCCGGCGTGACGCAGGCGACGAGCGACCCGCGGTCGGCGTCGTCTGCGTCGAACACGCCCGGCGCGTACACCGGCGCGCCCTCGGCCACCTGCTCGGCCGCCGAGTACGCGATAGTGACGTGCGGCAGGTGCGAGAGGGCGCGTTCGGCCGGCGCGACCACCTCGCGCAGGACCGACTCGTCACCCTCCTCGGCGAACGCGAGGGCGTCCGAGAGGTCGTACAGCGTCGAGAGCGACGTGTCGTCGAACGGGTCGGTCGCGGTGCGGCGGAGATGGCCCATGTGCGCGCCCGTCCCGGCCGCGAGGCCGATGTCGTGACAGAGCTTTCTGACGTAGGTGCCGCTCTCACAGCGGATGCGGAGCAGGGCCTGCCGGTCTCGAACCTCCAATACGTCGAGGTCGTACACCTCGCGGGAGCGCAGGCGGCGCGAGACGGCGCTCTTTCTGGGCGGCTTCTGGTACACCTCGCCCTCGAACTCGGCGACGACGGCGTCGAAGTCCGAGGGGACGGGTCCGTGCAGTTCCAGCACGGAGACGTACTCCTTCGTGCCTTCGAGGAACACCTGCGCCATCCGGGTCGCGTCGCCGAGGAGCGTCGGGAGACAGCCCGTCACCTTGGGGTCGAGCGTACCGGCGTGGGCCGCCCGTTCGACGTCCGTCATGTCCCGCACCCACGCGGCGACCTGGTGCGCCGAGGGGCCGGGCGGCTTGTCGAGGTTGACGACGCCGAACGACAGCAGGTCGTCGACGGAGCGGTCGTCGGGGGGGCCGCGAAGGTCAGTCACGGGTCAGAAGTCGTACTCGACACCCTCGACGGGGAACTTCCCCTCGTCGTCCTCGGGGTCGTAGGCGTCGACGGCGGCTTTCAGGATATCCGGGACGTCCTCTTGGCTCCACCGGGCGGTGTTGAGCGTCACGTCGTAGATAGCGAGGTTGGTGATGTCGATGTTGTAGTACTCCTTGTAGCGAAGCGCCTCGCTCTGGGCGCGCGCGGCCGTCTCCTCGCGGGCGCGTTCGACCGACTTCCCCTCCCGGTCGGCGATGCGGGTGGCGCGGACGTCCAGCGGCGCGTCCAACCACAGGCGAACGTCGGCGGCGTCGCCGGCCAACCACCCGGCGAGCCGCGACTCCAACAGCACGTCGTCGCGTTCGACGGCGATGCTCCGGAGGCGGCGGTCCAAATCGCGGTCGATCTGTCCGTCCTTCTCGGCGAGTTTGTTGAACTCGACCGCCGTCATTCCCCGTTCGGCGGCGAGTTGACGAAAGATGTCGCCGCCGGAGATGTGTTCGAGGTCGAACGCCTCGGCGAGCGTTTCGGCGGTCGTACTTTTTCCGGCGCCCGGCGGACCGGAGACGGTGAGCAACATAGAGACTCTCGGACGGTCCCGCTAAAAGAGGTTGTCTTTGCCGACGGGTGTGTCGCCCCGTGTCGAACGCCGCGTCGGACGAATCGAGCGGTGCGGGCCCGACTCCGACTCCGATTACGACGCCGACGGCGAGATGTCGATATTGAGACTCTTTCGGATGATCTGGGTGAACCCCATCGAGCAGAGGAAGTACCAGATGATCCACGCCTGCATCGGGCCGAGGACGCCCTCGGTCCACGCCACCTCGCCGACCAGCGGCAGGACGATGTTCCCCATCGTGACCTGCGCCTCGGCGCCGCCGCCGACGCCGATGGCCCAGTACATCCAGAGGAACGCCGGGATGGTGATGAACATGATCCACACCATCGGGCGGAACTGCTCTTTGAACATCCCCAACTGGTCGCCCATCGCCTCCATCTGCTCCTCCTGGATGGCGTCAAGCGCCTCGTCGTCGCCCGCCTCGCGGGCCTCCTTCTGCCGCTTCTGGATGTCCTTCATCCGCTCTTGGTAGGCACCCATCTTCTCCATGTTCATGAGGTTCGCCTGCAGCAGCGTCGAGTACAGCCCCGTCGCCAGCGCGATGACCATGATGACCGCGTAGAACGGGAGCAGTTCCGTCAGCGGTCCGAGGAAGACGTCCATCGCGGTGCCGATGACGTCGCGGAGGGGCTTCCAGCCGTAGGCGGCGAACAGGCCCACCGTGACCACAGCCGCCATCTTGTCGTACTTCGACCACGAGGAGTCCTCGTCGTCGATATCGACCGAGGAGGACGTCGACGCCGAACTCGACCCCGACGACGCCGAGGCCTCTTCCAGGCCGGCGCGCGTCGCCTCGGGGTCGGCGAGTTCGAAGCCCTCGTCGCCGTCGACGAGGACGCCCTTCTCGATGAGGCGACCCCAGTGGCCGCTCGTGATGTCTCCTTTCACGTCGACCCACCGGACGTCGCCGCCGTCGGACCGTTCGAGGACGGTCTTGACGGCGCTCCGCATCTCCGGGTCCGAGGAGACGAGGTCCCGCACCTTCGCTTCGATTCGTGCCATTGCCGAGAGAGTAGTTACTCACCGGTTATCAAGCTTTTACTCTCCGTCTGCGTCTGGCCCGGCGAGAAAATCCGCGTTTCGGAAGCCGCACCGTCGCCTCTGCGGCCCGTCTACGCGTCTTCGACGACGGCCGCCACGTCCTCGAACACCTCGTCGGGGGTCTGCTCGCCGTCCACCTCTTCGAGGACGCCCTCCTCGCGGTAGTGGTCGACGACGGGTTCGGTGTTCTCGTGGTAGACGCTCAGGCGCTCGCGGACCGTTTCCTCGGTGTCGTCTTCCCGCTGGACGAGCGGCGACCCGCACTCGTCGCAGACGCCCGCCTCCTCGGGCGGGGCGAACTCGACGTGGTAGTTCGCGCCGCAGTCGGGACAGATTCGGCGGCCCGTGAGTCGGTCGACGAGTTCCTCCTCGCTCACGTCGAGGTAGACGACGACGTCGAGGTCGGTTATCTCCGAGAGGTACTCGGCCTGGTCGAGGTTCCGCGGGTAGCCGTCCAGAACGTAACCGTCCGAATCCTGTAGCGCGGTCTTCACGATTTCGTTGACCACGTCGTCCGGGACGAGTTCGCCCGCGTCCATGTACTCCCGCGGCGTGTCGTACTCGAAGTCGAGGTGGCTGATGTCCATCTCCTTGTTCGCCCGGAGGGCGTCGCCGGTCGTCACGTGTTCGAGGTCGAACTCGTCGGCGAGTCGCTTCGATTGCGTTCCCTTCCCGGCGCCGGGGGCGCCGAGCAGCAGGATGTGCGTACCCATGTTCGACCCATCCCGGGCCGTCGGTATAACGTTGAAGAAAGCGTCCGTCCTTTCGCGTTCCGCGCGCCCCCGGGCGGGCGCCGAGCGAGCGCCCGAATCAACACAGTCAGGGTCCCGCGCGAACGACGTCCGGACAGATGCCGAACGCGACGTTTCCGACCGCCGCCGCCGTTCCGGGGCTCCTCCTCCTCGCGGCGCTGGCCGGCCTCGCCTTCCTCGTCGCCGGCGCGGTACCCGGCCTGAACGCGCTCCTCCTCGCCGTCGCGTTCGGTGCGCTCGTCGCGAACACCGTCGGCCTTCCCGAACGGGCCGCCGACGGGGTTCGGTTCCGCGGCGTCCTCCTCGAAGCCGGCATCGTCCTGCTCGGCGCGCGCGTCGCGTTCGCCGAACTCGTCGCGACCGGTCCCGTCGTGCTCGGCCTCGCCGTCGCGGCCGTCGTCTTCGGCGTCGCGTTCGTTGAGTCGCTCGCCCGGCGGCTGTTCAACCTGCAGCACAAGACGGCGTCGCTGCTCGCCGCGGGCGCCAGCGTCTGCGGCGTCTCCGCCGCGACGGCCATCGCGGGCACCATCGACGCCGACGGGGAGTCGCTGGCGCACGTCGTCGCCGCCATCCTGCTGTTCGACGCGGTGACGCTGCTCGCGTTCCCCGTCGCCGGCGACCTGCTGAACCTCTCCGCCCGGCAGTTCGGCGTCTGGGCCGGACTGAGCATGTACAGCACCGGCCCGGTCACCGCCGCGGGGTTCGCCCACTCGGCCGCGGCCGGACAGTGGGCGACGGTGACGAAACTGGCGCGGAACTCGCTGCTCGGCGTCGTCGCCCTCTGGTACGCGTTCCGCTACGCCGACCCCTCCGCGGAGTCGGGCGTGCGGTCGCTGCTGAACGGCGTGCCGAACTTCCTCGCCGGGTTCGCGTTCGTCGCCCTCGCCGCGAACGCCGGGTTGCTCTCCCCGGCGGTGCTCGCCGTCCTCGAAACGACGAGCGACGCCCTGTTCGCCCTCGCGTTCGCCGGCCTCGGACTCGACGTCCGCCTCGGCGCGATGCGCGAGGCCGGCCTCGCGCCGGTGGCGGTGCTGTCCGTCTCGCTCGTCGTCGTCTCCGTCCTCGCCCTGTTCGCCGTGGTGACGCTCCTGTGAACGCCGCGACCCCGTCGCCCGACCGTTTTTCTACGGACGGCGACGTACGTCCCCCATGACCAGATTCGACGCCGCCGACCCGACGGAGCGACGAAAGCTGTTCGCCGAGGCGGTGACCGCCCACCGCGAGCGCGCGAGTCCGTTCTTCACCGTCGAAGTCGACGCCAACCCCGAGGTAGACGGCGAGGACGCGCCCGCGCCGTGGGTGCAGTTCGCCGACGGGACGTTCAACCTGGACGTGACCGACGAGGAACTCGAACGCGCGAAGTCGCTGCTCTCGGAGTTCCCCGAGTTCCGCATCGACCGGATGGAGTCGCCCGAGGAGTCCGAGGGGACGAACCTCCGCGTCACCGCGCGGTCGGACGCGAACCGCCTCGCGGCGTTCGTCGACCGGGCCTTCCGCGAGGTGTACGGCCGCGACGACGACTACCGCGCGTGGGTCGCCGCCGTCTGAATCGGCGGGTCTCGAAGCGTTCGGGCGGGGCGTCGGGGCGCCAGCGGTTTGCGAACCCCTAAAGTCGATGCGGGAGAACGTCTCAACTATGACCGTACGGCACACCCGTTCACGCACGCCCCGTCCGAGCGAACCGAACCGAACGCCCGGAGGATTCCGCCTCGGCGGCGATGACTCGGGAGTGTTCCCGTCTCCTTCATCTCCATCGACGGCGCTCGGCCGCCCCGCGAGCGGCGCCGACGGCGGTGGTCAGCATGGTTGAGGACCCCGCGACCGGAGACGACCCCGCCGCACCCGCCACACCCTCCCTGTTCGCCCGACCGCTCGTCCCCGTCGCGGGGGCGGACGACGCCGCGGCGACCGCCAGCGCACTCCTCCCGCGCGTCGCCGCCGTCGGCGGCCGGGCGGTGTTCGTCCACGTCATCGAGAAGGCCGGCGGCGCGCCCGACAAGGCCTCCGTCGAACAGCGCGAGGAACTCGCCGCCGAGATGTTCGAGCACCTCGAAGCGGCGGCCGCGGACGCCGGCGTCGACGCGGAGACCGAACTCCGCTACGGCACCGACGTCGCCGAGACCATCGTCGACGCCGCGCACGACGCGGACGCGACGTGCATCGCGTTCACCCCGCGCGGCGGCAGCAAGTGGTGGGACCTCTTCTCGGGCGACGTCCGCGAATCGCTCGTGACCGAGAGCGACCTGCCGGTGGTCGTTCTCCCGGACGTACGCGAGGAGGGCCCCGACACGTGAACGGCGGTCGTTTCCAGCGACTCGCGCCCGCGCCGCGCGGAGGTGACGGGGCGTGAGCGGCGGCGACGAAGAACTCGCGAAGGACCTCGGCCCCCTCGCCGCCCTGACCATCGGCGTCGGGACGATGATCGGCGCGGGCATCTTCGTGCTGCCCGGTCCCGCCGTCGCGCAGGCCGGCCCCCTCGCCGCCGCGGCGTTCGTTCTCGGCGGTGGCATCGCCCTGTTGACCGCGCTCTCGGCCTCCGAACTCGGCACGGCGATGCCGAAGTCCGGCGGAGCGTACTACTACGTCAACCACGCCCTCGGCCCCCTCTTCGGCAGCGTCGCCGGATGGGCCAACTGGATGGGGCTGGCGTTCGCCTCGGCGTTCTACATGACCGGGTTCGGGCAGTACGTCACGACGTTCCTGCCCGTCCCCGACCTGTCGCTCGGGTTCGTCACGATATCGGCGGTGAAACTCGTCGCCCTCGCGGGCGCGGCGCTGTTCGTCTTCGTCAACTACGTCGGCGCGAAGGAGACGGGCAAACTCCAGAACTACATCGTCGTCACCCTGGTCGCCATCCTCGCCGTGTTCACGGCGTTCGGCGCGATGAGCGCGGACCTCTCGTCGCTCCGACCCATCGTCCCGCCGGACAAGGGCATCTCCCCGCTGCTTCCGGTGACGGGTCTGGTGTTCGTCTCGTATCTCGGCTTCGTCCAGATCACGTCGGTCGCCGAAGAGATTCAGGAACCGGGCAAGAACCTCCCGCGGGCCGTCATCGGGAGCGTCCTCATCGTCACGACGGTGTACGCGCTGGTCCTCGTGACCGTCCTCGCGGCGGTTCCGAACAGCGTCGTCGCCAACAACGACACCGCCGTCGTCGACGTGGCGCGGATGCTCATCGGACCGGTCGGCGCCGCCGCGATGCTGTTCGGCGGCCTCCTCGCGACCGCCTCCAGCGCCAACGCCTCCATCCTCGCCTCCTCGCGCATCAACTTCGCGATGGGGCGAGACCAGATCGTCAGCACGGAACTCAACGAAATTCACCCGCGGTTCGGGACGCCCTACCGCTCTATCGCCATCACGGGCGGGTTCATCTTCGCGTTCATCCTGCTAGCCGACGTGGAGACGCTCGCGACCGCCGGGAGCGTCCTCCACCTCATCATCTACGGCCTGCTCAACATCGCGCTCATCGTGATGCGGACGGCGGACCCCAAGGAGTACCAACCGGACTACACGGTTCCGCTCTACCCCTTCACCCCGATTCTCGGAATGATAACCTCGTTCGCGCTCATCTACTTCTTCGCGAGCGACGTCATCCTCCTCGCCGTCGGCTTCACGGTGTTCGCGGCGGTGTGGTACCTCGGTTACGCCCGTTCGCGGGCCACGAAGCAGGGTATCCTCGGACAGTACATCCTGAGCCGCCGCGAGGAGGTCCCCGACGCCGCCGTCTCGGCCGCCTCCTCGGTCCAACCCGACGGCGGCACCTACCGCGTGATGGTCCCCCTCGCGAATCCGGCGAACGAGACGGACCTCATCACGCTCGCCAGCGCCCTCGCGAAGGCCCGCGACGGCACCGTCGTCGCCGTCCACATCGAGCAGGTACCCGACCAGACGGCGCTCGAATCCGCCCGCGAACGCGGGGACTTCGCGGAGGCGCACGAAATCCTCGAACGCGCCCGCGACAACGCCGAGACGTTCGACGTCCCGATAGAGACGCACACCATCCTCTCGCACCGCTCGTTCGAGGAGGTGTTCGACGCGGCGCGGACGTACGACGCCGACGTCACCGTCATGGGGTGGGGTCCGGACTCCCACGGCGCCCCCGGACGCGCCGAGTCGGCCATCGACGAACTCGCCAGTTCGCTCCCCTGCGACTTCCTCGTCCTGCGCGACAGGGGGTTCGACGCCTCGCGCATCCTGGTGCCGACGGCCGGCGGCCCGGACTCGGACCTCTCGGCGGCCGTCGCGGCGACGCTCCGCGACCGGTACGACTCGACGGTCGCTCTCCTCCACGTCGCCGACGACGCCGCCGAGGGCGAACGGTTCCTCAGCGAGTGGGCCGAGGGCCACGGCCTCTCCGACGCCGAACTCATCGTCGAGGAGTCCGACGACGTGGAGGCGTGTATCGAACGCCACGCGCGGGACGCGACGATGCTCGTCATCGGCGCCACCGAACGCGGCTTGCTCTCCCGCCTCGTCCGCGGGACGCTCGTCCTCGACGTCCTCAACGAGGTGGACTGCTCGGTGCTCCTGGCCGAACGGGCGCGCACGCGTTCGCTCCGCGAGCGACTGTTCGGCCGGAAGTGAACCGCGGCGGGACCCGACCCGATACCCCCGCACCGCGGGAGAGTATTTCCCTGCGCACGCCGTACCTCGCCCATGGAATCGACAGACTCCGCCGTCGACGGCGGCGTCACGCCTGAGGTGCTGGGACTGCGCGGCGAGTCGACGTTCGTCGACGTCGGCGACGTGGACCTGCACGTCGTCACCGCCGGTCCGGAAGACGGCGAACCGGTCGTGCTCCTCCACGGCTTCCCCGAGTTCTGGTACGGCTGGCACGAGTACGTCGAACCGCTCGCGAACGAGGGCTACCGCGTCGTCGTCCCCGACCAGCGCGGCTACCACCTGAGCGGGAAACCCGAGGCCGTCTCCGCCTACCGGCCGGAGGAACTCACGGGCGACGTGCTCGGACTCCTCGACGCCCTCGACCTCTCTGCGGCGCACCTCGTCGGCCACGACTGGGGCGCCTTCGTCGCGTGGTGGATGAGCCTCCACCACCCCGAGCGCGTCCGGACGCTGTCGGCGGCGAACGTCCCCCACCCGACGGCGTTCCGCCGGGCGCTCAGAAACGACTGGGAGCAGCGGTTCAAAAGCTGGTACGTCCTGTTCTTCCAACTGCCGAAACTCCCCGAGGCGCTGGCGAGCGTCGGCGGGTACCGCGGCGTCTGCGACATGATGCGTCGGACCAGCCAACCGGGCACGTTCAACGCCGCCGACTTCGACTGCTACCGCGCGGCGTGGTCGCAACCGGGGGCCTACCGGTCGATGCTCAACTGGTACCGCGCCATCGCCCGGACGAATCCCCGCCCGCGGACCGAACGCGTCGAGGTGCCGACGCTCGTGCTGTGGGGGGCGAAAGACGCCTTCCTCACCCGCTCGCTCGCCTTGGAGAGCGTCGAGTACTGCGAGCGGAGCCACCTCGTCGTCCTCGACGAGGCGACCCACTGGATTCAACACGAAGAACCCGTCCGCGTTCGCCGCGAACTCACCGACCACTTCCGGTCGCACCCGGAGTGATTCGGTCGGGACCGCCGCAGACGTGCGTGAGTCTATATACCATCACCGAGTCGACTTAGCGACTTACTTAACCCATGACGAAATACGTACAGTCGAGGCGGAACCGAGGTCGCGTTCCCGGGACTGGATGACCCCGCACGATACTACCTCGTTCGCGTCTCCTTCATGAGCCGACCGGTCGCGCCCCGTGCGACCGGGAGCTTTTCTCCGCTCCGAGCGGCGGCGCTCGCGACCGTCGATTTCGACGACCGGTTCCCGGCTACCGGTTCGCCGCGCGGTCGAAGACGACGTCGAAGCGCGCGCCGCCCGTCTCGCTCTCGTCGACGCCGACCCGCCAATCGTGCGCGTCGGCGACGGCGGTGACGATGGCGAGACCGAGCCCGGTGCCGTCTGCGCTGCCGGTGACGCCGTACTCGAACACCGAGTCGCGGCGGTCCGGCGCGATGCCGGGGCCGTCGTCCGCGACGTAGAACCCCTCGCCGGTGCCGCCGATTTCGACCGCCGCGTCGTCGCCGGCGTGCGTCTCGGCGTTGTCGAAGAGGTTCTCGAAGAGTCGACAGAGCCCCTCCTCGTCGGCCGACACCGTCTCCGGCGGGTCGTCGAACCGCAGCGTCCCCCTTTCGGGACCGGCCACCCGCCACGCCCGCTCTGCGGTCTCCCGGAGCGAAACCGGCGTCCGCTCGACGCCGCGGGCACCCTCCCGAGCGAGCGTCAGCGCCTCGTCGATGCGGTCGTTCATCCGGAGGAGCGACTGGTAGGCGGTGTCGAGGTGGGGGTGCGTCTCGTCGGGATAGCGCGCGCGGGCGACGTCGAGTTGCGCGAGGGCGGCGCTCAAGGGGTTCCGGAGGTCGTGGGAGACGCTGCTCGCGAAGGCCGTCAGCCGCTCGTTGCGCCGTTCGAGCGACCGCGTCTCCGAGCGGTAGTCGGTCACGTCGCGGACGACGGTGGCGTAGCCCTCGTCGTCGGTCACGCTCGGCGACATCGGTATCCCAGGAGCGCTCTCGTCGGGTTCGAGCGACGTGACCGCGACGTGGGCGTCGTACGCCTCGCCGTCGGCGTCGTGGGCGACGCAGTCGACTTCGACCCGACCCGCCGCGTCGGCCTCTTCGAGCAGCGTGGTCGCCGGGATGTCGGCATTGAGGACGACGTCGAAGTCGGCCCCGCGGGCGCTCGTCCGGTCGTACCCCGTGAGTCGGCGAGCGCTCGCGTTCCACGTGGTCACGTCGCCGTCGGCGTCGAGGAGGACGACCGCCGCGTCGACGACCCGTTCGATGAGTTTTCGGTAGTCGTCGTCGCTGCGCTCCTCGGCGGCGGGGCCGATTTCCGAGATGGTCCCGTCGTCGCTCACGGTGTCTCCCCCGTGAGCGGGTGCGGTCGAACACTACCGTCGATGGGCGGCGCCCGGGGCCGTCGTCTCCGACTGTTCGTCGAAGCGCCGGGAACCGAGGCGCCCGGTCCGCATCCGAAGGGCATCGAATTGGTCGTACCGAGGAAACATCGTACCCTATATGTTACGGCTGCTCCTGCGCTCCAACGGCACGTTGAAACCGCACGCCGCTGTCTTTCCGATATGACCGACCTCGGAAAGGCCGACCGAGCGTTCTTCGACCGGTACGTCTTCTCGAACCTCGGCGCCGACCGCGACGACGTCGCCGTCGGCCCGACCCACGGCGTCGACTTCGGCCTCCTGAACCTCGACGGCACGGCCGTCGCCGTCGCCACCGACCCCGTCTCCGTCCTGCCGGGTCTCGGCCTCGCCCGCGCCGGCCGGTTCGCCCTCGACTTCGTCCTCGCGGACGTCGCCGTCTCGGGGCTGCCGCCGTCGCACCTCGCCGTCTCGTTCACGCTCCCGTCCGAGTTCTCCGACGAGGCGTTCGGGGAGTTGTGGACCGCGATGCACGAGGAGGCCGAGGCGCTGGGCGTCAGCATCGTCGCCGGTCACACCGCCCGCTACGCCGAGTGCTCGTTCCCGTGGGTCGGGGGCGCCACCGCCCTCGCCGTCGGCGACCCGTCGGACGTCGTCCGCCCGGACGGCGCCCGCGTCGGCGACGACGTACTGGTCACGAAGGGACCGGCCGTGGAGGCGACGGGACTGCTCACGACGCTGTTTCCCGAGCAGTTCGACCTCCCGCCCGGGACGCTCTCTGCGGCGCAGTCGCAGGTGGACGAGACCGACTGCGTCCGCGACGCGATGGCCGCCGCGGCCGCCGGCGGCGTCCACGCCATGCACGACGCGACGGAGTGCGGCCTGTTCGGGGCGCTCAACGAAGTCGCCGACGGCGCGGGCGTCCGCCTCGACGTCGCCACCGACGCCATCCCGTTCCGACCGAGCGTCCGCGAGGTGTGCGACTACCTGGACATCGACCCGTGGACGGCGACGACGGGCGGAACGCTCGTGCTCGCCGTCGACCCCGATGCGACCGACCGGGTCGTCTCGGCGCTCGAATCCGAGGGCACGCCCGTCGGCGTCGCCGGGACGGTGCGCGAGGGTTCCGGCGTCGTCGTCGACGGCGAGTCGGTTCCCCATCCGGACGTCGACTCGTCGTGGGCGGCCTACGAGGAGTTGGCGCGGCGCGCGGAGGAGTGAGCGACCCGTGAACCGCTCCGACTTCGTGAGGCTCGCGTTCCTCGCGTTCGGACTCATCCTCCTGAGTTTCGTGATTCTCGGCCTCTCGCGCATCGCGCTCCCCTACCGGACCGCGCAACTGCTCTCGGCGCCGACGATGCTTCTCGCGGCGCTCCTCGTCTCCTATCTCTTCGTCCGCGCCGCCCTCTCGTGGGTCGGCGTCCGGCGCATCGAGTGAGCAATCTAATCAGTTGCGAACGCTACTATCGAACTCCGCGAGCCGTTCTGCGACCCGGTCGAACGCCTCGTCGGCGGCGTCGACGTCCGCGGCGAGGCTGAGGAAACCGTGGGCCATCGCGGGGTAGTGTTGGTGGACGACGGCGACGCCCGCCTCCCGAAGTCGCGCGGCGTAGCGCGTCCCCTCGTCCCGCAGGGGGTCGAACCCGCCCGTCACGACGCACGCCGGCGGCGTCTCGGCGAGGCGTTCCTCGTCCGCGCGAACCGGCGCGGCGAACGGGTTGTACCGGTCGACGTCGCTCCGGAGGTAGTGGCCGCGGAACCACGCCATGTCGGCCCGCGAGAGCAGCGGTCCGTCGGCGTTTTCTTCGTAGGAGTCGGTGTCGAACGTCTGCGCGAGAATCGGGTAGAGGAGGAGTTGCCCCGCCGGCGTCGGAACCTCTCGCACCCCCTCACTCTCGGCGGCGGCGCGGAGGGAGACGGCGGCGGCGAGGTTGCCGCCGGCGCTCGTTCCCCCGACGACGACGCTCTCGGGGTCGCCGCCGAGCGACCCGGCGTGCCCGCGGACCCACTCGTAGGCGGCGACGGCGTCGTCCAGCGGTTCCGGAAACGGGTGTTCGGGCGCGAGGCGGTAGTCGACGCTGACGACGAGTCGCCCCGACCGGTCGGCGAGTCGGCGGCAGATGCCGGCCGCGGAGTCGAGGGTTCCGAGGGTCCACCCGCCGCCGTGGTAGAAGACGAGAACCCCTCGGGTCTCCTCGGGTGCGGGGTGGTACGTCCGGAGCGGAACCGGTCCGCGCGGCCCCGCTATCGAGAACTCCCCGACCCGTTCGACCGCCGGCGGGTCCGTCGCCGCGAACGCCTCGTCCTCGACGGTCCGGGCGCTCTCGACCGACAGCGCGTGCCACGGCGGCAGTCCCTCGCGCTCGAATCGCTCCACCGCGTCTCGGACCTGCGGGTCCACCTCGGGGGCGCGTCGCTCCATACCCGAGGGCCGCGCGGCGCGCGGAAAAAACCGACCGGACGGCGGCGAACGGGGGGTGACGGGAGGCGAAGGTCTTTGCGACGGCGGACGAACCGGGCGGCATGGACGACGCAGACGCCGCCGGCCCGCCGACGCGCGCCGACGCCCGCGAACTCGACCGCGCGGACCCGCTGTCGGACCTCCGAGAGCGCTTCTTCCTCCCCGAGGACGAGGCGTACGTGGACGGCAACTCGCTGGGACTCTGCTCCGCGGACGCGGCGGCGGCCCTCGACCGAGCGGTCGAAGAGTGGAAGACGCTCGCCGTCCGCGGGTGGACGGACGCCGACCCCGAGTGGTTCACCTACGGCGAACGCCTCGGCGCCCGACTCGCCCCCCTCGTCGGCGCCGCGGAGGAGGAAGTCGTCGTCGGCAACTCGACGACGGTGAACATCCACACCCTGGTCGGGACGTTCTACGACCCCGACCGCGGGGAGAAAATCGTCGTGAACAGCCTCGATTTCCCGACCGACCACTACGCGATTCGCGCGCAACTCCGGGCGGCGGGCCGCGACCCCGACGAGTGTCTCCGGGTGGTCGAGAGTCGCGACGGGAGAACGATTGAGGAGGACGATATCGTCGCCGCCGTCGACGACGACGTGGGGATGGTCTTTCTCCCCTCGGTGCTGTACCGCAGCGGGCAACTGCTTGACGTCGAGCGCATCACCCGCGCGGCCCACGACGCGGGCGCCCTCGCCGGATTCGACCTCGCGCACTCCGTCGGCGTCGTGCCGCACGACCTCTCCGAACACGGGGTCGATTTCGCCGTCTGGTGTCACTACAAGTATCTCAACGCCGGTCCCGGCGCGCTCGCGGGACTGTACGTCAACGAGCGCCACTTCGGCGTCACGCCGACCCTCGCGGGGTGGTGGGGTCACGAGAAGGAGACGCAGTTCGAGATGCGACACACCTACACGCCGGCCGACTCCGCGGGCGCGTTCCAGATAGGCACGCCGCCGATTCTCTCGGCCGCGCCCCTCGACGGCGCCCTCGACGTGACCGAGGACGCCGGCATCGACGCTCTCCGCGAGAAGTCGCTGGCGCTCACCGACTTCCTCGTCGCCCTCGTCGACGACCGACTCCGCGACTGCGAGGTGGGAACGCCCCGCGAGGCGTCGCGCCGCGGCGGCCACGTCGCCGTCGAACACCCCGAGGCGTATCGCATCTCGGAGGCGCTGAAAGAACGCGGCGTCGTCGCCGACTTCCGACCGCCGAACGTGGTTCGAATCTGTCCCTCGCCGTACTACGTCGGCTTCGAGGAGGTGTACGACGTCGTCGACGCGTTCCGGGAAATTCTGGACGAAGGAGAGTACGAACGCTACGAGACGCGCGGCGGCGGAGTGACCTGATTCGGTTACCAGTCGATGACTTCCTTGTCGCGCCAGAAGTACCCCGACGGCGCTCCGGTCTCGAACCGCGAGAGCCACACGGGCGTCTCCGCGCCGCGTTCTATCGACCGATTGGCCTCCTCGCCGCCCATGTCGGTTCGCACCCACCCCGGACAGACGGCGTTGGCGATGAGGCCCTCGTCGCCGTACTCGCCGTCGAGGTACCTCGTGAGTCCGTTGAGTCCCGACTTCGAGACGCGGTAGGCGGGCGACCCGCCCGACTGCTCCTCGTTCAGCGCCCCCATCCCCGAGGAGACGTTGACGACGCGCCCGCCTTCGTCCTGCAGGAGGAGGGGAACGGTGTGCTTGCAGACGAGCATCGGCCCGCGGAGGTTCGTCGACAGCGTGCGGTCGATGTCGTCGGTCGACTCCGCGACGATGTCCCCGTCGCCGCCGGAGACGCCCGCGTTGTTGACGACGATATCGAGGCGGCCCGCGGCGGAGAAGACGTCGTCGGCGGCCTGCGAGACGTCGCCCTCCTGCGTCACGTCGACGAGGAGATGGGTCCACTCGTCGGGTATCTCGTGGGTGATGCTCCGCGTCGCGGCGAACACCGTCGCGCCCAGGTCGTGCAGTTGTTCGGCTATCTCGCGGCCGAGGCCGCGGTTCGCGCCCGTGACGAGGGCGACCTGTCCCTCCAGGGAGTCGTACACGTCGGGGTCCGGAACGTCCTCACTCATCGCGTCGGGAGAGGGACCGGCGCCGCAAGGGGGTTGCGTTCTCGGTCGGCGCCGACTCACCCGCGCCGCGCGACCCGGAGTTCCTCGAACCGCTCGCCGGTCCAGCGGTAGGCGTTCAGGCGGCCGTCCGGGTGACAGAGGAGGTAGACGTAGCCGACCCACCCCGCCCGCGCCTCGTCCGTCGGACTCGGAGTCGGGTCGCTCTCGGGATGACTGTGGTAGAAGCCGACGACGTCCAGCCCCTCGGCTTCGAGGGCGTCGATGGTCTCCACCGTCGTCGCCGGGTCGAGTTCGTACTCCGTCCGGGGGTCGGCGGCGACGTTCGGTACCGGGTCGGCTCTCTCGACGACGTCGGCACCGCTCGACTCGTCGGCCCGGTGACCCGCGAGGACGCCGCACACCTCGCGCGGGACCGAGCCTGACGCGCCGTCGCGAGCGCGGGCGAGAATCGCGGCTCGCGCGTCAGTTGCGAGGCTGACTCGGTTCGTCGGCGGGTTCCTCGTCGAAGTCACGGCGCATCGCTATCTCGAACCACGGGCACAGACGGAGTTGTCGATACCACTGCGGGTGCTCGTGGAGGTGTTCGTAGTCCACCCACAGCAGGCCGGCTATCTCCTCCTCGTCGGGGTCCAGCGTTGTATCCTCCAGCGTCACCTTGAGGACGGCACAGACCTCCCACTCCAAGCCGGCGTTCTCGTAGTAGCGCTTGTACTCGAACTTGTCCGTCACGCGCAGGTCGCCGTACTGGTCGGGGCTGATTCCGAGTTCCTCTTCGAGACGCTGCGCCGTCGCGTCGACCTGACTTTGCCCCTCCACCGGGTGAGAGGCGACGGTGCCGTCCCAGGAGGTGTCCCACAGACGCTTGTTCGGCGCGCGCTGTGCGAGAAGCAGGCGCCCCTCCCCGTCGAAGACGAGACAGGTGAACGCGCGGTGCCGCGTCCCGTCCCCGGTGTGGGCGTCGAGACGGTTGACCAGCCCCTGCTCGTTGTCGTCGGCGTCGACGGCGATGACGTCCTGTGCGGCGTTCTTGTGGAGTTCGCCCTCCTCCGCGGCGTCCGCGGCGGAACTGGCCCCCTCGTCCGTACTCATACCGTGGACCAAGGGAGAGGTGGGTCAAGGAGTCTTCGATGCGCGGCGGCCGAGGGGGGCTTGGTTCGGGTTCAGGCGTCGTCGGGTCGGCCGGGTCGAGTCGGGTCGACCGGCGACGGGTCGTACCCCTCGCCGACAGCGAACCGCACCGCGCCGGGGCGAGCGTCGGCCCGCAGGTGCCGCCCCTCGACGAACTCGCCGTCGAGACTGAACTGCCGCGGGACGCTGGCGTCGACTTCGAGATGGTCGACCTTCAGGCGCGTGAGATGCGAGGCTCCCCGGCGCAGGAGTCGGTCGGCCGCCCCCTCGGTGAGATAGTTTAGGGCCGGCCGGTTCCGAACGACGACGACGTTCAGCAGGCCGTCCTCCATGTTCGCCTGCCGCATCCGCTCGCCGGGGAACCGGCGGCCGTTGCCGACGAGGAGCATCAGCGCCTCGCCCGTCCAGACGGGGTCGTTCTGCGGCCCGGCACGGACGTCCAACTGTAACCCCTGGAACGTCCGCGTGCGCTGGAGCGTCGAGAGCACGTAGGCGAGAACGCCGAGTCGGCGCTTCGCCTCGCGGGTCGCCCCGGCGCTGGCCTCGGCTGTGAGTCCGCAGGCGCAGGAGTTCAAGAACGGGCGCGCGGGCGTCCCGGCCAGCGAGTCGGCCGACTCCTCGGCGGTCCAGCGGACGCTCCCGAGGTCCAGCCCCCGGCGGCGTCCGTTTTTGAGCACGTCGAAGGCGTGTTCGACGCCGCGGACGCCCACGTTGTCGGCGAAGTCGTTGCCCGTCCCGCAGGGAACGACGCCGAGCGTCGTCTCGTCGAGTCCCCCCTCCGCGTCGACCCCTCGGACGACTTCGTTCAGCGTGCCGTCGCCGCCCGCGGCCGCGATAACCGACGCTCCCTCGCGGGCCGCCTCGCGCGCGAGTTCGAGCGTGTCTCCCTTCTCCCTGCTCTCCCGCACGTCGTAGCCGCGCTCCTCGGCTATCGCCCGCGCGCAGGCGCTTCGTTTGCCGTCGCCGCTCCGCGGGTTGAACACGAGGATTCGGTCGGTCACGGCCGGTGCTCCGGGGCAGAAGAACAAAGTCGTACCGCCCCCTCGAACGGGTCGTGTTCGCCGTCGACCTTCACACCCACTCTCGGTTCTTCCACTGGTCGCCCGGCCGGCCGACGCGCTTCGACCCGGTCGGTCTCTCGCTGTCCGCTATCGCGGGCCGCCTGCGCGGACTGGACGCCGTCGCCGTAACGAACCACGACTACGCCTACGCCTCACAGCGGCGGTTTCCGACGATTCCGGGTATCGAGGTGTCGACGACGATGGGACACCTCCTCGTCGTCGGCCCCGACCCGCCGAGTCGGACGCGAGCGGGGGAGTTGACGCCCGCAGAGGTCGTCGACGAGGCGCACGACCGGGGCTGTGCGGCCGTCGTCGCCCACCCCTACCGCAACAGCAGCCTCCGGGACACCGAGGCCGACTTCGACGCCGTCGAACTGAACGGAAAGAACCCCGAGCACGTGGTCCAGACGCGTGAACTCGCGGAACGACTCGACCTGCCGTTGACCGGCGGCAGCGACGCGCACTACCCGTTCGAGATCGGACGGGCGTACACGCTCATTGACGCCGACGAACTCACGCCCGCCGCCGTCGCCGACGCCATCCGTTCGGGCGAGACGGAGGCCGTGGTGAACCTCAACCGGTTCGAGGAGGAACTCGACCGGGCGTACACCCGCATCCACCACGCGAAGGGCGCGATGGACGGCGGGTCGAGTCCGCAGTAGCGGCGAGACGCTAGAACTGACGGCTCGACAACTGTTCTGCCGCTACGGACTGCGTCCGAGTCGCTCGTCGAGAATCAGCCGCGTCTTCGTGCTCTTGACCTCGTCGAGTTCGCGGGCTTGCGTGATGAGTTCGTTCACCGCGCGCGTGTCCGCGGCGTCGACGACGAGCACCACGTCTTCCTCGCCCGATACCTGCCAGACGAAGTCCACCTCGTCCCACTCGGCCATCAGTTCGGAAATCTTCGTCGTGTCGACGTCCACCTTGACCGACACCTCGATCATCGCTTTGATGTTGCCCGTGCGGGTGGAGACGGTGAATCGCTCGATGACGCCGTCGCTCATCAGGCGTTCGACCCGGTTTCGCACCGTCCCCTCGGACGTTTCGACCTGCTCGGCTATCTCTGTGTACGGGGTCCGCGCGTCCCGCCGGAGGATGTCGAGAATCCGTCGGTCCAACTCGTCCATGTCTCCACTGCCGCCCGCACGGACTTACCGATTACGAAATTCGTAACTCAGCTTCGAAAGCAACATTTATAGACCCGGCTTCCGTGTGTTTCTCGTAATGTCGGACGCCTACTTGGCTCTGGAGGACGGCCGCGTCATCGAAGCGCGCGGTCGCGCTCCGGGACGCACACGTGGCGAACTGGTGTTCACGACCGCGTACACGGGATACGAAGAGAGTCTCACAGACCCCTCCTACGAGGAGCAGGTCCTCACCTTCTCGTACCCCCTCATCGGAAACTACGGCGTCCGAGAGGAGCGGTTCGAGTCCGACCGGATTCACCCCCGCGCCGCCATCGCCCGCGAGTTCACCGAGGACGTCGTCGAGTGGTTCGAATCGGAAGACGTGCCCGCCATCGACCACATCGACACCCGCGACCTCGTGACCGCCGTGCGCGAGGAGGGTGCGATGAAGTGCGGTATCGCCGTCGGTGACGACGCGACGCCCGAGGACGCGAAGGAGGAACTCGCGCAGTGCAAGGGCATGAGCGAGCACACCGAAATCGGCGCGCAGGTCAGCACCGTCGAGCACGAAACCTACGAGGGAGGTGGCAAAACGGACGTCGCGCTCATCGACTGCGGCGCGAAGATGTCCATCGTCGACTCGCTGACCGCACGCGGCGCCGACGTCCACGTCCTGCCGCACGACACCGACGCCGAGACGGTCGAGGAACTCGACCCTGACGTGCTGTTCCTCTCGAACGGGCCGGGCGACCCGGCGAACTTCACGCAGGCACAGGCGCTCGTCGAGGAGTTCGTCGGCGAGGTTCCCCTCGCGGGCATCTGCCTCGGCCAGCAGGTCATCGCGCGCGCCCTCGGCGGCACCACCGAAAAGATGGCGTTCGGCCACCGCGGCGTCAACCAACCCGTCCGCGACCTGAACACCGGCAAGGTCGTCATGACCACCCAGAACCACGGCTACACCGTCGACGAACCCGGAGACCTGAACGTCACGCAGGTCAACGTCAACGACGACACCGCCGAAGGACTGGAGAACGACGACCTGAACGTCATCACCCGTCAGTACCACCCCGAGGCCCACCCCGGTCCCAACGACTCGCTTGACTTCTTCGACGACGTCCTCGGTATGGCCGGCGTCGACGCCGGCGAGGGCGGGACACGAGTCGCCGCCTCGGACTGAGGGTCGTCTCCCTCGGCTGAGACGCCGTCCGCGGCGCAGTCCCGCGTTTTGATTTTCGAGGACGATTTCTCCCCCCTAACGGACAGTCTCCCACACCAGCGCGCGGATTCGTACACGGTACGTCGGTTCCAGTTCCTGCTACCACCCTATACATTCATGGTAAAACGTGTCGTTTAGAACAGTCGAACCACAGCCATGCACGTCGAATTCGACCACCTGTCCGTCGAGAAAGAGGGGAGTATCGCCCGGATCACCCTCGACCGGACCCAACGGCTGAACGCCTTCCACTACGACGCGGTGCGCGACCTGGACGCCGTCTCCCAGTTGCTGGCCAGCGACCAGGACCTCCGGTTGGTCACCATCGAGGGGGCCGGCCGAGCGTTCTGTACTGGCATCGACCTCAAAGACCTCTCGGCCGACGAGATCGACATGGGCTACCATCCCCCGTGGGAGCGAGCGCTGCGTCGCTTCGAGACGATGGAGCCGCTCGTCCTCTGTCTGATTCACGGCTACGCGCTGGGCGGCGGCTTACAGCTCGCGCTCTCGTGCGACATCCGCGCCTGCACGCCCGACGCGAAACTGGGCCTCCCGGCCATCAACGAGAGTATCATCCCCGGGCTCGGGACGTTCCGTCTCCCCCGGTACATCGGCCTCGGGCGGGCGAAGCGGATGGTCATCCTCGGCGAGAACGTCGACGGCGAGGAGGCCGAACGAATCGGCCTCGTCGACCACCTCGTCTCGGCGGACGAAATGCACGAGGAGTTCGAGGAACTGGTCGACCGCTACACGCGGGTCAACTCACAGGGGGCGCGCCTCTCGAAGCAGGCGATGCTGACCTGTTTCGACCAGGATTTCGACGCCTTCCTCGACCGCTATCTCGACCTCCAGACAGAGGCGATGACGGGCGAGGACTTCGAGGAAGCGACCAGCGCATACGCGGAGGACCGGGAGCCGGAGTGGTCGTAGATGGACGGTGAGCCCCCGTCCCGCCCGCCGCCGCGGGTGAACACGGCGGCGGGCGTCGAACACCTCTCGCAGGCCGACCTGCGGGTCGAGACCCATCAGGTCGTGACCGCGGAGGGGACGGTCGAGGCGTCGCGCGTCCCCGACCTGACGGACGCGCAGTTCCGCGACCTCTACCGGTGGCTGGTGCTCCAGCGAACGTTCGACGAGCGGGCGACGAAGCTCCAGCGCCGGGGACAGTTGGGAACGTACGCCTCCGGCCGGGGACAGGAGGCGAGCATCGTCGGGAGCGCCTTCGCCCTCGCGGACGACGACTGGATCTTCCCCGCGGGGCGAGAGGCCGCGGCGCTGCTCATGCACGGCGTGTCGATGCGCGACCTCCTGCTGTACTGGCGCGGCGTCGAGGACGCCTCGCGGATGGAGGGGGCGAACGTCTTCGGCGTCGCCATCGCCATCGGGTCGCAGATGCCGATGGTCACCGGGAAGGCGTGGGGCATGCAACTGGCCGGAGACGACGCGGTCGCCGTCGGCTACTTCGGCGACGGGGCGACGTCGACCGGGGCGTTCCACGAGGGGGTCAACTTCGCGGGCGTCCTTGGGGTCCCGGCAGTATTCTACTGTCAGAACAACCAGTACGCCATCTCCCTCCCGTTCTCCGAGCAGACCGCCGCCGACACGGTGGCCCAGAAGGCGCTCGCGTACGGCGTCGACGGCGTTCGAGTCGACGGCAACGACGTTCTCGCCGTCTACAACGCGATGTCGACGGCTCGAGCGCGCGCCCGCGACGGACGCCCCGTCCTCGTCGAGAGCGTCACCTACCGCCGCGGGGCGCACACGACCAGCGACGACCCCACGCGGTACCGAGAGGAGGAGGAGGTCGAGTCGTGGGCGGCCCGCGACCCGGTCGACCGCTACCGCACCTTCCTCGCGGACCGCGACCTGCTCGACGACGTCGACGAAGCGGCCGTCCGCGAGGAGGTCGACGAGATGTTCGACGAGGCGGTCGCGGCCGCCGACGACTACCCGCACCGCGACGTCGACGAGATGTTTGTCCACCTCTACGAGGAGCCGACGCCCGAACTGGCCCGACAGATGGAGTGGTATCGCGACTTCCTCGACGACCATCCGGAGATGGACGAGTACGTCCACCAGCGGGAGCGCGGGTGACGATGCCCCGCGAAACCATCGTTCAGGCGGTCAACGACGCGCTCCACACCGAGATGGCGGCGGACGACCGGACGCTCGTCTTCGGCGAGGACGTCGCCCGTTCGGGCGGCGTCTTCCGGGCGACCGACGGTCTGTTGGAGGCGTTCGGCGAGGAACGGGTGCGCGACACGCCGCTGTCGGAAATCGCCATCGTCGGGGCGGCCGTCGGCCTCGCGACCCACGGCTACCGCCCGATTGTGGAGATCCAGTTCTCCGGCTTCCTCCCGCCGGCGTTCGACCAACTCGTCTCGAACGCGAGCCGCATCCGCTGGCGAACCCGCGGACGACTCACCGCGCCGATGGTCGTGCGGACGCCGTACGGGGCGGGCGTCCGGGCGCTCGAACACCACTCCGAGAGCCTCGAAGCGGCGTACGCCCACGTCCCGGGGCTGAAGGTCGCCATCCCCTCGACGCCCGCCGACGCCAAGGGATTGCTCACCTCGGCCATCCGCGACCCCGATCCCGTCCTCTTCATGGAACCGAAGCGGGTGTACCGGTCGTTCCGCGAGGAGGTCCCCGACGGCGAACACACCGTTCCGCTCGGCGAGGCCGCCGTTCGCCGGGAGGGAGCCGACGTGACTGTCGTCTCGTGGGGAGCGATGATGCACCCGACCCTGGAAGCCGTCGACAAACTGGGCGTCGACGCCGAGGTAGTCGACCTCCGGTCGATTTCGCCGCTCGACCGCGAGACGCTGCTCGCGTCGGTGAGGAAGACCGGCCGCTGCGTGGTGGTCCACGAGGCGGCGAAGTCGGGCGGGTTCGGGGCCGAGGTCGCCGCAACCGTGGCGGAGGACGCCCTCCTCTACCTCGAAGCGCCGCTCCGACGGGTGACCGGCTTCGACGTCCCCGTCCCGCTGCTCTCGATGGAGGACTACTACCCGCCCCAGCCGCCGCGGATCGCGGCCGCTATCGAGGAGACGGTGGAGTTCTGAAGCCGGACGGTCCGTCCTCCCGCGTCGACGGTCGGTCTTCCGCCGTCGGCGAACTACCGACGGCCGTCCCGACGCCCCGTCCGCTGCTCGGGGTTCGCCAGCGACTCGTCGGTCAGGTCCGCCGCCATCACGAAGTCCGGACCGTCGGCGATTTCGGTGCGCACCTCCGCGACGTCGCTGACGTGGCGGGGTGTCTCGGGGACCAGCAGGCGGGTTGAGTCGACGCCCCGCGCCCCCGCGTCGCGGGCGACGGCGTCGAGGAGCGACCGACAGGCGGCGCGGTCGTCCCACTCGCCGACGCCGTAGACCGCCACCCGCTCTGCCGATTCCCCGCCCGTCTCGTACTCCCGCACCCTGAACGCCATCCCGCAGGTCCCGCCGTCGTCAACGACGAACAGGCCGTCCGCGCTCGCCGCCTCCCGGAGCGTCTCGCGGGCGAGTTCCGAGAGCGCCCACGACTCGACCGGCGACATCGCCAGGCCGCGGAGGCGCGACCGGGCGTCGCTGTCGGTCCAGTAGCGCCACGCGGCCGTCGGGTCGTCGTGGACCGGGAGGTCGGGGGCTGCGCCGGCGTCCGGTTCGGGGTGGACGAACCGGAACTCGGTCGCGGGGTCGAAACCGTTGGCGCGGGCGTGACCCAGCCCCATCACGTTCCAGCTGAACACCATCCCCCGAGCGACGGTCGCGCCGCGTTCGCGGGCCCACTCGAACCCCGCCCGACTCAGCTTCGACCCGACGTTCCGGTCGCGCACTCGCGGAGCGACGCGTAGCCCCTGTCCCCACGCCTCGTCGTCGGTGAGCATGACGATCTGGCTGAGGCCGACGGCGGCGTCGCTCTCGTCGCACGCGACGAACGTCCGTCGCCGCTCGTCGTTCGCCCGAACCCACTCCTCGAACACCCGCGGGAGGTAGTCCTCGCGGCCGTGACCGCTCCAAGTGTCGCTGGTGAAGTCGGCGACCGCCGCGGCGTCGTCGAGTCGGGCCTCCCTGATTCGAATCTCGTCCGTCACCCGTCGAACTCCGTCGTCGGCTTCGGTTCGTTGGCTTCGGCGTTCACGGCCGCCGTTCGGACCGGCGGCGGCTAAACGTTGTGCCGCGGTGGCACGGGGAAGGCGGACGAGAAGAGCGCCGGAGGGACGCGAAGAGCCTCGAAACGGTCGAACGCTACTCCCACGGTACCGACCGCTGCGTCAGTTCGCCGGCGAGGGACCGCTCCATCGCCTCGGCGGGGTCCGCGAGGTTCGCCAGCGCCCACATGAGTTTCACCTTCGCGGTGCCGGGTAGGGTGTCGCCCGCCTCGACGACGCCGGCGTCGAGGAGGTCCCGACCGGTGTCGTACACCCGGTCGCAGACGCGACCCTCGATGCACTGGGTCGTCATCGCCACGACGGTACCCGACTCGACCAGTTCTTCGAGCACGGGCACGAAGTCGGTGTGGACGTGGCCGAGGCCGGTCCCCTCGACGACGAGGCCGTCGAGGTCCCGCCCGCGGAGGAACTCGGCGTAGGCGTCGAGGTCCATACCGGGCGTGAACTTCAGGAGGTCGACGTTCTCGTTCAGGTTCGGTGCGAGGGAGAACTCGGTCGCGCCGCGTTCGGCGTGGTCACGGCGGAAGGTGACTTTCTCGGACTCGTAGTCCACCTCGCCCAGCGGGTTCGCGCCGACCGTCTCGAAGGCGTCCCGGCGGGAGGTGTGGTTCTTGCGCACGCGCGTGCCGCGGTGGAGGGCGCAGACGTCGTCGGACTCGGAGCCGTGCATGCACACCATCACCTCCGCGCAGTCGGCCGTCGCCGCCTCGACGGCGCAGACGGCGTTCATCACGTTGTCCGAGGAGGGACGGTCCGCCGAGCGCTGACTACCCGTGAACACGACCGGGACGGGCGTGTCGACCACGAACGACATCGCCGCCGCCGTGAACTGCATCGTGTCGGTGCCGTGCATGACGACGATGCCGTCCGTGCCGGCCTCGATTTCGTCCTCGATGGCCTCGGCGAGGTCGCGCCACACGTCGGGCGTCATGTTTTCGGACAGGATGTTGGCGACGACGCGCCCGCGGTAGTTCGCCCGTCCGGCGAGGTCCGGGACGGCCCGGAGTACGTCCTCGGCGTCGAACTGTGCGGTCACCGCGCCCGTGCGGTAGTCGACGGTGGAGGCGATGGTCCCGCCCGTCGAGATGAGCGAGACGGTCGGCAGGTCGTCGTCGAAGGCGATTTCGGAGGTGCTCGACTCCGACTGGGCCTCCTCGACGTCGTACACGCCGGTCTCCAACACGTCTACCTCGGCGTCCGCGCGGTCGATACCGACGTTGTAACCGCCGTCGAGTTTGACGACGAGATGCTCCGGCGTCGACGACGGCATCAGGACGCCCTCGTTCGTGACGCCCGCGCGGTCGACGCGGACGCGGTCCCCTGGGTTCATACCGCGAGGTACCGCCGGACCGGACTTGAAATCTCCCTTTCGTCGGGAGCGTCGGAGGGCGGCGCAAGACCCATACCCTCGGCGCGCGCACTCGTAGCCATGCAACGGACCGACGAGAGGGAACGAGACGCCGCCGAGTTCTCGCTCGACGCCGAGTCCGACGACGGGTGGACCGGCGGAGCGTCGGCACCGGAGGCCGATTCGCGCTCCTCGTCGGGCCGCCTGGGCGGGGTGTTCTCGCCGAAACTGTTCCTCGGGGTCCTCCTCGCGTCGGCCGCCGCCGCAGTCCTCGGAAACGGCATCCCGGTCATCGGTCTCTTCGGCGGTCTCCTCGGTCTGCTCGCCGTCGGGTTCGGTGTCGGCCTCCTCGCGAGCGAGCGCCGGTACCTCGAAGTCGGAGCGGCCGGGGCGCTCGTCTCCGGCCTCCTGTTGGTGCTGAGCACGATGTTCTCCTTTTTCGTGCCGTTCGCCATCGACCTCGTGGCGCAGTACGGACCGGCCATCGCCGGCGCCGGGGCGGGCGCGGGTCTCCTCGCGTCGGTCCTCGGCCACTACCTCGGCCGGGACCTGCGCGACGGACTGACGCGGGAAATCTGAGCCTCGTCCGCTACGCCACGGTGCCGCCGGCGACGACCCAGCCCTCGCCCTCCTCGCGGACGAGGAGTCCGCGCTCGGCGAGTCGGTGCACCGCATCGTCGACGGCCTCGTAGGGGGCGTTGAGTTCGCGCGCGACGCCCTCGACGGTTCCTTCGCCGCGAGCGACGGCCGCGAGCGCTTCCGCGTGGAAGCGGCTGTCGGCGTCGGCGCCGATGCGGTCGTTCAGGCGGTCGAGGACGCTCGTGATGCGACCGTGCACCCAGCGTTGCGCGAGGGAGAGTTCGTTCTCCAAGTCGTCGAGGTGGCCGAGTTCTCGCGCGAGTTCGTCGAGGTCCTGCGCGTCCTCGGCCGGGATGTCGAAGGAGAGATGCGGACACCGGCCGCTCATGTCGAGGTTCGGGCTCGCGGGGTAGGCGCTCTTCGCCCCGAAGCCGTACGGGGAGACGTTCACCTCCAAGCGCAGGTTTCGCGTGATGCGGAAGTACTTGCGTCGCTGGTCGTCGGTTCGGCTGTCGATGAGACCGGCTTCCTCCAGTTTCCGCAGGTGGTCGATGACCGCCTTCGGACTCACTCCGAGGTACTCGCTTATCTCGGTGACGTAGCAGGGCTTGTGCGACAGCAACCGGAGGATGCGCCGCCGGTTCTCGTTACCGAGTAGGTCTAACAGTACCGCGGAGTCCATAACCACAGGTAAATCACGGGACGTGATGAGGTTTACTGACTGGCCGGCCCGGAATCGGCCTCACCGCTCGGCCGTCGCGCCCGCCGACGCCCCCTCGTCCGCTCGGTCGAACATCCACGCGGCCAGCGCCACCGACCCGAACGATAATGCGATAGTAATGCCCGCCAGCAGCGCCCCGGCCTCGTAGCGGAGCGGCGGGTAAAAGCCGAAGCCGTAGTCGTACACGTCGTTGACGAGTGCCAGCGCCAGCGCCAACGCCAGCGCGCCCGTCGTCGTTTTCCCGTAGTAGGGGATGGCCACCGCCTCGACGAGGAAGAACAGGTGCGTCAGCATGATGCCCCAGTACTCCCACAGCAGGTCCGGCGTGAAGCCGAAGTAGAGGTCCGGGCGGAGGTTGAGCGCCACAGCGGTCCAGACGCCGTACTTCACCAACCAGACGAACGCCAGCGTGTGGATGACGGCGAGCAGGTCGTTCGTCGGCGCGTCGGTCACGCGCCGGCCGACGCGCGGGGCGAGCGTGACGAACGAGAGCGTCGCCAGCGCCAGCGCCGTCGGCGAGTCGCCGAACAGGGGGTACAACAGAGAGCTGACGTCCGCGAGCGACGGGTCGGAGTGGACGTAGAAGCTGACGCCGAGGAAAAACGCCGAGGCGTTGACGAGGAGGAGCCACCCGAGGCTGGGTCCGTTGCCGAGGTAGTACTGCACCCAGCGGTCGGGGACGGGGCGTTTGAGCGTCCGTCGCGAGGAGCCGTCGGCCATCGTCTCCTCCCACGACGGGGGGTCGAAAGAAGGTGTCGCGTTCGCCGTTCCACCGTCCGCCGTCTGCGAGCTGCGAGCCGCGAACCGCGAACCGCGACCCGAAGGCTGCGGTCGAGACCCGCCCGAACGACCGTGACCGACCGTCCGCGCCAAACGAAGCCTAGTTACCGCTCGCGGCCGTCGCCCCGGACATGCAGGCTGCGCTCGTCATCCTCGACGGTTGGGGACTCGGAGACCACGACAGACGCGACGCGGTGAAGGCGGCGGACACGCCGAACTTCGACCGCTTCGCGGCGGCCGGCGCGTACGGGACGCTCGACGTGTCGGGGCGGAAGGTCGGTCTCCCCGAGGGGCAGATGGGCAACAGCGAGGTGGGGCACCTCAACATCGGCGCGGGTCGCGTCGTCAAGCAAGCGTACACGCGAATAGAGGACGCCATCGCCGACGGCTCCTTCTTCGAGAACGACGCCTTGGAGTCCGCGTTCGACCACGTCGAGGGGACGGGCGGCCGCGTCCACTTCATGGGTCTCGTCAGCGACGGCGGCGTCCACTCCGAGCAGGGCCACCTCCACACGCTCGTCGAGATGGCGGCCGACCGGGGCGTCGAGGCCGTCACGCACGCGTTCATGGACGGGCGCGACACCGACCCGCACGGCGGCGAGGACTACCTCGCGGAACTGGAATCCGTCGTCGACGACCACGGCACGGGCGACGTGGCGACGGTGTCGGGGCGGTACTACGCGATGGACAGAGACCGAAACTGGGAGCGCACGCGCCTCGCCTACGACGCCATCGTGAACCGCGAGGCCGACCACGAAGTCGCCTCGGCCGTCGACGCCGTCACCGACTCCTACGCCCGCAGCGACACCGATGAGTTCGTCGAACCGACGCTCGTCGAAGGGGGACCTGCCCTCCACGACGGCGACGCCGTGGTCTTCTTCAACTTCCGACCGGACCGGGCGCGACAACTCTGTCGGATGCTCACGAACACCGAACCCGAGTGGGAGTTCGACACGAACGCGCCGGAGATTCGCCTCGTGACGATGACCGAGTACGACGAGACGTTCCCGTTCCCAGTCGCGTTCCCCCCGCACGAACCGCAGGATACCCTCGGCGAGACGCTGTCGACGGCCGGAAAGACGCAACTCCGCCTCGCGGAGTCGGAGAAGTACGCGCACGTGACGTACTTCCTCAACGGCGGCCGCGAGGTGGAGTTCGAGGGCGAGATCCGGAAGATAGTCGAGAGTCCGGACGTACCGACGTACGACCTGAAGCCGGCGATGAGCGCCGAGGAACTCACCGACACCGCTATCGAACTCGTCGAGTCCGAGGACCCCGACGCGATGGTGCTGAACTACGCCAACCCGGACATGGTCGGGCACACCGGCGTCTTCGACGCCGCCGTCGCCGCCGTCGAAGCGGTGGACGCGCAACTCGGTCGCCTGGTCGAGTCGGTGCAGAACGCGGGCGGGCACGTCCTCCTCACGGCCGACCACGGCAACGCCGACGACATGGGAACGCCCGAGTCGCCGCACACCGCGCACACGACCAACCCCGTGCCGCTCGTGTACCTCACGCCCGACGGCGACGACGGGGGTCGAATCGTTCGCTCGGGCGGGTCGCTCTGCGATATCGCGCCGACGATTCTCGAACTGATGGGCGTCGAGCAACCCGAGGCGATGACCGGGCGGTCGCTACTCGAATAGGGGACCGCGCTCAGACCGCGTCGCCGTCGTCGACTCGTTCTCCCCGTTCGTCGTACCACTCGTACAGCACCGGCGCCGCCAACAGCGCCGCGGCGAGGAGGGCGGCGGCGACGAGACGGACGTCGACGACGCCCCCGAGGTCGCCGGCGGCGAGCGTTTCGGCGGACGCGCCGGCGAGGACGCCCGCGACGGCCCACGGAACCTCCCCGATGGCCGTCCCGAAGGCGAAGGCGCCGAGGGGGACGCCCGCCACGCCGGCGCCCACGGAGACGACGTCCGAGGGGGCGGGAACCAGACGGCTGAGGACGACGCTCCGCACGTCGCCGGTTCGCTCGACGAACGACTCGCCCGCCGCCGCGAGGCGGCCCGTCCGACCGTAGCGTCGGGCGAAGAGGTACGGCGGAACCGAGGTCAGAACGATGAGCGCGAGGGCGAAGGGGAGACCGGCGAGACCGAATCCGAAGCCGACGACGACGGCGAGAAGCGTCGTCGGCCACGCGAGGAACGGCCGGACGACGGCGAGTGCGAGCGTCGCGGCGACGAGGCGGACGGGGTCGGCGACGACCCACGCCGCGTGCGAGAGCGCCGCGTCGGGCGAGAGGAGGACCGCGGCGGCGGCGACGACGGCGAACGCGAGGCCGACCGCGACGCGGGAGTCGACGCGAGGTCGCTTCATCGCACGCCACTCTCGCACGCGGGGCTATACGCCTTGTGCCCCGCGGACGTCGACGGTCTCGACAAAGCGATTCGACCGCGGTGCGTTTTTGTCGGTGCGCCGCGCACGTGCGGGCGAACGCCGTGGGGAACGACCGAGAGACGCAGTCGGATCTGTCCGCCTACGCCGGGAGCGGCGGCTCCGCCGGCGACGAACGCGGACACGGAAACGGAGGCGAAAGCGAGGGTGAGACTGAAGGGGAGAATGACGAGGCGGCCGAGCGCCGTTCCTCCGAGTCGGCCCCGCCGGTCGCCGAGTTGGACCGGAGCGAGCGAATCGAACTCGGCGTCGACCTGCTCGCGCATCTCGAAGCCGACGAACTCTCCGTCGCCGAAGCCGTCGACCGCATCGAGACGGTGACGACGAACCCGACGCTCACGAGGGAGATTCTCGACGCCGCGGAACTCCGAGGGGTCATCGAACGCGAGGAGGGTCGCATCTTGACCCGCCGCGGTGGGACGTTCGTCCGCTTCGACAGCCAAGTCGTCCGCCGCGAGGGGGAGTTCACCTGCCGGCGCTGCGGCGCCGGCCTCTCGACGGGCCACTTCGTCCGCTTCGAGTCGGGCGAACTCGGGCCGTTCGGCTCCTCGTGCATCGAGAAAGTGCTCGGCCGGTCGTAACGGGCGACACCGGGTTCGGGCGCGTCCCCGACGGCGGTCCAGCGACCGCGACTTAGCGACCGCGACGCAGTTCCTCGATGAGTTGCTCGACGAGCGCCCGCTGTTCGCGTATCTCCTCGCCCTGCCGCTCGACGGTCGCGCGCAGTTCGGCGAGTTCCTGCGCGACCCGCTCGTTCGCGTCGGCGGCGGCCGACTGAAACCCCGACCCTTCGAAGCCGTCCTCGCCGGCACCGGCGGCTTCGTCGCGGTCGGCGTCGGACTCGCGGTCGGGTTCGAGTTCGGGTTCGGTGTCGACGCCGACTCCCTCGCCGACCGACGCGGCGGCGGTCTCCGAGGCGTCGCCGGACCCGGCGGCGGGTGCCGACGCCGCCCGAATCGGCGCCTCGACCGGTCGGGCGACGCCGCTCGCGTCCGCCGAAAGCTCGGCGGCGGCCTCGACCGATTCGGCCGATTCGGACGGTCCGGTGCGCGTGGCGTTCGCTGGAGCGTCGGTCAGTTCGGCCGGATTGGCGCTCAGCGGTTCGGGGCCGTCGCCGAACGAGACGTTCTTCGCGTCCGCCGACTCCCCGTCCGTCGCCGTCGTCTCCGCTTCCGGTTCGGCCGCGGCGCGGAGTTCGTCGAGCGAGTCGACCCCGCGGTGGGCGAGGAGCGCCGATTCGAGCGTCTCGCGGAGCTGTCGAGCGTCCTCGTTGGGCGCCTTGAACCGCTCCTGTCGGCCGTCGACGGTCAGCACGACCGACGTGGCGACGCTGCCGCCCTCGAACTGGAGGTCGGTCACGTCGTCGAAGCGGTACTCCTCGAAGTCCTCGTCCCACAGCGACGCGCCGATGTGCTTGACGACGCGCCCGCCGGCGACGACCAGCGTGAGTTCGCTGAAGCGGAACAGCCGTTCGACCGCCTCGTCGTCCGCGAGGATGCCGTTGGCCTTTAGGACGCCTTCGAGCATCGGCTGGAGTGCCCGAGCGAGATGCTTGTTGGAGAGCGCGACCGTCCGCTCGCCGTCGAGACCGTAATCGAGCGCGACCTTCGTCTTCCGCCGGCCCTCGGAGAGGGCGACCCGTTCGGCTTCGTGCGGGTA
Organism: Halogeometricum sp. S1BR25-6; assembly: GCF_031624495.1. NCBI lineage: Archaea > Methanobacteriati > Methanobacteriota > Halobacteria > Halobacteriales > Haloferacaceae > Halogeometricum > Halogeometricum salsisoli. The sequence continues at coordinate 375,408 of NZ_JAMQOP010000002.1, read as the reverse complement.
CTCCTCGACCGTCTCGTCGGAGAGCAGCCCCTCGGAGCGGTAGACGAGAGTTCGGGTCGGGGTGACGTACAGTTCGTCCTCCCCGCCGAGGGCGACCCGAGCGACCACGGGTTCGCCGTCGAGGGCGGACTGGACCATCTGCGGTTGACTCATACGGGGAAGTATTCGTCTTAGCTGATAAATCCGCGGGTGGGTTCGAACCTCTCCCGTGCCGCGTGGTGGCATATCTGTCGGCCGGTTCAGATGAGAAGGTTAAAGAACTTCATCGGACTACGAAAGAACGAGCCCGGGTGGCTTAGCTGGACATAGCGCCGCACTCATAGGGTTTCTGAGATTCGGTGCGGTACGCCTTGGAAGCCTCCGCCCGCTCCCGAAGAGGCCCGCCGAGCCTCAGACCTGGGACATGCGGAGATCGTGGGTTCGGAGCCCACCCCGGGCATTCCTCAAATTTTCCGAACACGGACGGTACGAGTTTGCAGCGACGCCGCTCGCCGAACGTTCTTCGATCCGCTTCGAGAACTCGCCGAAACAGTCAGTCAGTTCTTCAGGCTCGCGTCTCGGGGTTGGATTTGGTCCCGACCGCCGAATCATCCTCCGCGGGCGACGTCGACGATACCGTCGGACGCGACTCGAAGACGGCCGCGCCCGGTATCTCCCGCTGGTTCCGCTCCCGTTCGTCCGGGAAGATCACGTCGAGGGCGGCCAGGAGAGCGAACCCGAACGCGGCGCCGACGGCGGCGGCGACGACGCCGCCCTCGCCGACTCCCGGGAGGCCGGACAGTCGGTCGGCCGCCCCGCCAACGTTGAGGCCGACGACCACCGCGAGCGTGGCCGGAAGGAAGGTGATCGCGATCGGAAGGAGGCCCAGATACGCGACGGCGAGCAGGGCGTTCCGAACGGGCGACTCCACTCGCATTCCGGGGACCGAATCCGTGAGTGGCATAGTTCTACGTAAACGCATCGCCCGGTAAGTATTCCGGCACCGGACACCGGCAGGTCCCCGTCTCCGTGCTTCGGCCCCGGTTTCGGGAGGAAAATACGCTCGGTACTAACGCGCACGGGCGCAGCACGGCGGTACCCGTCGTACCGAACGACCGTCCCCGGAGGCCGCCGCGACGAGTCGACCGCCGACACCGAGACGCACGCGCGAGGACCTTTACCTTCCGTTCGCCGCGGCCGGTTTGTTCGATAGGTTCTGTCTAGCCTTCCCGTCGCCGTCGAGCGAACGACTACCCCATCTTAAACACTATTTAAACGGGATATTAAGCCACTAACTCGTATATGACTGTTTTGTTATGGAGACCTTTAGATTTAAGTTACTGTAGTGAGTGGAGACTGGTAGACACGCCGCGACAGGGATGGGATTGGTGGCCGCCCGCATCCGGTCGGTCGCCGGGGGGAAATACGAGAGCCGCCGACTCTTCTGTCGTCGGAGTGTGTCCGAACAACCAACCATGAAACTGAAACAACTGTTCACGGACGACTCCGCGGTGTCGCCGGTCATCGGGGTCATCCTGATGGTCGCCATCACCGTTATTCTGGCCGCAGTTATCGGCACGTTCGTCCTGAATCTGGGGGGAAGCGTATCGCAAACAACGCCGCAGGCATCGTTCGGGTTTGACTACAATACGTCAAATGGAAACGTCACTATCACCCACGAATCGGGTAGCTCTATCGAGAGCGACCGCCTTACTACGAAAGGATTCTCAGTCACTGGTCAAGATTGGAACGAAACCTACTCTGACCAGAGTGTCAGTGCTGGAGACTCTGTGAACCTCCAAAACTCTGACGGCTGGTCCGGCGAGACCGTCCGTGTCGTCTGGAGTTCCGAGAACAACGAGAACTCCGCGACGCTGAGCGAGAGTACGGCTCCCAGTAACTAAAACCGCAAATGAAACTGAAACAACTGTTCACGGACGATTCCGCGGTGTCGCCGGTCATTGGGGTTATCCTGATGGTCGCTATCACCGTCATACTGGCCGCCGTCATCGGCACGTTCGTCCTGAATCTGGGGGGAAGCGTCTCCCAGACGACGCCGCAAGCGTCGTTCGGATTCAACTTTGAGGATGGCACGACGGATAACGTCACCATCACTCACGAAACTGGTGCCACGATTCCGGCCGATCAACTCAGCTTAAAGACCGATGTTGGTGTTGACGTGTACCTTCCGGGAAGCGCTGCCGAGACTGGCGACAACGTAACCCAGTCCGAAGCGTTCACTGATACCGATGCGTTCAGCGAGGGCGCGAGCGTCAGCGCGGGCGACACGCTCATCGCTGAAGGGAGCGACCTCAAGGGTGGGACGTTCCGCGTCGTCTGGAACGCAGAGACCGGCGAAAGCTCCGCCACGCTGTCGGAGTACACCGCGCCGAGCAACTAACCGCGACCGTCCCTTTCCTTTATTGACGCAACATCGCCGAGCGACAGCACTACGGAATCCGAACTTCACAGCAACAGCTCAGAGCCTGCTGTCGGAATCCGAAAATCGAACGACGATTCTTAGACCGGACGGCCGTCGCCGGAGGTACCGAGCAGATACGTCCCCGCCGTGAGGACGACGGCGGCCACCGCCAGCAGGTACACCGAAACGTTGCCGGCGTTCGCCATGAGGCTCGGGAAGAATGCGAGCGTACCGACGACCATCAGCACCAGACCGACGAGCGCTTTCTTGCTACTGAGCAGTCCCATGGCTGTCCCTGCGGAGGCGCCGAATATGTGTATTGCGCTTTCGTCTCCCGATTCTAGGACTATTAATTGGTACTGTTCCAGTCGCGTTCGCCCGCGGCGACGGCCACGTCGAGCCAGTTCTCCTCGGGCGGGAGCGGGCAGGCGAACGTCTCGCTGTACGCGCAGAACGGCGTGTAGGCGAGGTTGAAATCGAGGACGATCGTCTCGCCGTCCGCGAGCGGTTCGTCGGGGTGGAGTTCGATGTACCGCCCGTTCCGGTAGCTCTGCTGACCGGTCGTCTTGTCGCGGAAGGGGACGAACACCGCCTCGTCGTCCTCGCGTTCCTGCTGGTAGCCGTGCAGTTCGACCGCCTCGCCGCGGAGTTCGAAAGAGAAGGTGACCAGCCGGAGGTACCGCACCTCGTTGCCCGCCGTCGTCTCCATCGGTACGGGTTCGGGGTCCTCGTGAACGCTGACCGTCGCCTCGACGCGCGCGTCCGGGTTCGGGTCGAAGTAGTCCAGTCCGTCGAAGGCGTCGCGCTCCTCGGGGGGAATCGGCGACTGCGGGTGCGACCCGAAGAAGTCGTTCTTCTCCTCGCGCTTGCGCCGCAGTTCGTCGGCGTACGACTCGGGGTCGACGTCCGCTGAAGCGTTCTGCTCGGTCATGTCGCCGTCTACGGCGTCTGCCCCGGTACCTCTGACGGTTTCGGCGCGGTTGCTCACGGGGAGCAGGAGAACGAAAAAGGAGGCGGGCGGCGAGAACGGAATGCGGCGGTTGGAGGGCCGAATCGGTTCGGTCAGCCGTCTCCTCGGTCGCGGCTGTGACCGTGCCCGACGACGAGGGCGGCGGCGTTGAGCGCGAGAAGCGACCCGAACACCGTCGCCTGCTCCCCGTGGACGCCGCCGTACAGAAGCGGCATGTAGAGGAAGGGCAGGGCGACCGCCAGCCAGAACGCGGCGAACTGGACGGGATACGCGACCACCCTCAGTCCGAAGCGGAGGGCGTTCGGGGTCGTCTCGAGTACTTCGCGGAGACGGACGACGTGCTTGCGGGGGACCGTGGATGACGAGTTCGACATTATCTGTGTCACACCTCACATGTCCGAAAGGCAGACACTCATATTAACCCGTTAGAGCGTTCGCGTCAGTTCGGAGAATTTCAGCGGAACTGTAACAGTATCGGCACTGTTCCAAACTCGACAAGAACTCTCTAAACAGTCTTTAGGTCTTTCTTACTAGTTTTCTTATGAAACAGTCTCTAGTAGCTTACATTATTTAATACAGTTATTTGTGAGGCGATTCCCCGCGCCGCCTGCGGTCGGTCCGCGCCTTCCTGTCACCCTTCGGGGAGCGACGGCACGTTCGACCGGCGACGCCGCGCGGTCGCTCTCCCCGGCCATCCCTCTTCCGGACCCGACCCGCTGGCCGGTGCGAAAGAGGTAATCGGCGGGGGACCGTCGTCGCGGCCGATGCCTACGGTACACGTGGTCGGATGCGGCGGAACGATAGCGAGCGAACCGGCGGCTGACGGGGCTGCTCCGGCGAAGGCGGGCGAGGAACTCGTCGCCGCCGTCCCCGACGTCGCCGAGTACGCGGACCTGCGCGTGACCGACGTGGGGTCGCGCCCGGGGTTCGACATGGACTTTTCTGTCGTGGCGGCGGCCGCCGAGGCGACCCGTGACGCCGTCGCCGACGGCGCGGACGGCGTCGTGGTCACGCAGGGGACGGACACTATCGCCGACACCGCGTACGCACTGGACCTCGCGTGCGACGTCCCCGTCCCCGTCCTCGTCACCGGGTCGCAGCGCCGGTTCGACGAACCGGGTTCCGACGCGCCTGCGAACCTCCTCACGGCGGTGCGGGCCGCGGTCGACGACCGGTTCGCGCCCGGCGTCCACGTCGCCTTCGACGACGAACTCCACGCCGCCCGCGACGCGGTGAAGACGCACACGAACGCCCTCGATACGTTCCAGTCGCCCGGGAAGGGTCCGGTGGCGACGTTCACCCGCGCGACGACCCGCCTCCACCGTGACCCCACGCGGGCGACCTCGGAGACGTCGCTGCCGGACGGGACGCTCGACCCCGACCGGGACGCCGCCGACTACGCCGACGTCCCCGTCGTCCACTCGGGAACCGGCGTCGACGGGTCGTTCCTCGAACGGGTCCTCGACGGCGCCGACGCCGTCGTCGTGGAGGGTACCGGACTCGGGAACGCGACGGGGCCGCTGGGAGATACCGTCGCCGACGCCGTCGAGACGCTCCCGGTGGTCGTCTCCTCGCGGTGTCACGCCGGGCCGACCGAGGCCGTGTACGGGACGGCCGGCGGCGGCGTCACCCTCCGGAGCCACGGCGTCGCCTACGCGGGCGACCTCTCGACGGCGAAGGCGCGGGTGAAACTCGTCCTCGGCCTTACCGCCGGCCTTTCGCGGGAAGCGGTCGAGGCGACGTTCGAGTGAGGCGCCGCCACGCGGAGACGGGTCGGTTCAGCGGGTTTTTGTGCCCGTAGAGAGTGGGGCCGAACAAGATGCTGGAGGAGAGTCCCACGCCGAGGCGGTCAGTCGATAGCAACCTGTTCATCACCGTCTCCGGCCCGCCGGGGTGCGGAGCGACGACGCTCTGCGAGGGACTCTCGCGGTCGCTCGACTGCGGGTACGTCTCCGGAGGCGACATCTTCCGCGAACTCGCCGAGGACCACGAGATGTCGCTGTCGCAACTCATCGCGAAGGCCGACGAGAAAGACGACATCGACCGCGCGTTGGACAAGCGCCTCCGCACTATCGCCGAGCAGTGGGGGACGGCGAACAAGGCGTTCATCCTCGAATCCCGCCTCGCCGGGTGGCTGGCGGGCAACCGCGCCGACCTCCGCATCTGGCTCGACGCCCCCGAAGAAGTCCGCGTCGACCGGACCCGCGACCGCGAGGAGATGGAGGCCGAGATGCGCGTCCGCGAGGTGAGCGAGGCGGGCCGCTACGAGTCCTACTACGGCATCGACGTCAGCGACCAGTCGTTCTACGACCTCCGGATAAACACCGCCCGCTGGAGCCCCGACGCCCTCCTCGAAATCGTCCTCACCGCCGTCGAGGAGTACGAGGCCGGGAGCGACGAGGGCGCGTTCCGGACGCCCGACGTCGAACTGTAGCGACACCGCTTTTCCTCGACGCCGCCTTCGGTCGGCATGGCGGATCTCAACCCGGTCGCAAAGCGAATTCACAACGTCTCGCCGACGCCCGTCCGCCTCACCCTCGACGGCGGCGACTCGGCGGTGTACCGGATGCACAGCACGGAGTTCTTCCAGCGGGAGTTCCAGGCCGAGGGCGAACGCCTCGACGAGGCGGGCGCCGCGTACCGACTCGTCACCACCGAGGACGCCGAGTCGGTGCTGCTCGGGCGGAAGGGGCCGGACGAGGAGGGGTGGACGATGGTCGGCGAGGTGACGGCTGCCGAACGCGTCGAGGAGTAGTTCTCCCCTCGAACGGCCTCGACTCAGTCGCGCGCGCCGAACGATTCGAGTCCCCGCCGCAGTCGGGGGAGTTCGCGCCGGATGCTCTCGCGCTTCAGGAGGAGGAAGCCGACGAAGATGAGCGCGAACCCGGCGACGGTGTAGACGGTCGGCAGTTCCCCGAGAAACGCCCACCCAGTCAGCGCCGCGAACACCGGCGCGACGTAGGAGACGAGGTTTATCTCGACGGCGCCGAGGCGCTTCAGGAGGACGAAGTAGACGAGGAAGCCGACGGCGCTGGCGACGACCGAGAGGTACCCGAGCGCGAGGAACGCGTCGGTCGTCCACGAGACGTCCGAGGCGGATTCGCCGATGGCGACGCTCACGACGTGCATCAGGAGGGCGCCGCCGAGCATCGTCCACGCCTCCATCGTCTCGATGGGCAGGTCCGCGTCGATGCGGCGGGTCAGCACCGACCCGAGGGCGAACACCGTCGCCGCGCCGAAGATGAGCAGTTTGGCGACGGCGCCGCCCGAGAGGAGGTTGTTCGGGTCCGGGTTCGAGAGGACGACGACGCCCGCCAGCCCCAACAACAGACCGACGAGGCCGGCGGGCGCGAGGCGCTCGGACGGCAGGAAGGCGCGCGCGAATCCGGCGGTGAGGATGGGGCTGAGGCTGACGATGACCGCGGCGGCGGCGGAGGTGACGGCGGGGTCCGTCTCGCCGACGAACAGCAGGGCGTGGTAGCCCGCCATGATGAGGACGGACCCGACGACGACGGTGGCCCACTCGTCGCGTCCGCGCGGGAGGGGGCTGTCGGTGGCGTAGACGGCGTAGCCGAGCATCAACACGCCCGCCACGTCGTAGCGAATCGCCGCGAAGAGCACGGGCGTCTCGAGGAAGCCGCCGGGGTCGGTGGGCGTGCCGAGACCCGCCTTGATGGCCATGAACGACGCCCCCCACGCGGCGGCGAGGAAGACGAACAGCGCGAGGTTTCGGTACCGGCTCACACCTGCGGTTTCTCGGTTACCTCCCTCAACGTTTCGTTCGGGTGCGCGCGCTGCCTCTTATCGTCTCGCGGTCTCTCCGGTGCCGCGACGGAGGTCTCGCATCGCCCGGACGACGTCCTGACGGGCGACGATGCCGACCAGGCGGCCGTCCTCGACCACCGGCAAGCGGTTGATATCGCGGTCGTCGCCCGACAGGAGGTCGAGGACGGTGTCGAGGTCCGCGTCGGGGCCGACGGTCACCACGTCCGTCGTCATCACTTCGCTGATGGGTCTGTCGGCGTTCTTCGCCAAGTCGACGCCGAGGTCGAGGTCGTCCCACGACACGTCGACGGCGTAGGTGAGCGTCTCCGTGAACGGCGGGAGGCCGACGGGAATCCACAGCGTCCGCTCTTTGGTCTGAAACAGTTCCACGAGGTCGTGTTGCGTGACGATGCCGACGACGGCGCCGTCCTCGTCGACGACGGGGAACCCGTTGAAGTCGGCGCGTGCGAGGCGACCCAACACGTTGCTCACGTCGTCGTCCGGGGCGACCGTCTTCACGTCCGTCGTCATCAACTCCCGAGCGGAGAGGTCCATACCCTCCCTACGCGGACGCGGTCCATCTGTCTGTTCCTTTTCGTTCACGGTGCAAATTCGGGTTATATTTATATTTCTGGGTTTGGTAGGGACGAGCATGGCCGTTCACGGCCGTCAATCACTTCGAGACCTGTTCGACGAGTCTCCCACGCCGCACATCGCGCATCCGCCGCGCACCCACCACCGCCACTTCTACGTCGCCACCGACGGGTCGTATCGGTCCTCGGGCGACGGCGGACTGGGTGTCGTCATCGAGACGCGCGACGGCACGCGGGTGGCTCGGGTCGCCGTGCCCGACGCGGCGCCGAACAACAACGTCTCCGAGTACCGCGCGCTCCACCTCGGTCTGGACGTGCTCGCGGCCCGCGCGCCGCCGAGCGCCCGGGTCGGCGTCCTCATCGACCACGACGCCCTCGCGGCGAACGTCAACACCGAGGTCCTCGCGAAGGCCGACCCCGAGTGGCGTCGGACGCGCCGACCCACGTCGCCGCCGGCCGGCAGCGAGAACCACTGGCGGGGCATCCGCGCCCGCATCGCCGGATTCGCCGAACTCCGCGCCGCGCGCATCGACGGCCGGAACAACCCCGCACATCCCCTCGCGAACGCGCCGAACGAGTACGCGCACGTCAACGAGCGAAAGGACCGCTGCGTCGTGCCGGACTCGCCCTCGCCGGCGAACGCCGGCCCCGGGACCGGGACCGGAACCAGAACCGGAGCCGAAACCGAGGCCGACGACCCGCAGTTCCCGCCGCCGTCGCGGTTCGAGAGTCGCGCGAGCGACTGACCGTCGCCGCCGGCGACCGCTCCTTCTCCGGGGCGGGAGTCGACAAAAGAGTGTTCGCGCTGACCGCGACGTTACTCGTTCTGCGCGTCGACGACCGCGACGCCCGCGAGGTTGACGATGTCCTTGACCTCGTCGCCTCGTTGCAGGACGTGGACGGGTTTGCCCATGCCGACGAGCATCGGGCCGATGGCCTCCGCGCCGCCGAGTCGCTGGAGCAGTTTGTAGCCGATGTTGCCCGCTTCGAGGTTCGGGAAGACGAGGACGTTCGCGGGGTCCTCGAGGTCGGAGAACTCGTAGGTCCCCTGGAGGATGTCCTCGACGACGGCCGTGTCGGCCTGCATCTCCCCGTCGACCGGGAAGTCGACTTCGGCGTCGTCGTGGAGCAGTTTCACGGCGTCGCGCGGTTTGCGCGTCCCCTCGTTCGTGACGCTGCCGAAGTTCGAGTACGACAGCATCGCCGCCCGCGGTTCGATGTTGAACCGGCGGGCCAACTCGGCGGTGTGCTTCGTTATCTCCGCGAGCACGTCGGAGTCGGGCGCGAGGTTCACCGTCGTGTCCGCGCAGAAGACGACGCGGTTCTTGAACGTCAGCATGTAGACGCCGGCGGCGTACTCGGCGTCGTCGGCCGTCCCGACGACCTGAAGCGGCGGGCGGAGCGCCGAGGGGTAGTGGTGTGTCAGACCCGTCAGCATCGCGTCCGCGTCGTCCTGTTCGACCATCACGCTGGCGAAGTAGTTCGTGTCGCGGCGGACGAGTTCGTGCGCCTCGTTCTTCGTCAGGCCCTTGCGCCGGCGCAGTTCGTACAGGCGGTCGGCGTAGTGGTCCCAGTCGCCGTTCTGCGGGTCGGCCACCTCCGGTTCGAAGTCGAGGCCGAGGTTCTCGGCGGTCTGCCGAATCTCGTCCTCGCCGCCGATGAGGACGGGGTAGGCGATTCCCTGCTCTTGAATCTGGTAGGCGGCGCGGATCATCTTCTCGTCGGTGCCCTCCGCGAGGGCGACGCGCTTGGGGTCGGACTTCGCCTTGTTGAGGACGACGCGCATCATCTCGCGGGACTTCCCGAGGCGCGCTTCGAGCGTCTCTTCGTACTCCTGCGTGTCGAGTTCGCTGCGGGCCGACCCGCTGTCCATCGCCGCCTGCGCGACGGCGGGCGCCACCTCGAACAGCACGCGGGGGTCCAACGGTTTGGGGATGACGTACTCGGGACCGTACTGCAGGGGTTGGTCGCCGTAGGCCTTCACGACGGCGTCGGGAACGTCCTTACGGGCGAGTTCGGCGAGGGCTTCGGCGGCCGCGCGCTTCATCTCCTCGTTTATCTCGCGCGCTCGCACGTCGAGGGCGCCGCGGAAGATGAACGGGAAGCCGAGCACGTTGTTCACCTGGTTGGGGTAGTCCGACCGACCCGTCGCCATGATGACGGTGTCGTCACGGGCTTCTTTGGCCGCCTCGTAACCGATTTCGGGGTCGGGGTTGGCCATCGCGAAGAGGGCGGGGTCCTCAGCCATCGACGCGACCATCTCCTGGTCGACGAGGCCGCCGACGGAGAGGCCGACGAAGACGTCCGCGCCCTCCATCGCTTCCGCGAGCGTGTCGGCCTCGACGTCGTTGGAGAACTCGGCTTTGAACTCGTTGACGTCGTCGCGGTCGGGTTTGATGACGCCGTCGGAGTCGCACATCACGATGTTCTCCTTCCGCGCGCCGAGCGAGACGTAGAAGCGCGCGCTGGCGATGGCGGACGCCCCCGCCCCCGAGAACACGATGTCCAGGTCTTCGAGGTCCTTGCCGACGATGTCCGCCGAGTTCAGCAGGGCTGCGCCGGAGATGATGGCGGTCCCGTGCTGGTCGTCGTGGAACACGGGGATATCCATCTCGTCGCGCAGGCGCGACTCTATCTCGAAACACTCCGGCGCCTTGATGTCCTCCAAGTTGATGCCGCCGAACGTGGGTTCCATCGCGCTGACGATATTCACGAACTCGTCAACGTTCTCGGGTTCTAGCTCGATGTCGAACACGTCGATGTCCGCGAAACGCTTGAACAGCACGCCCTTCCCCTCCATGACCGGTTTCGACGCCTGCGCGCCGATGTCACCTAGACCCAAGACGGCGGACCCGTCGGAGACGACGCCCACGAGATTCCCTTTCGCCGTGTACTCGTAGGCCTTGTCCGGGTCGTCGGCGATGTCGCGGCACGGCGCCGCCACGCCCGGCGAGTACGCCAAAGAGAGGTCTCGCTGCGTGTTCGTCGGTTTCGTCGTCGAAATTTCGATTTTACCCGGCGGCTCTTCGCGGTGATACTCCCGCGCGTCGTCGTCTAATCCCATGCCCGAGGGCACCCGTGGAACCGTGAAAAAGCTACCGTACTGTCGAAAATTGACTTCGACAGACGACGAAATGATACTCGCCGACGAGTACTTCTTTACTCCGAATCGCTGCCCTACTCCGCGTCGAGGTGCAGTATCTCGTGCCGTTCGACGGCGAACTCGTGGTCCCATCCCTTCACGGGGCGGGTGGGCCACTCGCCCGTCGCCGTCAGCACCTCCGCGCCGTCCTCGGTGACGAGGACGGTGTCCTCCGATTTCGCCCCCTGTATCGTCGGATTGTACGCGTACGCCATCGGCGTCTCCACCGGGGCGTCCTCGCCGGGCGAGGCGAACCACTCCCGACCGGCGAACCCGGCCGCGCCGCCCTGGTGGTGTTCGCGCCACTCCTCGGGGTAGTCGAGATGTTCGTAGGCGGCCATGATGTTGTCGAAGACGTCGTCGGCGGTGCCGCCGAGTCGCGCGACTGCCTGCGTCGCCGCCAGCGCACTCGTCTCGACCTGCTGGGCCTTCGCGTGTCGTTCGGCCAGCCACTCCGGGGGGTCGAAGGCGACGGTTCGGGTCGTGCTCGCGTGCAGACCGCCGCGTTCGGCCGTCACCGACAGCAGGGCGTAGTCGCCCAACTCCGCGTACGTCGGGGTGTAGTGGCGGTACTGCTGGGCGCGTTCGGACCCGCCGACGAGGACGACGGGCGCCTCGATGCCCCGCGTCGCCAGCGCTATTTTCAGCGCCGCGGCCACCTCGTGTTCGGTGTCCCCTGGTTCGAGTTCGCGCGCGACCCGTTCGACGGCGTCGGCCGCCTCGCGCCCGAGTTCGCGGTAGCGCTCGACGTCCGTCTCCGAGAGCGGTTGCCGGAGTTCGCTCGCGTCTACCGAGTCGAGTCCGGGAACCTCGAAGTCCGCCGCCCCCCTCCCGTCGGTCTCTCGGACGACGCCGTCGGCCAGCGACGACTCGTACCAGTTCGTCTGCCGGACGTCGAACGCCTCGGGCACCTCCTCGTCGGCGAGTCGGTTCGCCTCGATGTTGTCCGTGACGACGACCCACCCGTCGTCGCGGGTGTAGCCCGCAGCGGCGACGCCAACGTCGGCGCCGCGACTGACGACGTTGCTCCCGCCGGTGAGCCACGCGAAGGAGTTCGGCGCCGCGAACCAGACCGCGTCGAGTTCCTCCCGGTCGAGGTACTCCGACAGTCGCTCCCGTCGGTCGTCGAGGTGGTCGGTGACGATGTCGTGTTCGCTTCCGGCGGCGTTCGCGCCGGGGTCCTCGTCGGTCATACCCGACCGTTCCCGCGGCACCCATTTGAAACGTTCCGGTGGTTCGCGCGTCTGCGGAGAGAGGGGTTCAAGTGGACGCGACCCCGAGAGCGGAACATGAACGCTCGCCTCCGACGCCTCGTGGCACTCACCGTGCCGCTCACGGGCTTTCTGATGGTACTCGGGGTGTACACCGCCGCCGCCGGCGCCGGACTCACGTGCGCCGGCCGGTGGCCGTTCTGCGACGGCTTCCTCGGCCTGTTTCCGGCCAACTGGAGCAGTTTCATCGAGTGGTTCCACCGACTCGTGGCGATGCTCGTCGGCTTCCTCATCCTCGGCACCACGGTGCAGGCGTGGCGGGCCGGCGCCGACCGCCGCGTCCGCCGGTCGCTCGCCCTCGCCACCATCCTCCTGCCCTCGCAGATTATCCTCGGCGCGCTGACGGTGACGACGTACGAGTGGGTCATCCTCTCGGCGCACTTCCTCACCGCCTCGATTATCTTCACCGCCGTCGTCCTCGCGTTCGCGCGGGCGTACGACCCCCCGAGCGCCGACGAACTCCGCCGCGCCCTCGGCGGCACCGCCGTCGGTATCGCCGCCCTCGTCGTCCTCGCACCCCACGCGTTCCTCCCGTTCGGCGCGAACTTACAGGCCGTCTACTACACGGTCGGACTCGTCGCCTACGGCGTCCTCGTCGCCGCCACCGCGTGGCTCGGTTCGGGCGTCGGTGACGGCTCCGGCCGCGTCCGCCTCCTGACGGGGAGCGCCGCCCTCCTCCTCGTCGCCCTCCTCGTCCTCGGTCGGCAGGTGTACAGCGGCGGACTGGAGTACGTCTCCGTCGGCGGCACCGTCGTCGTCCTCGGACTCGTCGGCGCCGCCTCCTACGCCCTCCGGAACCGTCCGAGTCGGCAGTCCCGCGGCGTCCCCGGCGGGAGCGACTGAAGGCTGGACGGCGTCAACCGCAGCGTCCAATCGCACGAGCGCGCTCGCGTCGGTCTCCGGACGGTCGGGTTCAGCCGGCCGCGGTGGTCGATACTCCGCCTCTGCCCGGTATTCGTGGACAGGTCGCGTTCTCCGAACCGAAGAGGTGTTATACCAGGATTGGCTACGGACGGGTGTTATGGACAGACGTGCGTATCTGAAGACTGGTGCCGGAGTGGTCGCTGGCGGACTCTTCGCGGGTTGTTCGGGTGGTAACGGAGCGGGCGAAGGGTCGACCGAGACGACTACCTCGGGGGCGACGGCGACGGACGGAGACGGCACGGCGGACGGGACCGAAACGGGGACCGAGTCCTCGGGCGACGTCGTCCCGGACAACGTCGTCATCGGGTCGGACATCCCGTACCGGCCGTTCGAGTACAACACGGCGTCGGGCGAACTCACCGGCTTCGACGTGGACATCGCGCAGGCCGTCTTCGAGGAGCAGTTGGGGACGAGTTACGAGTTCAAACCGACGAGCTTCGACTCTATCATCCCCTCGCTGAAGAACAACAACTTCCGCATCATCATGTCGGCGATGACCATCAACGACGAACGCGCGCAGGAAGTCGACTTCTCCGACCCCTACTTCACCGCGTACCAGACGGTCATCGTCCGGCAGGACAGCGACATCCAGTCCAAGGCGGACCTCCGCGGGACGACCGTCGGCGTCCAGAAGGGCACCACCGGCGCCGACGCCGCCCAGCAGTTGAAAGAGGAGTTCGACGGCGAGTTGGAACTCAACCAGTACGACCAGGTCAACGGCGCGTTCCAGGCGCTCGTCAACGGACAGGTCGTCGCCGTCATCAACGACAACACCGTCAACGCCGAGTTCGTCAACAACCAGGGCGAGGGCCAGGTCCGCTTCCTTCAGGGCGAGGGCGCGGCCGCCGAGTCCGGCGAGAACGCCCCCGACTACCTCACGCTCACCGTCGAGAACTACGGAATCGCGTTCCGACAGGATGACGACGAGTTCCGTCAGCGGGTGAACGAGGCGCTCGCCGCCATCAAGGAGAACGGGACGTACGACGAGATATACGCCGAGTACTTCGAGGGCTGAACGCCTCCCTCTTTACCTTTCGACGAGACACTCGAACTCATGGCTGATTCATACTCCGGGGCGACCGCCGACGAGGGCGACCGCGGGAGCGGCGGGTTCGTCGACGACAAGAGCCTGAAGTGGCTCGGCGTGGGGCTGTCGAGTCTGTTCGCGCTCGCCGTCTTGGCGCTCGTCGTCTACATCGTCGCCACGCAGGTCGACTTCGCCCTGCTACAGACCATCTTCCCGCAGTTCGTCTCGGCGTACCTACTGGTGCTCCAAATCGTCGTCATCGGCGGCATCCTCTCGGTGACGGCGGGCGTGTTGGTCGGCCTCGCGCGCGTCTCGAAGACGTCGATAACGAACGGCATCGCGACGGCGTACGTCCAGTTCTTCCGCGGGACGCCGCTCCTGTTCCAGATATTCGTCATCTACTTCGGTATCCCGACGCTGTGGCCCGGCACGTTCCCCGTCCAGGACTGGGGCTTTCCGACGGCCATCATCGCGCTGACGCTCAACCACGCTGCCTACGTCGGCGAAGCGGTCCGCGGCGGCATCGGCGCCGTCCCCGACGGACAGATGGAGGCCGCCCGCTCGCTGGGTATGGGCTACATCCAGGGGATGCGCGAGGTGGTCGTCCCGCAGGCGTGGCGCAACGCCCTCGCGGCCATCGGTAACGACCAGGTCATCCTCGTGAAGGACACCTCGCTGCTCACCATCATCGCCATCCCCGAACTGATGCAGGCGTTCCGGAGCGTCAACAGCGCGACGTTCGACCCGTGGACGCCGCTCGTCCTCGTCGCCATCGCGTACCTCTCCATCACGCTGCCGCTGATGCGACTCGTGACCTACTTGGAGGAGCGCTCGGACTGGGGAGGTGACAGCCAGTGAACCCCCTCTTGGAGTTCGACCACGTTGACAAGTACTTCGGCGAGACGCACGTCCTGAAGGACGTCTCTCTCGACATCGAGGACCGCGACGTGACCGTCGTCGTCGGCCCCTCCGGGTCGGGGAAGTCGACGCTCCTGCGCTGTGCGAACCGCCTCGAAGAGATTCAGGGCGGGGAGATTCGCCTCGACGGCGAGTCAATCTCCGACCCGAAGGCGGACATCAACCTCCTCCGGCAGCGCATCGGGATGGTGTTCCAGTCGTTCAACCTCTTCCCGCACAAGACGGCCCTGGAGAACGTGACGCTCGCGCCGCGGAAGGTCCGCGGACTCGACGACGACGTCGCGGAGGCGCGCGGCGAGGAACTCCTCGATAGGGTGGGACTCGGCGCCCAACTGAACTCCTACCCGAATCAGCTCTCTGGGGGCCAACAACAGCGCGTCGCCATCGCCCGCGCGCTGGCGATGGACCCGAAGGTGATGCTGTTCGACGAGGTGACGAGCGCGCTGGACCCCGAACTGGTGGGGGAGGTGCTCGAGGTGATGCGGACGCTCGCCGACGAGGGGATGACGATGATGGTCGTCACCCACGAGATGGGGTTCGCCCGCGAGGTGGGCGACCGAATCGTCCTCATGTCCGACGGCCGCGTCGTCGAAACCGGAGAACCGAAGCGGTTCTTCGAGAACCCCGAGACGGACCGCGGCAAGCGGTTCCTCTCAAAAATTCTCTAAATACACAAAGTAATAATCTGCGACACGTTCATCTGCTCGGACGACGATACTTCGGCTATGAACGCCCTCACTCCCCGCTCGCGCTCCGAGCGGCAGACGCAAACCCTGAGAAAATCCGTCCTGTTCTGTCCCGACTGCGACCGTGCGGCGCCGCTGGACGACTGGTCGCGCACCGCCGACGCCGGCGACGAAACCGTCTCCTGTCCCGACTGCGAGGCGTCGCTGGCCGTCGTCCGCATCGCCTGATTTTCCCGGTCACTCCGGTCAGAACGTCATCACTTCGACGCCGACGGTGTCGTACTCGCTCATCGCCGCCAGTCGGTCCGGAACGTCGTCGAGCGACACCTCCCGCGTCACGAGCGCACCGGGATCGACGGCGTCCGAAGCGAGCAGCGACAGCAGGTCGTCGGCGCTCGTCGGCGGCATGCCGCGCGCCCCGAGGAACGACACCTCGTGTCTGGTCATCCAGTCCGTCGGCAGCGACACCTCGCCCTTCTCCTCGTCGGTGGTCAGTCCCACCTGCACGTGCGCTCCGCGCGGCCTGACGCAGCGAACGGAGTTACGACAGGTCTCCGCGACGCCCAACGCGTCGAGCGAGACGTGCGCCCCTCCCCCGGTGACCTCGCGCACCCGCTCGACGGGGTCGGACTCGGAGGCGTTCACCAACACCTCGGCGCCGAGGTCCGCCGCCGCTTCGAGCGCCGTCTCCCGCACGTCGACGGCGACGACGCGCGCGCCGAGGACGCGGGCGACCTGAACCGCCGAGAGGCCGACGCCGCCGCACCCGTGGACGGCCACCCACTCGCCCGCACCGAGGCCGGCCCGCGCGTTCAGCGCGTTGTAGGCGGTCATGAACCGACAGCCGAGGGCGGCCACGTCCCGCGAGTCGACGTCCTCGGGGAGGCGAATGGCGTTGTAGTCGGCCGACGGTAGGTGGACTCGCTCCGCGAACGCCCCCTGCGCGGACTGCTCGAACCCGAGGGCGTGCGGGTGGTCGCCGGTGCAGACGTTGCCGTGGCCGGTCCGACAGTGGCCGCAGGACCCGCAAGCGAGGTTGAACGGGAGGGCCACGCGGTCGCCCTCGGTCAGCGTCTCCACGCGGTCGCCCGCTTCGACGACCCGGCCGGCGGGTTCGTGCCCGAGAATCTGTCCCGTCGAGACGGCGTCGTCGGCCCACTCACCGTGCCCCATCCAGGCGTGCCAGTCGCTCCGGCAGATGCCGCAGGCCTCCACGTCGACGACGGCCCCCGCGGGGTCCGCCGTCGGTTCGGGCACGTCTTCGATGCTCAGCGGTTCGCCGTGTTCGCGGAGGACTGCGGCGCGCATACCCGGAGGTCGGACCGCGACGACAAAAGAAATCCCGCTCCGAGACCGAATTCGCCTACCGGAACGACGGGAGGACTTCCTCCTCGTAGAACTCGAAGAACGCTTCCTGGTCGTCGCCGATCTGGTGGAAGTAGACGTGGTCGTAGCCGGCGTCGAGGCACTGCTGGATGTTGTCGATGTGCGTCTGCGGGTCCTGATCGGTTATCGTCGACCCCTCGCGGACCGTCTCCTCGGTCACCATCTGACTCGCCTCGTCGAAGTGCTTCGGCGTCGGGAGAATCTGGTTGAGTTCGCCTGGCAGCGCCGACTGCCGCCAGTTCTCGTGAGCCGTCTTCACGGCCTCGTCTTCGGAGTCGGCGACGCACATCGTCAACTGGGTCATCTTCGGGCCGTCACCCTCGTACTCCTCGACGACGTCCTGCGGGCCGACCGACCAGAAGCCGTCGCCGATGTCGCTCGCCCGCCGCGCGGACTCCTCGCCGAACGCCGAGACGACCAGCGACGGCAGTTCCTCGGGCAGGGTGTACAGGCGGGCGTTCTCGACGGTGTAGTGTTCGCCGCGGTGGCTCACCTGCTCGCCCGTCCAGAGACTCCGGATGACGTCGACCGCCTCTTCGAGCATCTCCATCCGCACGTCGTGTTCGGGCCAGTGCTCGCCGGTCACGTGTTCGTTCAGAGCCTCCCCGGAACCGACGCCGAAGTAGAACTCCCGGCCCTCCAGCATCTCCTTCGTCGTCGCCGCCGCCTGCGCGACGTTCACGGGGTGGATGCGGACGGTGGGGCAGGTGACGCCGACGCCGAGGTCGATGTCGTCGGTCGCCGCCGCGACGCCGCCGAGCGTGTTCCAGACGAACGGCGACTCGCCCTGCTCCGTCAGCCACGGGTGGAAGTGGTCCGAGACGGAGAGGAAGTCGTAACCGCGCGATTCGGCCTCCCGCGCCGATTCGACCAGTTCGCTCCCGGCGAACTCCTCGCTCGATAGCGTGTATCCGAACTCGGGCATAACTGCGGCTTCTCGCGGGGGTGAAATAAACGGCGTGGCAGAACACTCATGGGTCGCCGTCGGGCGTTACGACGGTCGGCGGGGTCGCCGAGACGAGACGGCCGGACCTCAGAAGAAGTCGTCCAGTCCGGACTGGCCGTCGTCGTCCTCGGCGTCCGGGTCCCCGTCCGCGCCGGCGTCGGTCTCGTCCTCCTCGCGGTCCAACACGTCGGCGTCGAGTTCGTCGTCCGCGTCGGTTGCTCCCTCGTCGCTTCCGGCGTCGTCCTCGTTTCCGTCCGCTCCCTCCGCCGCGTCGTCGGGGACGGACCCGGTGAACGCGCCGCCGGTATGCGCTTCCATCTCGGCCTCGCGCATCTCCGCGGCGTCCTCGACGATGGACTGCACCTTGTTCGTCGTCTCGCCGCTCCCGGTGACGAAGGAGACGGCCGACTCGTCGAGGTCGTACCACGCGGCCATGGCGACGGTCACGTCCCGCGGCTTGCAGTGGTGGGTGACGGTCGCGAGGAAGGGGAGCACGTCGCGGCGGGCGGTGCCCATCGAGAAGCCGCCCGACTCGGCTATCTTGCGGACGACGTCGTCGCGCGTCTTGTCGCGGGTCGACCGGTACGGTGCGCCGCCATACCGCGTCCACCCGCCGTAGGTCCCGTCGCGCGCGGCGGCGACGCCCGCGGCGACGTTGTCCGTCGCGTACCGCCAGTACGAGTACTCCTGCGTGGCCATCACGCGACCCAACCAGACGTCGGCGTTGGCGAGGAACTCGTAGGCGCGGGCGAGTTCCTCCGCGTCGTAGACTAAGGAGACCTTGTCCTCGATCCACTTCACCTGGTCGTCGGGCGTCTCGTCCACCGCGTACGCCGACTGGATGGCGTCTCGCGCCGAATCCTCCTTCAGCACCGAGTCGATGTACTCGAACAGGCCGATACCCCGGTCGCGCGCGGCCGTCACCACGTCCTCGACGGCGAGACGTTCCTTGCCGTCGGCGGCCGCCTGCAGGTCGTTGACGGCCGAGCGCAGGTCGCCGGAGTTCACCTCGGCGATTCTGTCGAGGGCGTCGTCGTCGAACTCGATTCCCTCCTTGCGGAGGATGTCCCGGAGGACGGGAACGATGGAACGGGCCGAGACGTCGCGGAACTCGATGTCCTGCGTTGCGTTCCGCAGGCCGTTCGACATGTCGTAGTACTCGTTTGCGATGAGAACGATGGGCTGGTTCGACTCCTTGACGAGCCGGGTGACGGCGCCCGCGCCGCCGCGGTCGTAGTTGCCGTGGATGTTGTCCGCCTCGTCGAGAATCACTAGCTGTCGACCCTCGCGCGTTCCGCTCGCGTCGCCGGCCGACGCGCCCGCCAGCGTCGCGTTCTTCGCGGCGCGGCCGGCGAAGCGTTCGATGACGTCCGCCGTCCGCTGGTCGGAGGCGTTCAACTCGACCGTCTCCCACCCCATGTCGGCGGCGAGGGCGTGCGCGGCGGACGTCTTGCCGACGCCGGGCGCGCCGTGGAGGACGACGGCTTCGCGGTGGTCGTCCCACGTCTTCGCCCACTTCTCGAACGCGTCGCGGGCCTTGTTGTTCCCGCGGACCTCCGCCAGCGTCGACGGCCGGTATTTCTCCGTCCAGTCTGCCATTGTCGGAGGGAGGGACGAACCGCGTTTAGTGGTTGCGGAGCGCTACGCTACTCCTCGCTCGTGTCGCGCAGGTCGAGTCGCGGGGCGAACCCCTCGTACGCGCCGTCGCTGGGGACGATTGTGTCGCCGTTCGATTCGACGAGATGGAGCGCGTCGAACGGCGTGAAGCCGTGGTCTTCGACGTACGTCGCCGCCGCGACGACCGTATCGACATCGCCGCGAACCTCGACTAGCGCCGCGGCATTCGTGACGACCCGTTCCGTATCGCGGTCTTCGCGGTAGGCGACGAGCAGTAGTTCGATGAGGTGAACTGCGACGTCCAGAGTTCGTCCCGGTGTTCTCGATACACCGTCTCGGCCGCCTCGCCGAGCCAGTCCTCGTCCTTGATGAGCGCCAGCAGGAAGTCCGTCTCGGCGTACATTCAGCGCCCGGCCTTGTCCAGCGCCGCCTCGCGAGTCTCGTCGCGCAACTCTTCGGCCGTTTTCTCGACGTCCGCGAATTCGTCTCGAAGCTCGTCGAGCGGGTCGTCCGCGACCGGAATCAGCCTGATGCCGTCGCGGACGTCGACGACGTGATAACGGTCGCCGTACCGCTCTCGGATTTCCTTCGGGAGCGTCAGACGTCCTCTGTCGTCGAGCGTCGCGTCGGACATACCTCTCGTACGGTGGGTAAAATAAAAACAGTTCCCTGAAATCGAATTTTCACCCATCACTCTCAGCTCGATCCGTCCCGTATCTCTCGGGGCGAACGACGTCGAACGAAGTGCGCTAACCGCTTCGAGTTCGCCGTGACACGAACCTCGAACCCCGTACCGGCAGTTCTTTGCGACGGACGCGGCGAACCGGCTAACGAGGTACACACGCCACATGGACGACGCAACCGACGAGCGAACGGCGATAGTCACCGGGTCGAGCAGAGGAATCGGAAAGCACGTCGCGAAGCGGTTCGCCGCGGACGGCGCGAACGTCGTGGTCTGTTCGCGGTCGCTGGCGGACTGCGAAGCGGTCGCCGCGGAGATAGAAGACGACGGCGGGTCGGCCCACGCGGTCGAGGTCGACGTGAGCGAGAAGCCGTCGGTCGAGAACCTTATCGAGGAGGCCGTCGACCGGTTCGGCCGACTCGACGTGATGGTGAACAACGCCGGCATCAACATCCGCGGCCCCGCCGAGGACGTCACGCCCGAGGAGTGGCAACAGGTCCTCGACGTCAACCTGACCGGCGTCTTCTTCTGCGCGCAGGCGGCCGGTAAACGGATGATAGAACAGGGCGACGGCGGCAGCATCGTCAATATTTCCAGCATGATGGGCAGCATGGGCCAGCAGGACCGGACGCCCTACAACACGACGAAAGGCGGCGTCAACAACCTCACGCGCTGTCTCGCCGTCGAGTGGGCGGAGCACGACATCCAGGTGAACGCGCTCGCACCCGGATACATCGAAACCGAGATGGTCGAACAGGCGCAGGAGGACGCCGACTTCGACAGGGAGGACGTCCGGAACCGAACGCCGCTGGACCGGTTCGGAACGCTCGACGAAGTGGCGAACTGCGTCTCCTTTCTCGCCTCCAACGACAATTTCGTCACCGGCGAGGTGCTCACCGCCGACGGCGGGTGGTCGGCGTTCGGGTGGGGTTGTAAGGACGACTGAGGCGGACGCTCCCCGTCACTCCCGGTTGGGCCACTCGCGGAGGTCAGATTCGACTACGCCGCGTAACTGCCGTCTGCGCTCCGTCAGGTCGTCGAGGGCGTCGGCGAACGCCTCGTCGGACGCCGCGGGAATCCCGGCGTCGCGGAGCGACTCGACGGAGGGGGCGGGTGGCGGGTCGTCCGCCGGGTCGATGAAGGCACCGTTGAGTATCGACAGGTAATCCTCCACGCTCGACCGCGCGCTGTCGACGATGACGTCGGCGGGTTCCCCTTCCCGCGGCGTCCCGAAGCGGAGGAGAGTCAACAACTCGTCGAGGCGGACGATGCTGACGGCGGGGGCGTTTCTGGCTCGTTTACTGTGGAAGTAGTGCACGATGGGGTACGCCTTGTGGTTCGCCGTGAGGGTGTCGAGGTCCGACGCCAGCGAGTTCAGCGGGAGGTCGAGCCCGCGGAACTCCTCGCCGTTCCACGCGTTGCGCAGTATCTCGTGGCTCTGGTCGCCGAGGCTACTCACCCCGCTGGCGAACGCGCGCTTCTGCGTGACCGCGTCCAGCACCGAGAGGATGTACGTGACCATCAGCGTCACGAACAGCATCCCCGAGGCGGTCATCAGCGCGGTCGCCACCTGCCAGACGCCCTCGTTCGGTGTGAAGTCGCCGTTCCCCATCGTGAACAGCGTGTAGCCGACGAAGTAGAACCGCTCGACCCAGTCGACGGGGTCGTTCTGACGGGTGTCGAAGAGAGCGGGGTCGCCGCCGGCGAACAGCAGCGTCCACCCGCCCCAGAGGAGGGCGACCCAGACGACGAGGCCGAAGACGAGCATCGTCGGTCCCGAGAGGGACAGGAGCCGGTGCCGGTCGCCGAACACCCGCCGGAACAGTCTCCAAACGAGGTCCATCAGCCGCGAGGTGAGCGGACCGGCCCCCCCTTGGACCCAGAGCGTCGTCCAGAGGACGTCGACGCTCGCGACCGAGAGGAGGAGTGCTCCGGAGAACAGATAGACAGGCTTCATCGTCCGTCCGAGCGTCCGGAAGAGTCGCTCCGAGCCCCGAATCCGAGCGGTTCGCCGTGCGCTGCGAGCGTCCGTGAACGCATAGTCCCTCGTTTGACGCCCGCGGCCGAAAAAGCGTCTGGCGACCCCTTCGGACGACCCTCGCGCTCAGGCCGGCCCCCGACCTTATTCATCCCGGTCTCGAACGACCCCGCCGTGTTCCCGACGCTCGACGTCCTCTGTGCCGTCGGCTTCGCCGCGGTGCACGTCTTCGCCGGCAAACTCCGGTTCCTGCAGGCCGTCCCGCGCAGTCGGTGGCTCTCCGCCGCGGGCGGCGTCTCCGTCGCGTACGTGTTCGTGCACATTTTCCCCGAAATCACCCATCACCACGTGCAGTTGACGGAGGGCCCCGCGGCGGCGAGCGCCCTCCTCGCGACGCTCACCGAACACGCCGTCTTCCTCGCGGCGCTCGCCGGGTTCACCGCCTTCTACGGTCTCGAACAGTTCGCCAGGCAGTCCGGGTCCGGCCGCGGCGGCGATTCGGAGTCCTCGGCGGCGCCGACGGGCGTCTTCTGGGTCCACGTCGGGTCGTTCGCGGTGTACAACGCCCTCGTCGGCTACCTCCTCCTCCACCGCGAGGAGGCGGGCGTCGCGAACCTCCTCCTGTACGCGGGGGCGATGGCGGTCCACTTCCTCGTCACCGACTACGGCCTGCGGGACCACCACCGCGAGACGTACGACCGAATCGGACGCTGGGTGCTCGCCGCGGCCGTCCTCGCCGGCGTCGGCGCCGGGTTCCTCGTCGGCGTCCCCGAGACGGCGCTCTCGCTCCTGTTCGCGTTTCTCGCCGGCGGCATCGTTCTCAACGTCATCAAAGAGGAACTCCCCGAGGAGCGAGACAGCCGTTTCCGGGCGTTCGGCGCGGGCCTCGTCGGCTACACCGTCGTCCTCCTCCTCGTCTGACGCCGGACGCGCGCTCCCGCGAGATGGGATTCATCAGGGATGATTATGCCGCTGGCGCGCGTCTCTCCGGACATGTCCGACCAGTCCGTCGCCATGAGCCACGAAGAGGTAGTCGAGTTTCTCGGAGACGGCGGCACCGGCGTGGTCGCGTTCGCCAAGGACAACGAGTCCTACGCGATTCCCGTCTCCTACGGCTTCGATCCCGACGAGGAACGAGTCTACCTGCGCCTGGCGTTCGCTCCCGAGTCCGAGAAGCGGACGTTCGTCAACGCCACGAGCCTCGTCTCCCTCGTCGTCGACGAGAAGACGCCGGACGGGTGGAAATCCGTCGTCGCCCGCGGCCACCTCGCGGAGGTGACCGAAGCGGCCCTGGACTCTACCGTCGTCGAGGCGATGCGGACGATGGACATCCCGTTCGTCACCATCTACGACCGCCCCTCCGCGGAGTTGGAGTTCGAGATGTACCGCCTCGAACCCGACGAACTCACCGGCCGCAAGGAGAAGACGTCGCGCGGTATCGAGTGACGCGCGGCGGGCCGAGCCACCGAGTGACACACCCGGGACAGTTTCTTTTCGGCGGACTCACATCTCGATAGCGTGTTTCCCGTCGAGATTCGCACCGACCGGCTCAGCCTCCGCCGCGCGACGCGCGAGGAGGTGTCCCCGCGAGAGTGCTACGACTACTGCCGCGAGGACGCGGACGGCATCGACGAGGTGACCGAGTACGTCCCGTGGGACCCGCACGCCACGCCGAAGGAGTCTCGCGACTACCTCGTCCGGTGTGAGGAGCGCTGGGACGACGGGGAGGCGGCCGCCTACGTCGTCCGCCCGCGCGAGGGCGAGGACGGCGCCGGCGAGTTCGCCGGGATGGCCGGACTCGACTTCCAGTGGGACCGCGACACCGCCGTCTTCGGCACGTGGCTCCGAAAGCGGTTCTGGGGCCGCGGCTACTCCGGCGAACGCGCGCGGGCGTTCTTCGAGGTGGCGTTCGGCGAGTTCGACGTGTCGCTGTGCGCCGTCGAGCACATCTCCGGCAACGAGAAGAGCGAGGCCGCCATCCGCCGGTACGTCGAGGCGGCCGGCGGGCGGCGCGAGGGCGAGTTCCGCAATCGAATCGAACGCGACGGCGACCCGGCGCCGGCCGTCCGGTACAGCGTCTCGCAGGAGGAGTGGCGCGAGGCGGGCGGCGAGCGAACCGCGACGCTCCGCTGGACGGACGAGGCGTCCGAGTGACCTGACTACAGGTCCCGCGCGACCATCTCCCCCCAGTGCGAGAAGCCGTAGCGCTCGTAGAACGCCTTCGCCCGGTCGTTCTCGCGGTCCACGTCGAGCACCATCCGCTCTAAGGGGAGGTCCTGCGCGCGGGCGCAGTCGACGGCGGCGTCCATCAGACCGTCCGCGACGCTCGACCCCCGGCGCTCGGGCGCGACGAATATCTCGTTGAGGACGGCAGCGTCCCAGACGAACGACAGCGACTCGGGGAGCAGAAACGAGTAGCCGACGAGTTCGGCGCCCGCGGACTCCTCGCCCCCGCCGTCCGCCGCGACGGCGACGTTCACGCACGCGCCGTCCTCGTCGACGCAGCGGTCGACCCAGTCGAGCCACCGCTTCCGGTAGTCGTCCGTCAGTTTCGCCTCGTACGCCGCCGCCTTTCCGTCGGGACCCGTCTCCGCGCCGATGCCGAGTTCGAAGCCGCGCTTCAGTCTCCACAGCCCCTCGGCGTCGCCGCCCTCGTACGGTCGAATCGTCGCGTCGGTCATCGGTTCCTCGTCGTCGCTGGGAGACAAGAACGCGCCGGTACCGTCGGCGAGGATATCGACGCCGCCGCGCCCACGACGCTACTCGCCGAGCAGGCGCGCCAGATACCGGTCGCCACCGAATCGAATCGCCACCACGACGGCCGAGACGAGCACCAGCGCGAAGCGGAACCCGGCCATCGCCACCGGGAAGAGCCGTTCGACGCGTTCCGCTTCGACCGTCTGCTCCACCCCGCGCGTCGGCGCCGCGTCGAGCACCGTCCGGAACCGGAAGTTGGCCGTCGTCCGCAACGAATTCGGTTCCGGATTCAGGTCCGGCGGCGAGAGGTCGACGAACGTCTGCACCCACCCCCGGTCGGTG
Organism: Halogeometricum sp. S1BR25-6; assembly: GCF_031624495.1. Lineage (NCBI taxonomy): Archaea > Methanobacteriati > Methanobacteriota > Halobacteria > Halobacteriales > Haloferacaceae > Halogeometricum > Halogeometricum salsisoli. The sequence goes on along the minus strand of NZ_JAMQOP010000002.1, from coordinate 350,063 downwards.
GAGTAGTACAGTTCCCCGTTGAACACGTAGAAGCGGTCGTGCAGGGGGTAGAAGGCGTTGACGCCGCCGAGAAACAGGTCCGGGAGGATGGCGGCTCCGAACAGGCAGAACGCCCCCGTCCACGCCACTTTCAGTCCGCGGACGCAGTAGCGGCGGTAGAGGGCGGAGGCGGCGCCGCGGCGCGTGTCCCAGAGGAGGACGGCGAAGACCAGCGCTGGAAGCAACAGCGTGTGACCGAGCGAGCGGTGCGCGCCGGGGAGCACCGGTTCGGCGAGCACGTCCAAATCCGGGAGGACGGTGAAGCCGGCGACGACGAGTGCGCTCCGCGCGTCGAACTCCTCGCCGAGGAGGGCGGCGGCGACGAGACCGGCTATCGCGAGGTGGACGATAGTAGATGGCACGACAGTCACTGTCTCGGACTCCTCTTGAACGTTTGCTCGGGACGGCAGTCGTTCGCGCTCGTCGTTCGTCGAACCCCACTTTCGATATTCTTTTGCGTCGCAGTCGCGCAGAGGGCAGTAGACTAGCATGGATCGGTACGACCGAGGCGCGGGAGGCATCCGATGACGGACGTCCCGCGCGACGAACTCGCGCGCCGTATCGCCGGCGAGATAACGCTGAGCGACGACGCGGGCGCGACGCTCCGCAAGTGGCGCACGGACTTCGACATCTCACAGACCGTGCTCGCCGAGGAACTCGACGTGTCGTCGTCCGTCATCTCCGACTACGAGAGCGGACGGCGCGAGAGCCCCGGCATCGGCGTCGTCCGCCGGATGGTCGAGGCGCTCCTCGACATCGACGAGTCGCGCGGCGGCAGTCGCATCCGGCAGTACGCCCGCGTCATCTCCGCGGGGTTCGAGAGCGACATCGTCCAAGACCTCCGCGAGTATCCCACCTCCGTGCCGCTGGAACGCCTCTACGAGGTGATGGACGCGACCGAACTCGTCCGCGGCGACCACGACCAGGTGAGCGGTCACACCGTCATCAACAGCATCCAGGCCATCACCCGACTCTCCTCGGAGGAGTTCTACCGCCTGTACGGCCAGTCGACCAGTCGCGCGCTCGTGTTCACGCACGTCAGCCGCGGGGAGTCGCCGCTCGTGGCCATGCGCGTCGTGAACCCGACGCCGAACGCCGTCATCCTCCACGGACTGGAAGAGGAGGACCTCTGGGAGCACGCCCCGGCCCTCGCCGGCATCGACGGCTTCTCGCTGGCCATCGCGAACCGCGACCTCGACGCGATGCTCGAAGACCTGCGCACCATCTCGTAGCTTCGTCACCTCCCCCCCCCAGCCGCCGGACTCTTGTGTGCGTCGTCCGTTCGTGCGACCGTGTCACACGCCGACGCGGGGGGACTGCTCGACCTGCTGGGCGACCGGTCGGTCAGGCGGATACTCGTGCACACCAGCGAGTGCCCGCGCTCCGCGAGCGAACTCGCCGCCGCCTGCGACGTGTCGAAACCGACCGTCTACCGACGACTCGACGCGCTCGAAGGCCGCGACCTGCTGGCGCGGGAGACGCGTTACGACGCCGACGGCAACCACTACGCGGCGTACGCCTGCCGCCTCGAAGAAGTGACGTTCGGCGTCGGCGCGGACGGTCTCGCGGCCGACCTCGACCGGAACCGTCCGGACGACGCCGACGGCTGACTCGGGCAGTCGGGTTGAGTAAAACGCGCCCGGAGCGGAGTCGCGCGCCGACGGGACCGGTGCGGTCGAGGGGAGCGAACGCTCCCCGCTACTCCACGTAGTCGTAGCGGCGCTCGTTCATCCGACCCCATCCGGTAAAGACGAACTCCTCCTCGGGGGGGCTGAACCGGTCGACGTCGGTCTCCTTGTCGTGGTTGTGAACGTCGTGGACGAGTTCGTACTCGTCGTAGGAGATGTCGTACCGGCGGGCGAGTTGGTCGTCCACGTCGATGGATTCGACGTGGTCCTCCCAGCCCTCGACGACCGTCTCGGCGTGAATCTCCGCCTGGGCGCCGGAGCCGTACGACCCGACGAGCAACTTCTTGCCGGTCAGGTCCTCGCCGCGTTCGAGGGCGTCGCGGAGCGCCGAGAGGCGGGCGATGTGGACCGACCCCGTGTACCAGTTGCCGACGTTGCGCGATATCTCCAGCGTCGGTTCGATGACGCGACCGTACCACTCGCGGTAGCGGTCGGTCCCCTTCAGTTCGTCCATGTAGGCGCGGATGGCCTCCTCGTACTCCTCGCGGGAGTCGTACGCCTCCTCGCGGGGTTGCATCCCGATCTCCTCGGCGAGGGCCTCCTCCACGTCGGTGTCGCGCGTCATGTGCCGGTAGCCGAGGACGGCCGCCTTCCGGACCATGCCGGGGAACGGCGTGTGGAACGGGATGTACTCGAAGTCGTCGGGGTGGGTGTCCCCCGAGACGGATTCGTAGTCTTCGAGCGCCTCCCGCATGCGCGCGAGATACACTTGGACCGAACGTTTGCCGTCGACGCTCGGGAACTGCTGGTTCGGCTTCAGGAAGTCCGTCTCGTCGGCGCTGCCGTAGCCCTGTTCGGTCGAGAGTTCGACGATGGAGGGGTTCTCCGTGATGAGCATGGCGACGGCGCCGGCGCCCTGTGTCGCCTCGCCCGGGTCGCCGCGTTCGTACAGGGCGGTGTCGGTGGCGATGACGAGGGCGCCGAGGCCGCGGTTGCGCCCCGCCTTGATCCAGTTGTAGGCGTCGTCGATGCTCTGGGTGCCGGCGAGGCAGGCGAACTTGCGCTCACCTTTGTTCGCGTGGTGGAAGTCGCCGTCGTACACCTGTTCGAGACAGCCCGCGATGTACGTCGAGACGGGCTTGGAGTTGTCGAACGCCGACTCGGTGGCCACGTCGATGCGACCGATATCGTCGGGCGTCAGCCCTCTGCGGTCCATCAGGCGCTTGGCCGCGTTCGCACCCATGGTGACGATGTCCTCGTACGTATCAGGGAACGATGACGATTCGAGACCGAGTCCCTTCGTGTACTTCTCGGGGTCCTCGCCCATCGCCGGCGCGAACGTGTTCGGCAGGTCGAGTCTGAGCTTGCCCGTCCATATCTCGATGGCGTCGATGCCGACGGCTGTCATAGTTCTTCACTCCGAAGCCCGGCCATATGGGTTTGTCGATGAGGTGTTACGTCAGCTGTCGAACTCAGAGCTAATCAGACGACGCCGCCGGAAGCGGGGGTTCCGCTCTCCGCTCCGTCCGGCGAGACGTCGAGAGAGTCGTCTTCGTCGACGAACGTCGCCCCGTCGACGAACACCGTATACTGCGAGGGATCGTTTGGTACCCGCGCGATAACGTCGTTTTGCGGCGAAGTATTGGACTGATCCTTCCGCGTGGCCTTTAAGACCGCACCCGTGAGGTCGATGTCGTCCCCGCTGGACTCGAGGATGACGTCCGATTGGTCCTTGTCGGCGTGGAGCGTCGCACCGGAGGCGTTCACCCATCCGGTCGCGCTGAGTCGGACGTCCCCGTGGCCAGCGATGGTTGAGTCCCGAACGTCGATGTTTCCGTTCGCGCTGAGGGAAGCGTCCGCGTTGTCACCGTTCGCCGTGAGCGTCGCGCCCGCGACGATCACGTCGCCGTCGCCGCCGTCGATGGTGATTTTCCCCGTCGCACCGCCGGCTGTCGCGGTCACGTCTGGGGCGAGGTAGACGCCCTGACCGCCTTGGAAGTCGATGCTGTCCGCGCTGATGTCGGAACTGCTCGCGGGGATGACCAACTGGTCGTTCCCGGCATCGTATTGACCGTCCGCGAGTTCACTCTCCGGAATCTTGGCATCCTGGGTCGAATCGTAGCTCCCGTCGCCGTCCACGTCGTTGTAGGCGAACCCGGGGTCGTCGACGTTTCCACCGTCGTCTCCGCCGCCATCGCCGTCACCGCCGCCCGAGGCGATGTCGACCTCGACCCGCACGTCTCGGGGGTCGCGCGCGTCGAACTCGGCGTCGGTGGGGTCGTCGAGACTCAGGCGCACCTCGTCGGTGGTCGTCTCGTCCGACGGTGTGTAGACGAAGCGGTAGCGCCCGGGGGCCACGGTGACCGGACCGTCGATGACGCCGCCCTCGACTGACCAGTTCACCGTCGCGCCGACCGGGTTGTTGTACTCGTCGCGCGCTTCGACGACGAACGCGTCGGACTCGCCGACTCTGAGCGTCGGTTCGAGCGTCTCGACGTTCGTCAGATACCGCGCTTCGGGGCGTTCGGATCCTGCGCCGACGCGAACGCGCGACAGACTGAGTTGATACGTCACTCCCGGTTCCAGCGTGATTTCGACGGTTCCGGTCGACGGTCCCGCGGACACGTTGAGGACGCGCCCGCCGTCGCCCCGCATCTGTCCGGAGTCTCGGAGCAGTTCCCGCCAGTCGTTCGCGGAGAGGCCCGTCGGGACGACGACGGTGAGGGGACCCGCCGACTCGTTCGTGACCGATATCGTTCGGGAGGACTGACTCACCGTCTCGGGGTCGACGGAGAGCGTCCGAGACCCGCCGCGAGAGAGGTTTCCGGTCAGCGTCACGACTGAGATGCGTTCACCGGAGACGAGCGTCTGTCCGGTCTTCGCGAGAGTCACCGTCTCGTTCCCGCGGTCGAAGCGGTTGTAGAGGACGCCGTTTTCGTACACCGTCGTCGGCGCGTCTCGGAACCTGTTGTACGACGGGCGATAGGTGAGCGAGTTCGTCGGATACCGGCGCGTCTCGTTCCAGAAATCGGCGATGTCGGGGTAGTCGCTCTCCGCCGTAGTCGCGTCATCGACGGCGGCGTTCCGAATCGACACCTCGCCGAGCGGCGACGTCGAGAGCGTTCCGCCCGGCGGTGACGGGTTCACGAACATCGCGCGCGCGCGGTATCGCGTCCCGAGTTCGACCGTGACCGGCGCGGATTCGCCCGTCGTTCCTGCTCGAACGACGGCGTTCCGTACCTCCTGCATGTCGCTCACCGCGCGCTGGTTGTGGTTGAATTCGACGCGTTCGTTCTCCTGCGGAACCACCGTCGCTTGGTACAGCGACATCGACACCACGAGGAACCCGAACAACAGCACCGCCCCGATCTGAACGGTGACCCCCCGGTCGTCCCCCCCAAAGTCCATACATCGGATTGTGTGACTGTCAGATAAAAGTATTCCTCCGGGAGACCGTAGAGAGGCGCGGGCGCGCGAGGCCCGGCGAAGAGCGTCCGGCCGTCGCTCGCTCGTCTACTCGTCCTCTTCTTCGACGACTTCGGGGTCGCTCATGGCGCTCTGGAGGCTGTCGAGGCCATTGAGCCACTCGGAGACGAGACCGTACTCGATCTCTTCGGCGACGGACATGTCGAGTTCGTCGCCCTCGATAATGCGCGTGCCCGCCTGCACGAGGTAGCCGAGCGCGGCGTCCAAGTCCTCCTCCTGTTCGGCCTCGGCGGCCACCTGCACGTACTCTTCCAGGGGGGCCTCCTCGGCGGGGCCGGCGACGATGTACTCCTCGGCGGCGTAGAAGACGCAGACAAGACTCGTCTGGACGCCGTCGATGAGCATCACCTTCTCCTCGACGTCGTCGCCCTCGAACTCCGGTTCCGAGAGGACGATTTCGCGGACGCCCTCTATCTCTTCGAGAGCGTCCTCCTCGGAGAGCGTCCCCTCCTCGTAGGCGGAGACGATTTTCGCCACCGCGATGGCGGCGTCGTCCTGCAGATTCAAGAGCAGTCGAGCGGAGTCCTCGTTCTCCGGGTCGAGTTCCTCCTCCTCGACGCGCGAAATCCAGTTCTGCCAACGCTCTCTCGTGTAGTAGGTCTCCTCGGCCTCGGTCATGTCTCAACCATCCCGGTGGTCGTTCAAATGCCTTTCCTATGTCCGCGGGGTCCGAGCGCGGCGCGTTCGCGGCGAATCGGCGGGTCGACGGCGGCGAATCGACGGTGTGGGCGCCTCACGGGGCGTGAGCGCGTTCCCGAGTCTCCGGGTCGCCGACCGGACGGATTCAGCGCTCCAGCGTTCCGCGCGTGTCGATACCGTACACGGCCCGCGGCGTCTCGACGTGCGCCGTCTCCACGGCGTCGTCCCACCCCTCCTCCAGCATCCACCGCACGCGCCGGGGCACCGTCTTCGGACCGAGCACCGCGCCCGGCCGGTCGGCGTCGTCGACGAAGTCCGTCTCCATCAGGAACGATTCGCCCCGGTCGGCCGCGGTTTCGAGGCGGTCCTTCTCGCTCATGACGCTCGGCGTCGGCCCCGCGAGTCGCCCCGCGGCGTAGTGTTTCACGACCCTCTCGGGGTCCATCCCCGCCTCGGCGGCCCACTCGGCGACCTCCGAGAGGTCCTCGGTCGACTCGGTGTGCAGTTGGACGGCGCAGTCCAGTTCCGCGCCGAGGTCGAAGGCGTGCCGCATCACGTCGTTCGACGCCTCCCACACCTCGTCGTCCACGTCGTAGTGCGGCCGCCCCGACTTCAGACCGAGGGCCGCCCCGTCGCGGACGTACTCGGACGCGAGGTCCAACCCCGAGCGCATCACGTCGCGCGCCTCGGCCGCCGAGAGGTCGCGTTCGTCGACGAGGCGGGAGACGAGGCCGGGGTGGACGCCGAGGACGGGCCACGCGCGCCCCGGCAGTTCCTCGGTCGCCTCCTCGACGACGTCGATAGTCTCCTCGAAGACGGGTCGGAAATCCTCCCGCTCGCTGGCCTCGATACCGAAGTGCCACGACGGGCGGTTCACCACGAGGAGGTGGGTGCCGCCGAGGCGCGCGAAGTCGCGGACGGCGTCGATACCTCGACCGTGCGTCGGGTTCAGGTGCAGGTGGTTGTCGAGGACCGGCGTACCCAGGTCTTCCATACGTCGGGGTCGGACGGTTCGAGTAAAAGGTTGGTCGCTCCCGACCGTCGGCGCGTCGGCACTGATTCTCGCGTCGTGCTACCCGTCGTAACCGACCAGCGACGGGCCGTCCTCGTCGTCGCCCAGCGTGACGCTCTCCGTCGCGGCGTTCCGCAGGGCGTCCGACCGGCCGAACGCGCCGGGGGCGATTGCCACGGTGCGCAGACCGTAGGCGTTGGCCGTCTCGATGGCGGGCTTGAAGTCCGTGTCGCGGGAGGCGACGGCGACGACGTCGGCCCGCCCTTCGACGGCGAAGCGCGTCAGGTCGACGGCGAGGCGGACGTCCACGTCGCCGCTGGTGACGACCACCTCGAACCCGCGTGCCTCGGCGGCCTGAATCAGCCCCGGAGTGGCGTGTTCGTCGAGGTAGAGCCGCGTAGCGGCGGGTCGGCCGAAGGCGGCGGCCGCCTCGCGCACGTCGTCCAAGTCCACGTCGAACTCCTCGCGGAGGACGTTCGGCCCGTCGACGAACAGGGCGACGCGCGGGTCTCCGCCGGGGGGAACGCCGTCGGTAGTGGCGTCGGTCGCGGTATCGGTGCGGGCGTCGTCGTCGTCGGAGACGCCGGCGTCCGCTCCCGTCGCGGTCTCCGTGTCCTCGGGCGCGGCGTCCCGTCGCGAGGGGTTCATGCGCGTCCGTTCCGCCCGAACCCGAATAACCCCGCTGATTCGGCGAAGGGGGAATCCGACGGTCCGTCCGGTCGCTCCGTGACTACCGTGACGCGCGGGCGGGGTTCATCCCATCCCAACCCCGTATGTACACCTTATACACCTAGTGGGCCAGATTTATCTATCTATCTCGCGCACAAGTTGATGAAGTAAGAATGAGTGTAGCAAAGATTGGTGAAACGTTCACTGTCGTCGGCGAGATGAACGCCCACGGCGCGTTGACCCTACGGACCCACGAGACGAACGCGACCTACCACGTCGTCGAGTACGCTCACGAGGGCCTCCGCGAACGACTCGCCGGACTTCCGACGGGAGCGCCCGTCACGATGGAGTTGACGCGGGCCGGCGCCCGCGGCAACGGATGGCGCGCCGACGGCGTGTACCTCCGAAACGACGCGGCCGCAGGTGGGTGAGAAAACGGAGGCACCAACCGCGCCGAATCCAACCACGAGCGGTCCCCGCTGTACCGCCACCGGAACGCCCGCCGACGTTCCACGTTAGTCTGTATCAACCGTCCCTCCCGATACGTCCCGAGGGAGCGTGCACATCCCGCCTGGTGCGTTCGCCCCCTCGCTTCCGTTCTCCGAATCCGTGACGCGATGCGTCATGGCGCACCGTGACGCCCCGTGACGCCGAGTCGAGACCGGCGGCGCGCGAGCGACGCGAAACCCGGAGCGACTAGTCGGGGTCGACGACGGCCACACAGCGTTTTCAGTGCGCTCCCGCTAGGGCTGATGTGCCGCGACCCGACACCGCCGTCGAGACGGTGCGGACCGTCGTCGAGACGTCGTACGAGCACCGGATACAGTATCCGGCGGCGGCGCTGGCGTATTACGGCTTCGCCTCGCTGCTCCCGGTGTTGGTGCTGCTGTTGGTCGTCGTCGGGAAACCGATTATCGAACCGGTCCGAGCGGCGACGTCGCAGTTTCTCACCCCGCAGGCGCAGGGGCTGGTCTCGCGAGCGCTGTCAAACTCCGCCGGGAAGGCGAGTGCGACCCTGTTCGCCGTCGTCGTCCTCGTCTGGAGCGCCGCCAACGCCACCGCCGGCTTCGAGACGGTGATCTCCCGCGTCGAGGACGCCGCTCACGAGTCGCCGCGCGGCCGACTCGCCGACGCGGCCAGCATCCTCGCTTCGGTCGGACTGAGCGTCGGGTCGGTCGTCGCCGCGAGCGCGTTCTTCGTCCTCCTACCCAGCGTCGTCCCCGCCGTGGCCGGTCTTGGCTCCCTCTTCGTCGCGCTCTCGCTCGTGCTCCTCCCCCTGTACTACGTCCCGACGAGCGAACTCCCCTCCCCGACGGCGGCGCTTCCGGGGAGCGTCGCCGCCGCGTTCGGGTGGACGGTCCTGCTCGCCGCCGTCCGGTTCTACATCGCGAACGCGGCCGCGTACGCGGTCTTCGGCGTCCTCAGCGTCATCTTGCTCGTGCTCTCGAGCCTCTATCTCGCCGCCGTCGTGCTCATGCTCGGGTTCGTCGTGAACGCGACGCTCTCGACGGCGACGACCGCCGCCGGGTCGGCCTGAGACTCGGTCACCCCGCGGAAACGCGGCTCACCGCTCGCTCGCGGACCGCCGCGTTGAAAGAAGGGAGTCGGTCACCGCCCGTGGACTTCGAGCACCTTCCCGGCCGCGATGGTCTGACCCATGTCGCGGATGGCGAAGGAGCCGAGTTCGGGAATTTCCGAGGAGGGTTCCAGCACCAGCGGTTTCTGCGGGCGCAGGGTCACGACGGCGGCGTCGCCGGCCTTGATGAAGTCGGGGCTCTCTTCTGCGACCTCGCCGGATTTCGGGTCGAGTTTCTTGTCGATGGACTCGAACGTGCAGGCCACCTGCGCGGTGTGCGCGTGGATGACCGGCGTGTAGCCCGCGGTGATGACCGAGGGGTGCTGCATCACGACGATTTGCGCCTGGAACGTCTCGGCGACCGAGGGGGGTGCATTGGCGGGACCCGCCACGTCGCCGCGGCGGATGTCGTCCTTGCCGATGCCGCGGACGTTGAATCCGACGTTGTCGCCGGGGCCCGCGCTGTCGACTTCCTCGTGGTGCATCTCGATGGTCTTCACCTCGCCGGAGACGTCCGAGGGCTGGAAGGAGACGTTGTCCCCGACGTTGAGCGTCCCCGTCTCGACGCGTCCGACGGGGACCGTGCCGATGCCGGAGATGGTGTAGACGTCCTGAATCGGGATGCGAAGGGGGGCGTCCGTCGGCGGCGACGGCGCCGGGAGGTTGTCGAGGGCCTCCAGCACGGTGGGGCCGTCGAACCAGTCCATGTTCTCCGAGCGCTCGGCGATGTTGTCCCCCTCGAACGCCGAGATGGGAATGAAGCGGGCGTCGTCGGTGTCGAAGCGCACCTGCTTCAGCAGGTCCTGCACCTCCGAGCGAATCTCCCCGTAGGTGTCCTCGCTGTAGCCGACGGTGTCCATCTTGTTGATGGCGATGATGAGCGTCTCGATGCCCAGCGTGCGCGCGAGGAAGACGTGTTCGCGGGTCTGTGGGGCGACGCCGTCGTCGGCGGCGACCACGAGGACGGCGTGGTCGGCCTGGGAGGCCCCGGTAATCATGTTCTTCACGAAGTCGCGGTGACCGGGCGTGTCCACGATGGTGAAGTAGTATTTGTCCGTGTCGAAGCGCTGGTGGGCGATGTCGATGGTCACCCCGCGCTCTCGCTCCTCGGCGAGGTTGTCCATGACGTAGGCGAACTCGAAGCCCGATTTGCCCTTCTCGGCGGCCTCTTCGCGGTGCTGCTCGATGATGTGCTCGGGGACGCTCCCCGTCTCGAACAGCAGTCGGCCGACGAGGGTGGATTTCCCGTGGTCGACGTGTCCGATAATGGCCAGGTTCTGGTGTGGTTTGTCGCTCATGATAGGAAACGCGTCGGCGGTCGCACCCGCGAAAGCGGGCGCGGTCCGCGACGCCTATCAATCTAGATGGATGCGAGAGGACAAAACAGTTTCTCGGGGCGAGAGCGCCCGAAAGAGAGAGTTTCAGCCGATTAGATGCTTCGCATCAGACGGTCCATGTCGGCGAAGGTGGCCGTTCGGCGGTCGCGGTCGTCAGCACGGACGTCTCGGTTGTGAGTATTTGCTACTATCATAGTAACTTATTCGGTAGCCAGCAATATAAACCTATTTCACGGATTTTGATTCGTCAGTGCAGTCGATTGACAACTATAGTGACATCTATTTATCAATTCTTCGGACTGCTCCCAAACGGACACTCGGGTCACCGAACTGGACGGACTCGTCTGAACCTCGTTCGTCGGACGCCCCCTCAAATGTAGATTTCCTATCGCGGCATTCAGTTTACCGCGACGAACGCCCGCTCACCGGAACCCCGAACCGACATACCAAAGCATTACTTCGCCCGAACCAACTCGGAGGTATGGCCCTTCGCAAACCGCCGTTGCGCGAGGCTCACGCGGCCCGTGACGCCAAGTTCACGGAGTTCGGTGGGTGGGACATGCCGGTCGAGTTCGACTCGATTCGGACAGAGCACGCGGCCGTCCGCGAATCGGTCGGCATCTTCGACGTCTCGCACATGAGCGAGGTGGAGGTGTCCGGACCGGACGCGACGACGCTGATGCAACGACTCACCACGAACGACGTGACGCGCCTCGACCCCGGCGACTCCCAGTACGCGATGATAACGGACGAGGAGGGAACGATTCTGGACGACACGGTCGTCTACCGCCTCCCCGACGAGGAGGGAGAGCGCTACCTGTTCATCCCGAACGCCGGGCACGACGCCGAGATGCACGACCGGTGGACCGCCCACCGGGAGGAGCGGTGGTTGGACGCGCAGGTGAACAACGTCACCGAGGAATGGGCGATGTTCGCCGTGCAGGGTCCCGACGCCCGGGACGCCGTCGCCGCCGCGGCCGACGGCGCCGCCGACCTCCCGAAGTTCGAGGCCCGTTACGCCGACGTCGGCGGCGTCCGGTCGTGGGTCGCCCGCACCGGCTACACCGGCGAAGACGGCTTCGAGATACTCTGTCCGTGGGACGAGGCGGAGGCGATGTGGAACGCGTTCGTCGACGACCACGGCTGTACGCCGTGCGGCCTCGGCGCGCGCGATACCCTCCGCATCGAGATGGGCTTCCTGCTCTCCGGGCAGGATTTCGACCCCGAGACGGAGCCTCGCAACCCCTACGAGGCCGGCGTCGGCTTCGCGGTGAAACTCGATACCGAGTTCGTCGGCCGCGACGCCCTCGAAGCCGCCTACGAGGAGGGCGTCGACGAGAAGCTCGTCGGGTTGAAACTGCTGGACCGCGGCGTCGCCCGACACGGCTACGACGTCGTCGACGAGGACGGGCACGTCGTCGGCCACGTCACCAGCGGAACGATGAGTCCCACCCTGAACGAACCGATAGCGCTCGGCTACGTCCCCGTCGAGTACGCCGACCCCGGAACGCGCCTGCGCGTCGCCGTCCGGGAACAGGAGAAACGCGCGAAGGTAGTTAGCACGCCCTTCCTGGAGGATTAACAATGTTCGAAGTACCCGAAGACCGCAAGTATCTGGAATCGCACGAGTACGCAACCACCGACGGCGAGACGGCCACCATCGGCATCTCCGATTTCGCCCAGGACGAACTGGGCGACGTCGTCTTCGTCGAACTCCCCGCGGAGGGTGACGACGTGACGAGAGGCGAGGAGTTCGGCGTCGTCGAGTCCATCAAGGCCGTCTCCGACCTCTACGCGCCCGTCTCCGGCACGGTGGTCGGCGTGAACGAAGAACTGTTCGACCGGCCGGAACTCGTCAACGAGGACCCCTACGGGGAGGGGTGGATGCTCGAAGTCGAGGTGTCGGACGCCGACGAGTTCGACGAACTGCTCTCGCCCGAGGAGTACCGCGACCAGACCGAATGACGCGCGGAAGCCCCTACGCACCCCACACCGAGGCGGAGACGGCGGCGATGCTCGACGCCGTCGACGCCGACGGCGAGGAGTCGCTGTTTGACATCCCCGAGGACGTGCGGTTCGACGGCGAGTTCGGCATCGACGCGCGCGGAGAGCGGGAACTGCGGACCGAACTGTCGAGGACGTTCGCGAAGAACGCGGACCTCACCGAGTTCCTCGGACGCGGTCACCACGGCCACTACGTCCCCGCGCTGGTCGACGACATCTCGCGCCGCTCGGAGTTTCTCACCTCCTACACGCAGTACCAACCCGAAATAACGCAGGGATTCCTGCAGGTACTGTTCGAGTACCAGTCGCTGCTGGTGGAACTCACTGGCCTCCCCGTGGCGAACTGCTCGATGTACGACGCCGCGACGGCGCTGGCGGAGGCGGCGCGCCTCTCGAACCGCGTCCGCCGCGTCTCCGGGACTCGGATTCTCGTTCCGAAGACGCTCCACGCCGGCAAGCGGAGCGTCCTCGATAACTACGTCTCCGGGACGGACCTGACCGTCGAGACGTACCCGATGGACGACGGCAACGTCGACGTTGACGCTCTCGGGGACGCGGTCGGCGAGGACGTCTCGATGGTGTACGCCGAGAACCCGACGGTCCGCGGCGCCGTCGAGGAGCGTCTCTCGGAAATCGGCGACGTGGCGGACGAGGCGGGCGCGCTGTTCTGCCTCGGCACCGACATCGTGGCGCTCGGACTGCTCGAAGAACCCGCGAGCGTCGGCGCCGACGTCGTCGTCGGCGAGGCGGACGCCCTCGGGATGCCCACCGCCTACGGGATGGGACTCGGTCTGTTCGCCACCCGCGAGTCGTTCCTCCGGCAGGTGCCGGGGCGACTCGTCGGCGCGAGCGAGGACGCCGGTGGCAAGCGGGCGTACACGCTGACGCTGCAGACGCGCGAGCAGCACATCCGCAAGGAGCGGGCCACCTCGAACATCTGTACGAACCAGGCGTGGGTCGCCCTCCGGACGGCGATGCACGTCGCGTACCTCGGTCCCGACGGCCTCGTCGACTTGGCGAAGCGCTGCGTCACCGACGCCGAGTCGCTCGCGGCCGCGCTGAACGACCTGAAGGGCGTCAAAGCCCCCGTCCACGACCGACACCACTTCCGCGAGTTCGTCGCGCACACCGACCAACCCGCCGAGGCCATCGCCTCCGATTTGGAGGCGGAGGGCTTCGCCGTCCACGTCGTCGGGGAGCACGAACTGCAGGTGTGCGTCACCGACCTGAACGCCCGGAAGACCGAGGAACTGGTCGCGGCGTTCGAGGAGGTTCTGTAAGATGGAGTACGTCCGGACGCGAGGCGCCCAGCCTCGTTCACTCTCGCCACGGAGGTGTCTCGAATGAACTACGACCAAGCGCGCTACTCGCGCGACGACCAGTACGAACCGCTACTCGCCGAGAAGAACGCCGCACGCGTCGAGATAGACGAGGATGACTCGCCGCTGCCGGCCGAGTTGACGCGCGATTCGGTGGAACTTCCGGACCTCTCGGAACCCGAACTCGCCCGCCACTACACGCGCCTCTCGCAGATGAACTGGAGCGTCGAGAGCGGGCCGTACCCGCTGGGGTCCTGCACGATGAAGTACAAC